>DASWWL010000087.1:0-26705 GCA_036400975.1 Novosphingobium sp. | reverse complement strand
GAAGTGTCAGAACTTCATCGAGAACGGATCGCGCTTGTCGCCCGAATAGTCGATGAACACGGTCTTGGTCTGCAGCCATTCGAGAATGCCGGCATGGCCGCGCACGCGGCCGTAACCTGAATCCTTCATGCCGCCGAAGGGTACCTGCGGCGCAGCCTGTCGGTATGTATTCACCCAGACCACACCCGAACGGATCGAGCGCATCATACGCATACAGCGGTCGATGTTCTGCGACCACACGCCGCTAGCGAGGCCATAAGGCGTGTCGTTGGCGATCTGCACGGCTTCCTCTTCGTCGTCGAAGGGAATGATCGAGAGAACGGGGCCGAAGATCTCCTCGGCGGCCACCTTCATGTCGTTTCTCACGTCGGCGAAGATCGTCGGTTCGACGAAGAAGCCGCGCTGCAGTTCCGCTGCATCGGCGCGCTTGCCACCTGCGACGAGCCGGGCGCCGTCGCCCTTGGCGGCGTCGATGAACGAGAGGATCTTGTTGAACTGCGGTTCGTTCGCGGCGGTGCCCATCTCGGTTTCGGCAAGGCGCGGGTCGCCCATCTTGATCATGGCGGCCCGTTTGGCGAGGCCTTCGACCATGCGCTCATAGACACCGCGCTGTACCAGAAGGCGCGAGCCGGCGATGCAGGTCTGGCCCGTCGCACCGAAGATGCCGGCGAGCGCGCCGATCAGGGCGCGATCGAAGTCTGCGTCGTCGAAGACGATGTTCGGGCTTTTGCCGCCAAGCTCCATCGTGACCGACTTGAGGTTGGCGCCCGCTGCCTGCGCGATGGCGCGGCCGACACCCGGACTGCCGGTAAAGGAGACCTTGTCTATCAGCGGGCTGGAGGTCAGCGCCGCGCCGACATCTCCGGCGCCCGTGACGACCTGGACGACACCCGCCGGAAAGCCCGCCTGCTCGCACAGCTTCGCGATTTCGAGCGTGGTGCAAGAGGCATGCTCGCTGGGCTTGAGTATGACGCAGTTACCGGCGGCCAGCGCAGCAGGCAACGTGTTGCACAGGATCGCAACGGGCGAGTTCCAGGCGGTGACGCAGGCGATCACGCCGAAGGGCTCGCGCACGGCGAGGCCGGTGGTATCCTGCACGTCGAGGGGGACGACGTCGCCTGTCACCTTGTCGGCCCAGCCGGCGTAATAGCGGAACAGGCGGGCGGCATAGCCCATCTGATTACTGGTCTCGCGGATGACCTTGCCGTTGTCGGTGGTCTCCAGCACCGCCAGTCGCTCGGCATTGGCATCGATCAGGTCGGCGACCTTGATCATCAACGCGGCGCGCTGCCCCGGTGTCGTCCTGCTCCACATGGTATCATAGGCGCGGCGGGCGGCGGCAATGGCTTCCTCGACATCAGCCGGGGTGGCGACGGCGATCTGAGCGTGGACTTCCTGATTATAGGGGTTGGTCGCCGGCATTGTCGCGCCGCCGGAGGCCGCACGCCACTTACCGTCGATGAAGAGCTGATAGTTCGTCACAGTCATCGTCCACTCGTTCCCATTTGGCCTGCCGGCCTGTCCGGCCACCGGGCGTTGCATCGAACGGACAGGGCGAGGCGGCCCCGCGTGCAAGCCGGGCCGGATCGCCGCGTTGTCCGGCGTTCCTGCTGGTCGGGCGAGACGGTCGTAAGACCGCGCCCGTGCGGGGTCCGCCTATTCCCGCGCGAGGGAAATGCCAAGCGACTTCTCCCGTGCTCGAATATCGTGATGCATGTGGGATCATCGCTGGGGCGTTCCTGCTCGACTTGTTCGTCTGCAGGTGTCTGGGTAGCTTTCGCTAGAAGACGGACAGGGAGAAGATGCGATGGCTCGGCTGGACGGTAAGGTGGCGCTCGTGACGGGATCGGGGCGCGGTCTGGGGCGCGAATGCGCACGCATTTTCGCGCAGAAGGGTGCCTGTGTCGCGGTGGTCGATATCCGCGAGGAAGGAGGCGAGGAAACCGTCGAGATCATCCGCAAGGCAGGCGGCGAGGCGGCTTTCGTCCAGGCTGATGTTTCGAATGCCGAAAGCGTGCAGGCGATGGTGCGCAAGACGGTCGAGACTTTCGGTAGTCTCGATTGCGCGGTCAACAACGCCATACGCGATATCCGCTATAAGCCGCTCGCCGAGATCAGCGAGGAAGACTGGAAGGATTCGATCGGGGTGAACCTGACCGGCGTGTTCCTTTGCATGAAATATGAAATCCGGCAGATGCTGGAACAGGGAGCGGGGGCGATCGTCAATGTCGGTTCAGGGAACGAGCACGGCTGCGCCTCGGGCTTGTCGTGGTATTTCGCCGCTAAGCACGGTATCTATGGCCTGACGAAGTGCGCGGCGCTGGATTACGGCGCGAAAGGCATCCGGGTAAACGCGGTGGGTCCCGGCGTCATGCTGACCGAACCGACGAAGCGGGCAATCGAGGATCCCAGGATCAAGGAGTTCATGCTTGGCAAATGCCCCCTGGGGCGCATCGCCGAGCCGGAAGAAGTGGCGGCCGCCGCAGTATGGCTCTGTACCAGCGAAGCGTCGATGGTGCAGGGGCATACGCTCGTTGCCGATGGTGGCGCGGTGTTGACCTGAACGTGCAAATCCGATGCTATGCGGCATCCCCACCGCGCGGCTGACTTTGAGGGTGCGTACCCGGCTATCGTCCGTAAGGCGTCATGTCGCCGGAATAGGCGATCCCGCCAGACCAGAACTTGGTGCCGCTGATCTTGCGAAAGAAGTGGACGGTTCGGGCGAACGAGCCTGACTTGGAGCGCGGTGCAAAGGCGATGCCGCTGATGCTGGTGCCGCGCGCGCGTTCGGCGAAGTCTTTGATCGTGAAACCGATATCATCGGTCTGCTGGCCGCAGAACACCAATTCCCCGCCATAGACGAAGCGGCGCGGTTCTATCTGCAGTGTGGTCTGTTTGCCGCGCTTCATGGCGACGAAGCCCGGCGAGATCGTCACTTCCGGGCAATGCACGTCGTCGTACCATGCGTGATATTCGGTATCGCGGCCGGGTGTAATGTTGGCGAGGATCAGGCTGACGTGCGACAGCGGCTTGTCCGGATGGTGGTTTGCGCTCGCCACCCAGTCCGAATACATCGCGTAAGTGACTACGCGTTCACTGCCGTCCCTATCGTCGATAAGCCCGGCATCGCGCGCGTCCGCCAGCAAGGGACCGAGAGCGGGGATATCGATCTCGGGCGCGGCGAAGTCGAATTCGTAGATGCTCACGAAGCGCCAGGGCTGTGCGATGTCGGGCATTACCTGTTCGGGCGTGACCTCATAGCGTTCCGCACCCTTGAAACCGCGAAGGCGGGCCAGCGCTTCGCGATGCGGGCCTTCGAACCACGCCGCGTATTCGCCCAGACGGTTTTCAGGAACGTTGTGCAGATGCAGCGTAACGTGATGCGCCACGGCCATTCTCCCGGTTTCGGACGCGCGGACCGCGCCTCTCATGCTGGAAATGCGGGGGTCCGATCATGGGCCCCCGGATATTCGCTCAGCGCGTAATGGCGCGGAAGGCCTGGACCCAGGGGGTCAGGTAATCTTCGGCTTGGTTGATGTCGCGCGGGATCGGCAGTCCGACGCGGAAATCGGTGATGCCCGCTTCGTAGAGCGCCGGTACGGCCGCGATCGAGCGTTCGAGATCGATCTGGCCATCGCTACCTTTCAGCAGCGGAAGCGAGCCCGCGACCTGGATGTCGGAGGGATCGCGGCCAAACCCGGAGACCATTTCGCGCATCTTCCTGATGTCTTCGATCAGCAGGTCGATATTCTCGGTCGCGGGACCCCAGGGGATCCAGCCCGCGCCGAAGCGGGCGAGGCGGCGCATGCCGGGCTTCGATACCGTGCCGCTCACCCAGATCGGCACCCCGCCTTTCTGGACGGGCTTCGGCATCATATGGATGTTCTCGAAGCTGAGGTCTTCGGACGAATAGCTGGCGCGCTGTTCGTTCCACAGAAGCTGGCAGACTTCCAGCGTCTGGTCGAGGTGGTAGCCGCGCTTGGCGAAATCGATGCCCGCCGCCCCGTATTCCTCCTGCTGCCAGCCCACGCCGATGCCGAGATCGAGGCGGCCGTTCGACAGTACGTCGAGCGACGAGGCCATCTTCGCCAGAACCACTGGGCGGCGCAGCGCCGCCAGCATGATGTTGGGGATGAAGCGCACGTTCTTGGTGAGCGCCGCGATCATCGACATCGTGACGATCGGCTCGATGTAGTGGCCGTCCGGTCCGGTCGCCTGCTTGCCGCCTTCGCGCCCGCCGCTCTTGGGGTCGGAATAAGCTTCGAGGTGCTCGCCGAAGCAGACATGCTCGCCGGTCAGGCCGACGCGATCGAAGCCGGCACGATCGGCGGCGACAGCCGCGTCGAAGGTATGCTGCCAGTTGCCCGGGTCCTCAGGGGAAAGCGTGAATACCCAGGTGGTGATCTGGGGAGTGATCTTGCTCATCGTATGGGTTCCCGAAAAATCAGAACAGTTCGCGCGGCGTCAGTTCCTCACCGAGCAGCACAGCCGACATAAGGCGATAAGGATCGGCGCTGCACGCGGCGTGCTGGGTGGCGACGTTGATGTCGCGCAAGCGCATCTGTAGCGACGAGCCGTTGTACACCGAGGTGCTGCCGCCAGCCTGGTAGGCCCAATTGACGATGCCGAGGCATTCCTGGGTGATGAAGTTCGACAGGCCGCGCGCGGTAAGGATTTCCTCAGGCGTGAGCTGGCGGTTCTCGACCCCCGCGTTCCATGCGTTCTGGGTGATCTGGTCCAGCGTGCAGCGCAGGCTGGTCAGACGCAGGCGATTGCGACCTAGTGCATCGCGGAACAGCGGGTCGTTGCGCAGCAGTGCTTGCGGATTCATCGAGGCGCTCTTCGACATGGCGATCTTGACGACGTCGTCGAGTGAACCTTCGGCGATGCCCAGCGCCAGCGCGCAGTGGGTGAACGAAAGCGACACGCGCAACGGCAGGCGGCCGGCGGGGGTGTCGAAACAGGTTTCAGCGGTCAGCAGGTCGAAGGTTTCGTTTTCTGGAACGAAAACGTCCTTCACGCGCACGTCGCAGCTATCGGTGCCGCGCATGCCCAGCGTGTGCCAGGTGTCGAGAAACTCGACCTGATTCGCCGGCAGCAGCGCCATGATGCTGGCGGGACCATTGGGACCGATCAGAGGCTTGCCGTCCTCGCCCTGAATGATGCAGTGGCCCGAGACGTAGTGTGGCTTCGGACCGCCTGAAGCGAAGGGCCATTGGCCTGAAACCATATAGCCGCCCTCGACCGGAACCGCCTTGCCCTTCGGTGCGATGACGCCGCGAGTGCGCAGGAACTTGTGCTGGCTGTTGTTGCGGGCGACGGTTTCTTCCGGATAGAGGCCGCCGCCGATCGACTGGGCAGTGCTGACCATCATCAGCCAGCCCATCGAGCCGGTGCCGCGCGCACCTTCGATAATCAGCTCGTTAGCCTGGTTCAGGTTCAGCTCGTGGCCGCCGAACTTCCTCGGACCGCAGACCTTGAAGGTACCGACGGCTTCGAGTTCCTCGAACAGGTCGAGCGGGAACCTGCGGTCCTCGTCGATCTCGTTGCGGCGTTCGGCAACGCGCCCGGCGACGCTCTTAACGGTCGCGAGAATTTCCTGGTACTTGGCTTCGCCAGTGAGAACGGTGTCAACGACGGTCACTGCGGTTCCTTTCTGTTCCGCCGGATGATGGCGGCGGCTATAATTGAAAACGGGGAATGCCCAAGGCGGGAGTCGAGACAATCAACTCATTGCGGGACTTTTCGCGTCGGCGATGACATCCCCTGGGTGTCCCAGTTGATACGGTGGCGCAGACCAGACTTCGACATGATAGCTTCCTCCCGCCGCAGCCAAGCGCCACGCTCTGTTTTACGAAGGACGGTACATCGTCGCTTCGGGCTTCCGGGTAAAAAGTATTCTATACCGTACCGTTTCTAAGCGCAATATGAGTCTGCGCGGCCGTCTGCCACGAAAAACAGCTATGATACCTCGAACTCATCCCCGTTCGGGGGGAAGCAGCGTTGTGAGCAATTCCACTTCGGCAATGCGATAGGTAACCAGGAAGAAGCAGGTCGCACGATACGCCTGCTGCTCTATGGCGCGGTCGTCCATTGGTGAGGAAGTGCCGAAAATCACCCGGTTATATGTGCTGCCTACAAGCACGTTCAGGAAATATTCCGCCGCCTGACGTGTGTTCGGCAGGCGGATGCTTCCCCGGGCAACCTCGAAATCCATCACGAGCGTGATGATGTTGACCACCTTTTCGAACAGCTCGTTGAAAAAGCCGCGAGCGAGTTCCGGGAAGCGCTGGGACTCGCCCGAGATGTTCCGCAAAAGCGCGACTACTGACGGCGTGTTCGACATTTCCAGCAGCGATATGCCGAGCCCGGTGAGGTTCTTTTCCAGCGTCTCATGCGTACGGGGGGAGATATCGAACTTCTCGAACAGCGTCTGGAAATGCATCTTCATGATGTCGATGAAGATCTGTTCCTTGCTGCGGTAACGGTTGTAGATCGTGCGCTTGGATACGCCTGCTCGTTCGACGATCCTGTCGATGCTCGTCGAAGCGAAGCCGTCTTCCAGGAAAACCTCGGCCGCCGCCTGAAGGATCTGGCGGCTCTTCGCCTGATGGCGCAATTCGCGCGCCGGCGAACGCTCCGACGGAGGCGCGAGTTCGATGCGATCACCGCTCATATTCAATGTCCCCCCGGACTGCGACCACGCTGGATCGTGTCAGCAGATATGAGGTGTTGTCATCAAGATCAAATATGGCGGGAGCGACGCCGATCAGCCTTTCCCGCCTTTGCCACCGACATTGGCTATGTAGGCCTCCATCCGGCTGACATACTCTGGATTGAGCATCAGGGCGCTGTTGGCCATGCGTTCGATGTGGCGGGCGCTGTCGCGTCCCACTTCATGGCAAAGTTCGATGGCGATCTTGGCGGCCGCCATTTGCTCTTCGTTCTGCTTGGCGAGATGGCGGCAGAAATCCATGACTTCCTGCTCGAACGTAGCGTCGGGGAAGACCTGGTGGACGAGACCCATGGTGAAGGCCATCTGGGCACTGGCAGGCTTGTTGGCCATGACCAGCCAACGCGCCCAGTGCGGGCCACAGACGCGGGTGAGACGGCTGACCCCGTTCGAGGCGGGAAGCGAGCCGAACAGGCCTTCGGGGAAGGCGTAGGACGCGCTCTCGGCCGCGAGGCGGAAATCGCACGAAAGCGACATCTCGAGCCCGCCGCCGACGCAGGTGGCGTGGTGGGCGACAACAAAGGGTTTCTCGATGTGTTCCATCTCGTCCCACAGGCGCTGCATGCCGTTCAGGTTCACGCGATGTTTTTCGCGGATGCCGCGTCCGGTGTGGGGCTGGGGAACTTGTCCTGGGCGCTGGCTGCCGCGCAAATCCGCTCCGGACGAGAAATAACGTCCGGTGGCGCGGATCAGCATGACCTTCAGTTCGGGCGTGTCGCGAAACCGGAGAACGGCTTCCTCCAGCAGTTCCATCGTCTGCGCAGTAAGCGAGTTCAGCTTGTCTGGGCGATTGAGCGTGGCGATCAGGATGCCTTCATCGGTGGCTTCCGTCAGCAGGTGTGGTGCTTCCTCGGTCATTGTTCTCTCCTCAGCCCCGAGACCGGGGCAGGCCAAGCGCCTTTTCGGCGATCATGCTGCGATGGACTTCGCTGGTGCCGGCATAGATCGTGGTGCCATGGGCGTGGCGATAGCACTGGTTGACAAAGCCGGCGGCGCCGTCACGCTTCGAGAGCGACAGCGGAGCGGTGAGATCGAGGAGGTCACTGGCGTCCTCCAGGAACTTCTCGGTGCCGAACAGCTTCGACATCGGTCCGACGGCCGGCAGGTTCAGTCTGTTTCCGGTAGACCACAGCGAATGCCACGAAAGCATGCACGCCATCTCGTAATGCGCGGTGGCCCGGGCGAGGCGCATTTGCGCAAGACGATCCTGGATCAGCGGCTTGCCGTCGTACTCGATCTCGCGGCACAGTTCTTCCGCCGCGGTGCGCAGCGCAAGCAATTCCTTGGCGAAGCCGCCGCCGCCATGCTCTAGTTCAAGACTGGCGCTCATCGTCCTGACGCCGCCATCGACATCGCCAAGACGGTAGGCGTCGGGAACTTTCACGTTGTCATAGAAAGTGATGTTCGTACGCTCGTCCTGGAAGGTATAGACTGGCTGGACCGTAATGCCTTCCGACTTCAGTGGCACGATGAACATCGTTAGGCCCTTGTGCTTGGGCACTTCGGTGTTGGTGCGCGTCAACATCAGCACGAAATCGGCGAGGTTCGCCCCGCTGGTGAACATCTTGGTGCCGTCGATGCGCCAGCCGTCGCCATCGGGGACGGCTTTGCACTGTGCGGCGAAGACGTCGGAGCCGGAGCCTGGTTCCGAATAGCCGAGACTGCAGACGGCTTCGCCGGCGAGGACCGGCTTGAGCACCTTTTCCTTTGCCTCGTCGCTGCCGAAGCGATCGACGATGGCGGCGACCATCTGGCTGACGCTAGCGGCATGGCCGGTCCAGCCATTCTTGTCCCAGACTTCCATCGCGGCGTGCCGCGCATAGGGCGGGGCGCCGCGACCGCCCTTTTCCTTAGGCCAGGCAGGAAACAGCAGATTCGCCTTGGCCAGTTCCTGGTGGACATAAGGATCATGCCCGTCCCAGGAATAATGCGCCTTGGTGCGCAGTTCGGGGGTCAGAGTCCTGTCGAAGAAATCTTCCACCTCGCGCGCCAGCGCGGTGGCTTCTTCGCCAAGGTCGAAGTCGATCGAGACGGTGCCGACTTCGGGCGTTACCCAAGGCTCATCGCCATAGAGGCGGCGTCCCGCCTGTTCCAGCAGGCGCTGGGGATCGCCGTGGACCAGCGGAATCGCCTTGGCCCGAAGGTTGTAGAGGTGGATGTCGTATTCGGTAGTCAGACCATAGCCGCCGAAGGTACGTAGCGACTGGATCGCCGCGCGCGTCGCGGCCTGCGCATTCCACCATAAGGCCAGCGGCAACCGCGCGCCGGCGCCGTTATCGCCGTTGGCGATATCGTGGATCACCTTCCAGATCAGAAATCTGCCGGCCTCGATATCGGCATGAAAGTTGGCGAGCGGATGCGACATTGCCTGGAATGTGCCGATCTTCACGCCGAAAGCTTCGCGTTCGCAGGCATAGGCGGCGGCGAGGCGAACGGCTTCGTCCGCCAGGCCATTGACTGTTGCGGCGACGAGGAGTTTGCATTCCTCGACTGCGGCCCAATACCGTTCGAGCGCTTCCTTGCCCGAAGCGAGCACGATCTGTTTCGCCTTGCCGAGAT
Source organism: Novosphingobium sp. (assembly GCA_036400975.1). Classification (GTDB taxonomy): domain Bacteria; phylum Pseudomonadota; class Alphaproteobacteria; order Sphingomonadales; family Sphingomonadaceae; genus Novosphingobium. The sequence continues at coordinate 17,413 of DASWWL010000087.1, read as the reverse complement.
CGATTTCGCCGATGCCGCTGGAGGCCAGGTTGGGTTCGATCCGGCGATCCGTGTCGGCCAGCATGACAAGGATTACGTCGTCGCCCTTACGAGCCACTGCCGCATCGGCATGACCGCCGCCGGCGAGCCATTGCTTCGGTTTGTGCGCCACATCGTGCAGCGCCAGCGTGACCAGTTTACCGCCATCGAGCACGGCTGCGAGAAGCTCCACGTCGCCATTGAGCTGGCCAAGCAGCCGTGCGGCCATCAGGGCTTCCGCGATCGGACCCGAAGCCAGGGTTCGGCCAGCTTCCCGTAGCACTAGCGTTGCATCGAACGTGCCGAGCCCGAGTCCGCCGGCTTCTTCGGGAAGACGCATGGCGAAAGTGCCGAGTTCGGCCAGGCCACGCCACAGCGCCCGGTCGAATCCGCCAGCTTCGTTCGCCTGGCGTACGCGCGCGATCGTGCTTTCACTGTCGAAGAACCGCGCGAAAGTATCGCGCAGCATCTGCTGGTCGTCGTTCAGGCCGAAATTCATGTAAAGCCCTTGCAATGTCGCGCGTCGCGGCGGCGCCATGCGCTCACCGTCCAGATCGACGCGGTCCTTCGTTTCATCTGCTCTGGATTTGGAGGTATTGTCGTTGCTTCGATCGCGAGCGCAAGTGCTATCTAGGCCGCTTCGGCAAGGAACGTCAGGACGATGCGGCTACCGTGCCGCCATCGACCAGAACATCGGTGCCTGTCATGAAGCTCGCATCGGGAGAGCACAGGAACGCCGCGACTTTCGCCACCTCGTCGGGGTGGGCGGCGCGTCCCACCGGCGATTCTTCCACCATTCTGCGCATGATCGGATGCCCTTCCATTTCGAGCCGCGACATCGGCGTATCGATCACCCCCGGCGAAAGCGACAGGATGCGCGCGCCTTGTCGGCCGAACGAAACCGCCTCGCGCCGGGCAAGCAACAGCACACCGCGCTTGGAAATCGAATAGGCGATGCCCGAATTGGCCGCATGTGCGGCTAGCGTCGCGACTTGTTCCGGGGTTGTGACCGGCAAGATGACAGGATCAAGCGCCGCGCTTGGCCCATGCGCCGCCGATGAGGCGAAGAGCACCAGCGCGCCACCTTTCGCCATTAGCGGCCGCACTGCATTCACCAACCGCATGGAAGCGGCGAGATTGATCTCCAGAACGCGTTCGCTGTCGCCCATCGTTGGCGAGATGCCGGCGCAATGGACCATTGCGCCAATGCGCCGATCACCGATTTTGGCTGCGAGTGCAGAGGGCCAGTCGGCGGACGAAATGTCACCGGAAAGGATCTCTATGTCCTCTCGTCCAAGGCGAGCCGCAGCTTCGGCCAGGCGCTGTTCGTTGAGGTCGCAAAGCAAGAGCGGACCTGGCGTGCGCGCGAGTTGCGCGGCAGTCGCTTCACCCATACCGGAAGCGGCCCCGGTAACGATCGCCAGTCCCGGAGCACGTTGCCAAATCTCAGTCATCTCTCTGTTCTCTCCAAATCTGTTTGGAGCGCTCTAGCCTTGGCCGGGAGGGCTTGAACAGTGCAAAAAGCCCCCGGCGATGCATGGCGCCGCCGGGGTTACGATTTTACCGAATCAGAAGAGTTCGCGCGGTGTCAGTTCCACACCGTTCATCGCCGCGCCGAGATGGCGATAGGCGTCGGTGTGGCACGAGGCGTGCTGCGAGGCGACGTGGATGTCGCGGAAGCGCGTCTGGAGCGATGAACCATCGTAGAGCGAGGAACTGCCGACGCGGGTATAGGCCCAGTCGACGATGGCGATGCATTCGTTGGTGATGTGGTTCGCCATCAGGCGGCAGGTCAGGATTTCGCGCGGGGTCAGTTCACGGCCTTCCACGCCGGCCTGCCAAGCCCGGTCGGTGAACTGATCGAGCAGCGCATTGGCCGCCTCGTAACGCAGGATCATCTGCCCGAACTCGTGGCGATAGACCGGGTCTTCCGACAGGAGTTGTTTCGGGTTCATCGAAGAGCGCTTGGTTTTGCCCAGCTCGACCAGGTCATCGATCGCGCCCTGCGCGATTCCCAGCGCCACCGCGCAGTGCGGGAACGACAGCGTTACGCGCAGCGGCAGGTGCGCCGCCGGAATGTCGTAAACGCAGTGCATGTGGTGCAGGTTGTAGGTCATCGCCTCGGACACGAATACGTCGTCCATCTGAATATCGACGCTGTCGGTACCGCGCATGCCGAGCACATGCCAGGTGTCGAGGAACTTGCCCTTGTCGGCCGGAGCCATTGCAATGACCATCTGCGGGTCGCCGTTCTCGTCGAACTTCGGCTTGCCGTTTTCATCGACGATCAGGCAGTTGCCGGCGACGTGGGTCGGGTTCGGCCCGCCGGTGCCGAAGGGCCAGCGACCGGAGATGCGGTAACCGCCCTCGACCGGCACGGCGACGCCCTTGGGCGCGATCACGCCGCGGATGCGCAGATTCGGAAATTCCGTGGTGATCTTCCTGACCGTTTCCTCGGGGAACAGGCCGCTGCCGATCGACGAAGCTGTGCCGACCATCATCAGCCAGCCAAGCGAGCCGAGGCCGCGCGCGCCCTCGAACACCAACTGGTTCATTTCCTTGAGCGACAGGTCGAGACCGCCATATTCCTTGGGCTGGAGCAGCTTGAACGCGCCCGTTGCTTCGATTTCTTCAAACAGGTCGAGCGGAAACTTGCGCGCCGCGTCGATTTCCGCCCGCTGCGCCGCTGCCTTTTCCGCGACCCGTTTCACGCCGTTCAGGACTGCATCGAAGTCCACAGCAGATCCCGTTTCCCTCTCCGTCACATCAAGCATCTTTACACCTGTTTGTTTCGCCGTTCGATACTGTACCGTATCGTTCCGCCCGTCTCAAGTCCAGTGAAAATGGGAAGACAGGCGAAACGCTTTGCAAAGATGGGGATTCGTCAGGCGCGAATCCATATGGGCCTCGGGAGATGCCGCGCATGTCCGGAAAGATTCCGGTTATTGCCTCGATTATCGGAATGGTATGGCGTTTTGAGCGCGCCCTCGTTCTATTCGGAGGAAGCTGCGAATTATTTCGCCGTGCTGGTCGCCTCGCGAGCTTTCCCGAGCAGCGAGTCGCCGTGCGGGATTGCGCGCTCATCACAGATTGCGGGGCGGGGCGCTATTCGCCCGAATCATGGTATTTCGTCGATGTCAGGGCTTCGATCAGCCGTTCCAGCATGTCGGCCACTTCGTTGACCGGCGGCATCGGCTTTTGCGACAGCCACCACGAAAGCACATCGATCGTCGCGCCGGTGGAGCATGCCAGGTGCAGTTCGTCGGGAAGCCAGTTCGCCTGACCCGCCGTAGGACGCCGCAGCCGCACCGTCTGGCGGATGAACTGTTCGCGAAGAATGCCCGAGGCGCCGCCGGTGAGCAGTGCGCGCCACAGGCGCTGGTGCTCCATCACGTAGTTGCAGGTCGCCAGGACAGAATCGTGCAGGGTTCCCACGTAAGCGACGGGAGTTGCGATCTCGATCAGCCGTCCGATCTCGAAAGTGACGAGATCGTTTAGCAGCGCTTCCTTGGTCGCATAGTGGCGATAGAAGGTGGCGTAGCCGACCTTGGCCGTGGCGGTGATCTCCCGGATGGAAATCTGGTCGAACGGGCGGCGGTCCAGCAGGTCAAGCAGGGCATCGACGAGCGCATTGCGCGTCCGCAGGAAACGGGCATCCAGTGTTCCCGACACGGGATCGGCGGCGGGTATCAAGCCACCCCATTCTTCCTTGCCGGCATTGCCTGGATAAGCCATCGGTGTTTCGCCTTCCAACGCTCCTGCGCGATCAGCTCGCTTCGTACAATTCGTAGAAGCGCAGGATCGTGGCAGGCCCATCGACTGCATCGGTGCCCTTCATCGTCCCGTCGGCCGATCGCTTGCCCATCTCGACCATGATCGTCTTCGGATCGTCGAGTTCGACCTCGAAGATCGCGAGATAAGGCATCACCGGTGCGCCCAGACCGACGTCCGTGGAGGTGAAGCGCCGGCCAGACTTGATGCCTGGAATGGCCAAAATATCGGCAAGGTGAGTGCTGTCGTACCACTCGTTGAAGTCCTTGTCCCGGCCTTCCTTCGCCTGCGACTGGACGACCATCACGTATTTGCCCATGTCTTCACTCTCCATATGTCCCGATCGCATCACGGCCGGCGCGATTATTCACGCCGGCTTGGCAGATGGCAACGGCGCCGATGTTGCTGAACCTTGCCCTGACGATACAAAGGAATTCAGTTTACTCTTTGGCGCCGGGATATCGCCTTATGCCGATGTACGGTCAAGGCCCGCTTTGGCTACGAGCGCTTCGCTCTCTTGCCATAACCGTTCCGCCACAGCGTCATCCTGCGCTAGCGGCGTGGTATCGGCTGACTGGCGCTGATGATAGTAGAGCCCGTTGGTTCGGCCCGGTTCCTCGGCTGTTGCGAGCCAGATCAGCGTGTCCGCGCCTTCCTCGGGAGTGATCGTATCGGTGCGATCCTTGTGCGCCTGGAACTCCGGGGTGCCCGCCGCGCCGAAGTTGGTCGCCACCGCGCCGGGATGCATGGCGTGGCTGACGATGCCTTCGCCACCCAGCCGCTTCGCCAGTTCGCGGGTGAACAGAATGTTCGATACTTTGGCCAGGCCATAGGCTGCGCCGGCGTTCCAGTTGTTCTTGAGCTGGAGATCGTCCCAGTCGATCGCCTGGCACAGGAAATGACCGCGTGACGAAACATTGACGATGCGTACCTCGCCCGGCTTGCGGTCCTTCGCGGCCTTGCGGAGAAGGGGCAGCAGGCGGTCGGTCAGCAGGAAATGCCCGAGGTGGTTGCCGGCGAAGCTGGCGTCGTTGCCTTCGGCCGTGATCGTGAGCTTGTCTCGCACGCCGCCCGCATTGTTGAGCAAGACATCGACGCGATCGACCATGCTCGCGATCTCGTCGGCCATGCGCGCGGTATCCGACAGCAGCGAAAGGTCGGCACGCACGAAATCGACCTTGCCGCCATTCGCTGCCACTGCTTCGATTTCTGCTTTCGCGTCGGCGCTGCGGCCGGCGTCGCGGCCGTGTGCGATCACGTGCCAGCCTTGTGCCGCCAGCGCCTTGGCCGTCGCCTTGCCAATACCCGAGCTTGCGCCCGTCACTACTGCCACGCGGCCTTGTCCGTCGCTCATCAGAATCACTCTCCAGTTAAGGCTGCCCCCTTTATCGCCGGGATGACGAAGGGGCCAGTCACGGTCTCGGCAGTGAGACACATGCCGAGCATTAGCGCTTGCGCCGTCTCTCGGTTACGCCTTAATGATACACATCCGTATTCATTTTGTCTTCGGGCAGATTCTTTAATTTTGGAGAGCAGGAATGGGCGACGCAGTAGCCAAGCTGAAAAGCGTGATCGATCAGGATAATCGCTACGATATTCCCCATTCCGAGGTCGCGGAACTGCAGATCGAGGCGGCGAACCAGATATTCCAGGACCGCAAGAACAAGATCAAGTTCTTGCGTCATCGCGCCGAGGAAGTCGGTGTTGCCGAGGTCAAGGGCCGCGAGGATCTTGTCGGCCTGCTCTTCGCGCACACCACCTACAAGAGCTATCCCGAAAGCTGGCTGACCGAACAGAAGTGGCCTCTGCTTTCGAAGTGGGTGGACAGCATGTCGACCAACCGCGTCGAGGGCGTCGATTTCGATGGCATCACCGATATCGACGACTGGATCAACCGCATGGCCAAGACGGGTCACTTCCTGTCGTGCTCGAGCGGAACGACCGGTAAGTCGGCGATGTTGAACTCGTCGGCGGCCGACCTTGAATGGGCCGGCAAGAACAATCGTGCGACGGTTTCGTGGCAGATCGGCGGCAGCATGACTGCGCAGTTCCGCCAGTTCGGCATGGCCGCCGTCACCGTGACGCCGCGCAACGAAGCGACGAAGAAGGCGATGACCGGCACGTTCTCGAAGCCGGGCTATGAGCCGTTCAACTATCCGGTTCCGCCGATCACACTGGGTTCGGTTACCGGTATGATAGCCCTGCGCAAGCGTATCGCAGATGGCGTCGCCACGCCGCAGGAGATCGCCGAGTACGAGAAGACATCGGCCGAGCGTGCGGCGGCGGTCGAGGCGGCCGTGGGCATCACCGCCCGCGCCATCGTCGAAGCGCGTCATGATCCTCTGATGCTTTCGGGCATGTGGGGCATCGTCTACGAGGTTGCGGAGGAAGTCCGCCGCATGGGCTACAGCGGCAAGGATTTCCGTCCCGAGAACATTTTCTTCTCTGCTGGCGGCCTCAAGGGCGCGAAAGTTCCGCCGAACTATCGCGAGATCGTGTTCGACACCTTCAACATCACGCCTGACCATGTCAGCCAGAACTATTCGATGCAGGAAATCGCTACCGGCATGCCGCGCTGCCGCGCCGGTCGCTACCACCTGCCGCCGTGGATCATGCCGCTGATCCTCGACCAGAACGGCGACGCGCTGGTGCCGCATTCGGGCGGCGGCGAGATCGAAGGCCGCGCCGGCTTCTTCGATCTGGCGATCGACGGGCGCTGGAACGGCGTCATTTCTGGCGACAAGGTGCGCCTGACCTATGACACTTGCGAATGCGGCCACAAGAGTCCGTCTATCGCCGATGACATCACCCGTTATGCCGACATGGCCGGCGGTGACAAGATCACCTGCGCCGGCACCGTCGATGCCTACGTTCGCGGCATCGGCTGATCCGACAGCACAATGAAGCGCGGGGCGGCCAATAGGTCGCCCCGGTTTCGTTTGCCGCCGGAGAAATTGCATGACCAGACCCGAGCCGCCGCTGACCCCGCGCTCCGCATCTTATTGGCAATCGGGCGCCGACGGCACCCTACGGCTGGCGACTTGCCGGTCTTGCGGCTGGCGCATGCATCCTCCGCAGCCGATCTGCCCCCGGTGCCGTCAGACCGAAATCGCGTTCGAGCCGGTTTCGGGCAAGGGCCACATCCAGAGCTGGACGATTAACCGCTATCCCTGGTCGAAAGGGCTGACGCCGCCCTACCTGATCGTCGAGGTCGAACTGGTCGAGCAACCCGGTCTCCTCGTCATGACCAACCTTGTCGGTTGCGCGCTGGACGCCGCGCATATCGGCATGCCGGTGGAAGTGACGTTCGAGCATGTCGGCGATACCTGGATCCCGGATTTCCGCCCATGCTAGAAAAGACGGCAGCCATCAGCGGCATCGGTATTTCCGAAACCGGGCGTCGCCTCGGCATCGATCCCTGGCTGTTGACGACGAAGGCTGCGCTTGCCGCGATCGCCGACGCCGGTCTTTCGCCCGACGACATCGACGGCATCTCGACTTATCCCGGCGCGCAGGGATCGACGCCCGGTATGTCGGGCGCGGGCGTGGACGACGTGCGTGCGCTGCTGGGCCTGAAAACGCGCTGGCATACCGGCGGTAGTGAACTTCCCGGACAGCTCGGCTCGGTGGTGAATGCTGTGGCTGCGGTCGCGGCTGGTCTCGCCAACCATGTCCTCTGTTTCCGTACTGTTTGGGAATCGACCGCGCAGGAGCAGGCGGGAGGCGACCGCTCGAAGCTGCTGCAGAGCGGCACCGTGCGCGAATACAAGCAGTGGACCGATCCTTACGGCTGTGGCTACCCCACGCGTGGTGCGCTGTGGATGCAGCGCTATATGCACGACAGGGGCGCGACGCGGGCGCAGATCGGCCAGATCGCCGTTACTTGTCGCAGGCATGCCGGCCTCAATCCTGGCGCGGTCTATCGCAAACCGATGAGTCTTGAGGAATATCTCGACGCGCGGATGATCTCCGATCCGTTGTGCCTTTATGATTGCGATGTGCCGATGGACGGCTCGGTGGCGTTTGTCGTTTCGCGTGCCGACAGCGTGGATCGCTCGCGTGCCATCGCCATCGAAGCGGTCGGTTCTGCTACTGGTTTCGACGAGGCCGCAGGCATGATGTGGTCGCGCACAGCACTGCGGCCCGAAGACGTGAAGCTCGCGGAAATCTACGACGGTTTCTCCATCCTGACGCTGATGTGGCTGGAGTCGCTGGGCCTGGTCGGTGGCAACGCCGCGCGCTTCGTCGAGGGAGGCGAGAATATCGCGCTTACCGGCTGCCTGCCGCTTAACACGGCGGGCGGACAGCTCTCGGCGGGGCGGATGCACGGTTACGGCCACCTTCACCAGGCCTGCCGTCAGTTGCGCGGCGAGGCGGGCGAGGCGCAGGTGGACAGTGCGCCGGGCGTGGCCGTGGTCAGCAGCGGTGCGCCGACGTTCTCTTCCTGCCTCCTGTTGTCGCGGAGGTGAGGGGAGCCGACGTTTGACTTCCTGGGGACAGGTGGCTGTTATATCGCGGGGCAATCGACGGAGCATCCCCATGAACCCCACGATCACCGTTTTCGAGCGCTCGCCCGATGGCGGCAAGGGTCTCGCCCGCGATATGCGCGTGCGCTGGGCGCTGGAGGAGGTGGACCAGCCTTACGATGTTCGCCTCGTCTCGTTTGCCCAAATGAAGGAGCCTGCGTACCGGGCGCTCCATCCCTTCGGCCAGATTCCGACATATGAGGAAGGCGACCTCATCCTTTTCGAATCTGGTGCCATCGTGCTCCACATTGCTGAACATCGCACCGGCTTGCTGCCGAATGACGCGAAGGCGCGCGCACGCGCCGTCGCCTGGATGTTCGCCGCGCTAAACACGATGGAGCCGCCGATATTCGACCACGCCCTGGTTAGTCTCTTCGATCGCGATCAGCCTTGGTATGAGCATCGTTTGCGTGCTCTTGAAAACGGCATCCGGACAAGGTTGACTGATCTTTCCGTTCATCTGGGCCAGGCCGACTGGCTCGACGGTGCATTCAGTGCTGGCGACCTGCTTATGGTGACGGTGCTGCTCCGCTTGAAAGGATCGGACTTGCTGGCCGCCTATCCCAACCTTGCCGCCTATCTCGCACGAGGTGAAGCGCGGCCTGCCTACCAGCGCGCATTCGCGGCGCAACTGGCGGTTTTCAAAGCATCGGATGATAATGGGTAAGAAGGCGAAGCAATTGTAGGCCTGTCGCCGATTGACCCATTCCGACCGGAAATTCGGGGTGGGCAAGGCCCACCCCAAGTGTCTCACAAACCGTCGACGGCTTTGCTGACCAGGACATTTACCGAAACGCGGCGGTTCTGTGCCTTGCCTTCATAGGTGTCGTTATTCGCCAGCGGGTCCGCTTCGGACATGCCGGTGGGTGTCAGCATGCGATAGGGTTTCCAGCCGCAGGACTGCTGAAGATAGTTGACGACGCGAGAGGCGCGCCTTTCACTAAGCACCTGGTTGAATTCCTGGCTGCCCGTGGAGTCGGTGTAGCCCACGACAAGCAACAGGGCGTTGTTCATACCCTCGGCTGCGGTTGCCGCGGCGCACAGATCGTTTTTCGCCTGCGGGGAAAGCACCGCCTTGCCAGTGTCGAAGTTCACGTTCGTCGTGCTTTTGACGTTGTATTGATCGATATCGGCCATGCGGCCGCGCAAGGCTTCGGTTGCCGCGGTCTGTTCGGCAAAGCGTTGGTCAGTGCCGTTGTGGATCATTGCCGCGGTTCTGAGATCCTTGTTCTTGAGATCGATTTGGCTCGCCACCAAACCATCGGCCGATTGCAATGTCTTGACGGTGACTGGCAGGCCGTTGAGCAGTGAAGTTGCGGCAAGCTTGCTGCTGTTGAGGCCCAGAAATCCTCCGCTGGCCTTGATGCGGGTAGAGTCGCTGATCGTAACAACCGTACGGGTGCCGTCGGCCGTCGTAACTTGCATCCTGTCGCCGTTGCGCGCGGAGATGATGCCTTCGATCTCGGGCCCCTTGGTCATTGCGGCCGGCGAAGACGTGTCAGATACAGTTGCCGTGAGCTCGGCCTCGGGCGCTTGTTCCTGCGGCTGCGCGGCCAGGCTGCCCGAAGCTGTCCCGGTAAGCATGGCAAGCAGTAAGAGGCCTTTTGGACCTTTGGAAATGACACTCATTGCGGTTACTCCTTCAATTCGACCAGTCGGGCCTGCGTGACCGCAGCTTTTCGTCCGACCGCCGCCCCGTGATGACGCATTCGGCTGTCAGAACCCTCTCCATCTAGCTTCAAAAGAGGTGCGGCATTGTGCTGCACCTGAACATCGGGATTTGCTGCGTGTTCAGGCTAACCTTTCGGGCACATGAACGCCCTTGGCATCTCCGGTGGTTGTGCCGGTAATGCGAGTGCGTCGTGCGGTGAACCGATGCGGATTGCACCGCGCAGACGAACGTTTGCCTTTCTATTTCTGGCGCCGTTTCGTGTCTGCTTTGGCTCTGGATCGGTTCTTGAATGCCTGAGTAGCGCTGATCGACGAAACGAATTTCCTACATCGGACTGCTATGAGATTCACAAGACCATGAATGCCACGCCAATTTTCGCCGCCCGCAGACCCCTGGCAGGGTACTTGCGCCATTCTTCCAAGAAGAATGGAGGACGCCTTCGCGAAAACAGAAAGTCACACATTGCGACGGTGAATATTATATAAGATTCTGAATAAAAACATAAAAAACTGCAAGTTGGCACGAGTTTCGCTGCGCGTCCTGTGTCAGCTTCGCACCGAGGTCAGTTCAGCACCCCTTGCGCTTTCAGGGCCTCGATCCGGTCCCATTCGATGCCGCGTTCCAATAGGAGCATCTCGGTATGCTCACCATGTTCCGGCGCGCGGGAGAGGGTGGGGAGCGCGTCGTCGAACTGGGCGGGGCTGGCCACCAGCGGATAGTCGCGGGCGTCGCCTTCGACAGTCGGGACATAGCCGTTGGCCTGAACCTGCACGTCCTGCGAAGCCTCGCGTGCAGTCTGGATGACGGCCCAGGGGATCGTCGTGGTACGCAGTTTCTCGACCCAGTGGGCCAGGTCTTCGCGGGCGAAGACCCTGTCGAGCTCCTCAATGCAGGCGCGGGCGTTGGCTAGCCGCGCTTCGGGCGTGGTGAAGCGTTCGTCGGTGATGAGTTCCGGCGCGCCTAGCAGGTCCATCAGCATCTCGAAGTTCTTGTCGGTGCGAATGCCGGAGAAGTAGATCTGCCGCTTGTCGCGCGTGGTATATGCGGTAACGAGCGGGTTCTTCTGCTCAAGATGCGAGAAGCGCGGGATCGTGTCGATATCGTAGAGCTGGCTTGCCACCACGGCAGGCGCGAAGGCCCAGATGCCCGACGAAAGCAGCGAGACATCGACCACGCCGCCGCGCCCGGTGGCGGACTTGCGGAACAGTGCGGCCGCGATCCCGCCAGCCATGAACGCACCCGATGAGGAATCGCCCAGCGCCGGGCCGGGTTGGGGAATGAACTCGCCCGCCGCCATGCTGGCAGCGTGGCCGATGCCGGTGCGGGACCAGAAGTCGGTATGATCGAAGCCGCCGACGCCCGCCTCCGGTCCACGATTGCCGTGCCCGCTCGCGCGGGCGTAGATGATCGCGGGATTGATCTTCTGCACGTCTTCTACGTCGATACCGAAACGCTTGCGTGCGCCGGGCAGCAGATTCGTCAGGAACACGTCGCTGTCAGCCAGCAGTTCCAGCAGCAGGTCGCGTCCTGCGGGCTGCGCCACGTCCAGTGCGATGCAGCGCTTGCCGCGATTGACCTGCTCCCACATGAAAGAGATGCCGATGTCCTTCTGCGGCAGCCCGGCAATCAGGTTGCCGCGCATCGGATCGGCGTTGACCGGGGGCACGACCTTCACGACATCCGCCCCCCAGTCCGCGAGAACCGCCGCCGCCGAAGGCGCGAAGGCATACATGGAAAGCTCGATCACCTTCACGCCGTTCAGCAGGTCGTAAGCCAATTCTCTTGCTCCGTAACGATCAGCCGCCCGTCTGTTCCGCCCGGTTTAGCCGAGCCCGAACAGTCGCTTCGCGTTGTTGCAGATGATGTCCCGGATGTCGGCTTCGGGAATACTCTCGAAGTCGCGAAGGATGATGGCGCGCGAGTTCGGCCAGGTCGTTTCCGAATGCGGATAGTCCGAAGACCACATGATGTTCCTGCCGCCGGGCAGTTCGCGGTTGAGGATGCCGGCGCGGTCCTGGATGAAGGAACCCCAGACGTTCTGGTCCATGTAGAAGCTAGGCGGCTCGGTCAGCGGGCTTTCGGTCCAGTAGCGCTGCTTTTCCCAGGTGCGGTCGAGGTATTCGGTGAACCAGGCGAACCAGCCCACGCCGGATTCGACGGTCGCGAGGCGCAGCTTGGGAAAGCGCTGGAAGATCGCGTTGAAGATGAAGATCGCCACCGGTTCCGCCATCGCCAGCTTGCTCATCGGCATATCGGCAAGGAAGAATTCCTTCTGGCCGAAACGCGGCACGCGGGCACCGAGGTGCATCGTAAGCACGAGGTCGAGATCGGATACCACTTCCCAGAGTCTGTCGAACTCGGGCTGATAGTACTGGCGGCTGCCGTGCTGCTCACCGGTGAGGGCGGCAACCTGGCCTTCCTTAAGCGCCTGGACGCCCGAAGAGGTCTTCCAGCCTTCCGGGTTCTGCGGAAACGCGGGGATGTTGATTACCTTGAAGCCCAGCTTCGCCAGGCTCTTCACCATGCCTATCGTCTCCTCGACGTCGCGCATGGGCACATAGCCCACCGGGATCAGGCGATCGCGCGCGATCGCGCAATAGTCGTTCACCCAGCGGTTATAGCCGTCGAAGCTGGCGATATAGAGATCGTTGTTGAAGGTCCCGAGCGGTCCGCCACCGAAGAGGACGGCAGCATCCATGCCATCGACATCCATGTCGGCGAGGCGCGTGTTCGGATCCCACACCGAACGCATCTCGGACATCTTGCCTGTCATCTTGAAGTCTTTGCCTTTGCGCCCGGCCTGGTTGCTGATCATGCGCAGCGGGCGGCGGTTGCCTTCGAAGATGACCCAGTCATGTTCTTCGCCTTCCTCGACGCGTGGCGCGAGTTCGCGCAAGTGCTTGGGAAGATAGTCCTGCCACATGCTGTAGGGCGGCTCGATATGAGCGTCGGCATCGATGATCGGTCCCAGGCGCCAGTTGGCTGCGAGATCGGCTCCGACTGCCGGATCGGCTTCGCTCATCGTTCAATCTCCCAAATGCGATTGCGTCAAATTAGTTCTAAATAGCGAACTGATTATCGCTTTAATGAACTGATAAGTCAACCTTGGGACTGGTTGGGTGTCGCAACAAGCAGTCGGCGGGGACGAACGGTAATTGCCTGCCGCCCCGGCAGGACGGGTGTTTCACTTGCCTGCGGTTTGCATTGACACGGCAGTGCGGAAACGAAACCCTCAAGGAAACTTTGATGAGAGAGATGCCATGACAGACATGAACAATGCGGCTGCTGATTCGGCGGCGCGCAAGGACAGCAAGACCCTCGAGATGGCTGCGAAGCTGGCGATTCCCAAGCCGGGTTCGCGGATCGCCAAGACTTTTGCCTTCGGCCGGGATATCCTGCGCAGCCCGCTCGTGCTGCAGGCGGGCCGAGCTGCAGAGGAGGTCGCCCGCGACAATCCCGACGAGTTGTCGGTGTTCTTCCTGGATGGCGAGCTGCACAAGAAGCGGCGCGGCCAGATCGCCCGGTATTTCACGCCTAAGGCGATGCGCGATCGCTATCACCCGGTCATGGTCAGCGCCACGGAGAGCCTGATCGCGGACTTGCGCAAGAAAGGCAGCCGCCAACTCGACTTGATCAGCTTCGATCTGGCCTGCGACGTCGCGTCGGTCATCGTGGGGCTGACCAACAGCGAACCGCGCGCGATGGCGCTGCGCATCCTGGCTTTCTTCAAGGGAGCGAGGGAGGAACAGGGGCCGCTGCAGAAGATCTTCGATGAGATGGATGTCATGCCGGCTGTCGAGGCCCGCAGGAAGCAGCGGCAGGACGATGTCATCTCTCTGCTGCTCGACCTCAACTACAGCCACGATGCGATCCTTTCCGAGTGTCTTACTTATGCCTCGGCGGGCATGATGACGACGCGCGAGTTCATCGTCGCGGTGTCATGGCACCTTTTCGAGAATGCCGAATTGCGCGAGAAATATCTGAACGGTAGCGAGGAAGTGCAGTTCGGCATTCTGGACGAGATATTGCGGCTCGATCCTGTCGTGACCCACATACACCGTCGCGCCACGGAGGATTTCGTCACTAGCGATGGCGAACAGGTGAAAAAGGGCGAACTTCTGGCCATCGAGTTGCGCTCGGCAAATCTGGATGAGGCGATGACGGGACCAGACCCCCTGATCGTCGATCCCGAGCGGGGCAAACGGCAGCGCATGACCAGCGCCTGGATGAGCTTCGGTGACGGTCCCCATCGCTGCCCCGGCGCCCAAGTGGCGCTGCATGAGACGCGGATATTCGTCGATGCGCTGTTGCGTGTTCCGGGCGTAAGGATGAGCAAGCCTCCCGTTCCCCGCTGGACGGGAACCGCCTATGAGTTGCATGATGCGATTATCGAGTGCGATCCCATCTGACGAAAGGGCACCAGCAGTTTGTCGAACCTGACGTATCATGCTCCTGATTCGGTGGAGCAGGCGGTAGCGATCCTGTCGCGTGATGCGGCGGCGCGGGTGCTCTCCGGAGGAACCGATCTTATCGTCCAGATGCGTTCAGGGCGGCTCGATCCGTCGGCGGTCGTCGATCTCAAGCGTATTCCCGAGTTGAGCGGGGTCCGGGGTCTCGCAGATGGCGGCTTTGCCATTGGCGCGGCTACGCCTTGCACGGCGTTGAAGGACCATGTCGCGCTGACCGCGGCCTGGCCCGGTGTGGTCGAAGCGGCCAATCTGATCGGTTCGGTACAGGTACGCAACCGGGCGACGATGGCTGGCAACCTCTGCAATGCCTCGCCGGCGGCGGACAGCGTGCCGGCGCTGGTCGCGGCGGGCGCGACGTGCATCGTCGCAGGGCCGCATGGGCCGCGCGAAGTTCCGGTGGAGGTGATCCCGACTGCTCCAGGCAAGACTTCGCTGGCGCGTGGCGAGTTCGTTTCGGAATTTCGCCTGCCGCCCCGTCCGGCCCATGGCGGTGACGCGTATCTTCGTTCCATTCCCCGCACGGAGATGGACATCGCTGTCGTCGGTGCGGGAGTCAGTCTGGTATTGGGCGCGGATGGAACCTGCACGGCCGCGCGCATCGCGCTGGGCGCGGTGGGGCCGACCGTGGTGCTGGCGCCAGAAGCAGCGGCCGTGCTGACAGGCAGCCGCTTCGAGGACGCCGCGCTGGATCGCATGGCGGAAGCGGTCCGCGCCGCCTGCAAGCCGATCGACGACAAGCGCGGCACGGCATCGTATCGCACCGCCATGGCGGCGGTCCTGGTCAGGCGCACCGTCGCCATCGCCCGCCAGCGCGCCGGAGGAACCGTATGAGCAAGCTTATCGTCTCCACTACCGTCAACGGTGATGCGCAGCAGTTCATCTGCGATCCGTCGACCAGCCTGCTCGATGCCCTGCGCGAGGAATTGGGTCTTACCGGCAGCAAGGAAGGCTGCGGGTCGGGCGATTGCGGCGCCTGCACCGTCGTGCTCGACGGCAAGATGGTGTGTTCGTGCCTGGTTCTCGCCGCCGAGGCCGAGGGAAGGCGCGTCGCCACGATCGAGGGCGTCGCGGAAAACAACATGCTGCATCCAGTACAGCAGAAGTTCCTGGAGCATGGCGCTTTGCAATGCGGTTTCTGCACGCCGGGCTTCATCGTTGCGGCGAAGGCGCTGCTCGATCACAATCCTGATCCGAGCGAGAGCGAGGTCCGGTATTGGCTGGCGGGCAATCTTTGCCGCTGCACCGGATACGACAAGATCGTGCGCGCGGTGATGGATGCCGCTGCCGATTTGCGGCAGGAAAGGATACCGGTATGAACGCGCCGCAGGCGAAGAAGCAGTTCCGCCTGATCGGCACGCGCCCCGTTCGGCCCGACGGCGTCGACAAGGTGACAGGCAAGGCGATCTACAGCCCGGATTTCTCCGCGCCGGGCATGCTGCATGGCGCGATCCTGCGCAGTCCGCATCCCCATGCCAATATCCGTGGCATCGATACCGGCAGGGCAGCGGCGCTGCCGGGCGTGAAGTCGGTGGTGACGGGGGCGGACTTTCCGGATCTCGAATCCGCCATGATGGCTGGAGGGGAGGCCAAGTTCGATATCAGCCACCTTGGCCTCAATTGCATGGCGCAGGCCAAGGCGCTCTATGTCGGCCATGCGGTGGCTGCGGTGGCGGCGACCACGGCCGATATCGCGCGCGAGGCGCTGAAGCTGATCGAAGTCGATTACGAGATATTGCCGCATGTCACCGACATCGATGAGGCGCTGGCGGAGGATGCGCCGATCCTTCACGCAGGCATATTCACCAAGGGCCTCGACGAGAAGCCGGACAAGCCGTCGAACGCCACGCAGCGTTTCGTCCTGAGCCGTGGCGATGCGGCGGCGGCGCTTGTCGGCGCGGCGGCGGTCGCGACGCATCGCTTCACCACGCAGCCGGTGCATCAGGGCTATATCGAGCCCCATGCCTGCGTCGCCTCGTGGAATTCGGACGGACAGGCGACGCTGTGGGAATCGAGCCAGGGCGCTTTCGATATACGGAATTTCCTCGCCGGGGTTCTTCGCGTGCCGATTGGTGACATCCGCGTCGTGCCGCTGGAGATCGGGGGTGGCTTCGGCGGCAAGACGATGCTTTTCCTCGAGCCCGTGGCGATGCTGCTGTCGAAGAAGGCGGGACGTCCCGTGCGTCTCGTCATGAACCGGCAGGAAGTGTTCTGTGCGAGCAATCCCGCCTCGGGTTCGATCGTCGATGTGAAGATCGGGGCCGATGCCGACGGCAAGATCGTGGGAGCAGAGGTCGAGTTCAAATACCACGCGGGCGCTTTTCCGGGTTCGAACACCCATTCGGCGGCGATGGCCGCGCTTGGCGCCTACATTGTGCCGAACGCGCATATCGTGGGATGGGACGTGCTCTGCAATCTACCCAACATGGGGGCCTACCGCGCGCCGGGCGCGCCGCCGGTGAACTTCGCGGTCGAGAGTTGCATCGATGAACTGGCGCAGAAGCTTGACCTCGATCCGATCGAGCTGCGCCTGAAAAACGCGGTCCGGCCCGGCGATCTCAATCCAGTGGGAATGCCTTACGGCGCGATCGGCCTGGTCGAATGCCTCGAAGCGGCGAAAGCGCATCCGCATTACAGCGCGCCGCTCGGCCCCAATCAGGGGCGAGGCGTCGCGGCCGCCTTCTGGCTGAATTACGGCGGGCTTTCGACCGCGGCGGTCAATGTCGCGCCGGACGGTTCGGTCCTGGTCACAACCGGCAACCCGGACATCGGCGGGAGCCGGGCTTCCATGGCGATCATGGCGGCGGAGACGCTGGAAGTGCCATACGAGAAGGTGCGCGTCGCCATCGCGGACACCGGGCAGCTTGGCTATTCGATGATGACCGGCGGCAGTCGCACGACGTTCGCCACCGGCACCGCCGTGGTCGAGGCCAGCCGGGGCGTCATCGCCGAAGTACGCG
>DASWWL010000086.1:0-8056 GCA_036400975.1 Novosphingobium sp. | reverse complement strand
GGTCTCGGGCAGGGTGCGGTGCTGTGACATCATTGGTTCCAGGGGATGAGCTTGACGGTCAGCGAAACCAGGCCGCGCACGTCGGGGCGGCGCGCCTGCAGGCCGGTGCGGTTCAGCGGCACGGCCAGCGTGCCGTCGATCCGCGCGCGATTGCCCCATGCGGCGCGCACGCCGCCGCCGGCGGAGTAGAGATGTTGCGGATCGTTCGGATAGGGCAGGAACAGGCGGTCCTTGTTCCACACCCATGCGGCGTCGAAGAAGACGAAGGGCTGGAACGCCCATGCGTCGCGCGTGCGCGGAGAAGCGCTGCCGAAGCGGACTTCCGTCTGCACGCCGACGGCGTCGTCGCCGGTGAGGGTGCCGGGATCGTAGCCGCGTCCGACGGTATAGTTGCCGGCCGAGAATTCCTCGAACGACAGGAGCGGGCCGGAAGAAAGCTGCGCGCGCGGCGAAATGCTGAAAGTGAAGAGCGGCGAGGGCCGGATCTCGCCGTAAGCGGAAGCGCGCACGACGAAGGCGGTGGGGTCCGCCTCGACTTTCGACAGCGAGACGAACTGGCAATTGACGAACCCGGCGCCGCAAGGCCTGCTGGCGCCCAGGATCGATATCCCCTGGCGGACCTCCAGCGAGCCGCCATAGCGCCAGCGCGGCGAGGCGGCGGAGAAGCCCTTCGCGCTCGTCAGGCTCCAGGGATCGATCCGGTCATAGTCGAGGCGGGCGAACAGCACCCGCAGCTTGTCCTCGGTCAACGGCACCGCGCCGAAGCGCACGCGCTGGTTGGCGATGTCGAGGCCGCCGCTGAGCAGCAGGTTCGTCGCCTGGCTGCGCTGGAGCGGATAAGTGGCCCGCAGCGTGCCGATCAGCGTCCGCGTGCGGAACGCGCCGTTGAAGCCGACGTCGGGTCTCGTCCAGGCATAAGTGAAGTCGCCGCCCAGCGTGAGGCCCTCGTTGCCCAGGCGGAAGCTGTGCAAGGTCTGCAGCACGTGCTGCTCGTCCCAGTCGGCGGTGTTGAAATAGCTCACGGTCGTGGTGTCGGCGAGGCCCGTGAGGCCGTTGAGCCTGGCGCGCACCAGTCCGCCGAAGCGGCCGATCTCGCGTGATCCCAGGTTCTGGATGTTCGCGTCGATCTCGATGGGCGTGTAGGTGATCGCGACTTCACCGATCACTTCACCTGGGCGCGTGCCGGCCGGACGCAGCGTCAGCCGCGCGCTGTAGCCGGGAATGTCCTCGACCAGCAGCAGATAGCGTTCCGCCTCCCGGCTGTTGAACACGGGCTGCGCCTGCAGCTTGGCCAGTTGGCGCTCGATGATCCTTTCCGCGCGGCCTGCGTCGCCGCGCACCTGCACGCGCACGAGCTTCGCCATCAGCACGTCGAAACGGGCGGTGCCGTTATCGTCGATCTTTTGCGGCGGCACTTGAACCGCCGCGAGATAGCCTTGCCGGCGCAGGATCGTGGCTGCCCGGTCGCGGATTTCGCAAAGCGTCGCGACTGGTACGCGCTGCCCGGCGAACTCGGCCCAGGCCGGCTGGAGCGTTTCCGGAGAGACGACTTCCAGGCCCTCGAAGTGCACGTCGCGGATAGTGACGGCGATGTTGGTGAAGCGCGGATCGGCGAGGGGGCAGGGCGCGCGTTCCACGTCGCCGTCGATCTGGACGCGAGGTGCGCGGTTCGGATCGGGCAGGGCCTGCGTCCGCCGGTCCAGTTCCTCGCGGGTCGGTGGCGCGGCCGGCGGCGGAACCTGGGCCCAGACCAGCGCCGGCATGACGGTGGCGGTGGTCGCCGCAAGGATCGCCGAGATTCGCGAGATTGTCATTATTCCCCCCTGTTCCGCCGGTTACGACGCGTCGGTCGGTTTCAGCGCCGCCACCAGAAGCTGCTTCTGATCGGTGCAGCCCTTTTCATTGAGGGCAGCGAAAGCGGTCGCCGGCGTCGCGGCCGCATCCGCGCCGATAAGGGCGAAACGAAGTTGAGTCTGCATGGGCAGGGCGGCGCCCTTCAAGGTGTAGGTCCGCCCTTCCGCGATGGGAACGGCGGCCGGCCATGCCACGGTGTTCTGCCCCACGGCATAGCTGATGCTGGCGCTGCGGCCCGCGCTGTCGGAAACCGTGAGCGTGGCGGCCTGCTGCATGTCCGGACGCCAGAGCTGCACTGTTTCCGGGTTGGCGATACAGAATGGCCCGCTGGCTGCGATGTTGACGAACCACAGGCTGGGAGGCGCCGCTTTCTCGCCGGGACGGCGTACCGCCCCGGTTCTTGCGCGGCGCCGGTTCTGCGTATCGACCAATGCGGAGAAACTGCGGTTGGCGGTTGCGGACGAGGCCTCCGCGCCGAAGCTGCCGGGGCCGCGCAGCGTGCGCGTGCCGCGGCTGTCGAGGACGGTGAGCGAATCTCCGGCGACCAGCGTGATCCTGCTTCCCGCCGCGAGCGAACGGCCGGCGGGATAGCTTCTGGCTGAAGGTCCGGAAGAACTTACGACCACGGTCTGGGCCACGGCGGCGGTGCCGAGCGTCAAGCCGGCCAGGCCAGCGGCGACGGTCGCAAGGCGCCGTCCAAGCGCGCTAGTCGAGTACATAAGAGCCTCCAGTCTTTATGGAATGTAGACGATACACGAGATTGTCGAGCGCTGCATCATCGGCGCGCTGCGCGGCGAAAACTTTCAGGTCGTTCAGCGCCGCCGTCTCGCCGTCATCGATGCGCCGGACGATTTCCCGCATGGCCAGGCGATCGGCTTCGGGCATGTCCGGAACCGGTTCGAATATGTCGACGGGGGTGGCGCGTCCGCGCAAGGTGATGCGCCCCATCGGTCGCCACCAGTCGAGCCCCGAGCGCTCCATCGCCTCGCGGCTGGCCATGATCGACGAGTGCAGCGTCTTGTTCGCGGCTTCCAGACGGGCGGCGGTGTTCATGCTATCGCCCAGCGCGGTATACTGGATGCGTCCCTCGCCGCCGAAATTGCCGACAATGGCCTCGCCGAAATGCAGGCCGACGCGCGTCTTGCCGATCGGCGGGACGCCTTCGGGAACTTGCGCGCGAAAGCTCTCGCCCGCCCGCCACATGGCATAGGCGGCGCGGGCGGCGCGCTCGCCGTCGTCGGGCCGCGAGATGGGCGCGCCCCAGAAGGCGACGACGGCGTCGCCGACGAACTTGTCGATCGTGCCGCCATGTTCGAGCACGACATCGCTCAGCATGTCGAGATAGCGGTTGAGGAGTGTCGCCACCATTTCCGGCGCGATCGCATGGCTGAGCTTGGTGAAGCCTTCCAGATCGGTGAAGACGACGAAGATCTCGCGCTTTTCGCCATGCAGCGCGAGGCTTTCGGGATTTTCCAGGATCTCGGCGGCGATGTCGCGCGGAAGGTACTTGCCGAGCGCCGACTGCGCATATCGGCGCTGCTCGGAACCGACCGACCGGGCGGCCGCGCCCACCGCCGCGAAGGCGATCACCCACGCCAGTGCCCAGCCGAAAACCGGCAGGCCGTGGGTGTCGACCATGCGCGCCTGCAGCGCGAAAGGCGCCCAGGCCGCGATTCCTGCCTGGACGAGGAAGGCGCCGGCGATGCGCCACCAGGCGCCGCCCTTCAGGCTCGACAGCGCACCCAGCATGACTGCAATGGCTGCCGAAATCCACAGCGCCCAGCCGGGAATCGGCTTGAACCGCGCGCCGTCGAGCAGTTGGGAGAGCATCTGCGCATGGACTTCGAGCCCGATCGTCGTCGTGCCGGAAAGGCTCCGGAGCGGTGTCTCGTATTCGTCGAAGTCGATGATGTCCCCGCCGATCAGCACATAGCGCCCGCGGACGAGATCGGCGAACTGGGGCACCACCGTCTCGCCGGCGAAAAGGTCTATCGGCAGCTTGTCATAGACCGGATAGTCGGCGAGGCGCGGCGTGGTGAAGCGGATACTGCCGGTGTAGTCGCGGAATTCCGCATGCGCCGGAGCCAATGCGGTGGCAAGCAGCGGCGGCAGGTTGCGCGGTTGTGTCGGCCACGACCGGACAACATTGTCGCTGTCGACTTCCAGCCGGATGCTGGTGGGGTGCACCTTGGGGCCGGCGATCGACTTCTGGAAGGCGTCGAGGAATTCCTGCTGTCGGTACTGGATGTCCTCCGCGTTGCTGCTGGTCGAGGCATAGGCGAGCCAGGTGGGCGTGCGCATCGCCTTGAAGGCTTCGACGAGCTGGCCGTCCTCGTCCTGCTCCTGGTCGATCAGGATATCGATGCCGATCGCTTTCGCGCCCATCGCGTCGATGTTGCGCAGCGCCCGCGCCAGCGTCGCGCGGTCGAGCGGCGAGCGCTTGCGGGTCGCGATCAGGGTATCGTCGTTGTAGACGATCATTACCATGCGCTCGTCCTTGTCGACGCGCGGCGCGGTGGAAACCACACGCAAGTCGTAGAGTGCGCGTTCGGCGGCGGGGGTGAAGGGCAGTTCCCAGCTCCAGCGGGCCAGCAGCAGGGCAGCGAGCAGGAACGCCGCCGTCGCCAGCGCCCGGCGATAGCCGACCGTGCGGACCAGCCGCCGAAGCTTCGTGCCCACCCCCATCAGAGGTCAGCGCTGGCCCAGCAGAGGCTGCGCGCCATCCCCGACTATGGCGAAACCCGACCAGTAGTAAGGGTGCGAGGTCGCGGCGTCGTCCATCAGCACGCGCTCGGCGTCCTGCAGCGCGAAGGCGACCGGACGGCCGGAGCCGCGTTCGAACAGGCCGCTGATCAGCCGCTGCGTCGCCTGGAAATCGTCCGGAGCCGGCCAGTGGCTGGCGATCACCGAGCGTCCGCCCGCGCCGATGAAGGCGCGCACCAGTCCGTCGAGAGCGGATCCGCCGCCCGTGGTGACGCCCGCTTCCAGCGTAGCCGCGCGGCTCGCCTCTCCGGCGGTGTCGCAGGCCGAGAGAATGACGAGGTCGGCGTCGATCTTCAGGTCGTAGATCTCGCGGAAGCTGAGCAGTCCGTCCGATCCCTCGCCTCCGAAGGAAGTGAGCAGCGCCGGACGCGCGGGGCATTCCGGGCGCGGGGCGGTGACGAGGCCATGCGTGGCGAAGTGGAGGATGCGGTAATCGGCAAGGTCGCCGCGCGCACGCACCGCCGTATCCGTGAAAGCGCCGCCGGTGACGATCTGCGTGCCGGACGGACCGACCAGCGACGCTGCCTGGCGCAGCTCGGTCGGCGCGATGGGCTTGTTCCATTCGCTGAGCGGCCAGTTGCAATCGGCGCCCTGGCCCGGCGTGAGCGATCGGGTGAGGCTGGCGGTGACGAGGTTCGGATTGGCTGGGGTATTGTCCCCGAAACCGATGTATTGCCGCTTCGCCGCCGAGGCGGGGACGCCGCGGGCATCGCGGAAGGCGCGCGAGGATACGGCGGTGCTGACCGCCTGGCGGCGGCCCAGCCATTCTATTCCGCGGAAATCGAACTCGTCCGCGTTCGGGCTGGCGGTGCGGGCCAGGTAGGCGTCGACGCCCGCCTGATCCGCGATCAGCAGGTTGACCGGCAGTTTCAGCATCGCCCCATCGGGCTCGAAGATCAGGTGCCTTGCCGTGGCCATGCGATCGGCGACCGGCGCGAAAAGATCGACGTAAAGTTCTCGCGCAAGCTTGACGTCGAAGGGATAGGTCATGCTCTGCCCGCCTTCGATCACCGAGATCGTGTCGCGCAATGCCGAGACCTTGGTTTCCAGCGCGGCGGCAGTGATCGGCAGGGCCCAAGCGCTGGCGCCCTGCTGGTCGACGTAGATCGCATAGATCGTACCACCCGCAATCGCCATCTTGTAATAGACCTCGCCGGGACGCAGCGCCGCCTTAAGCGCGTCGAGCGTCATCGCTTCGGTCGAAAGCGCACGATACTGCGGGAATTCGGAAAGGCGCGCGAATGTCAGCGACTGCTGCTCGACAAAGCTCTTCATGTCGGCGTCGCGCGCGGCGATCTGCTCGGCTGCGGCGGAATCGCTGCCCTTGATCGCGTTCAGCCGGGCGAGTTCGATGCGTGTCCGCTCGATATCGCGTGACAGGGTAAGCGCCTGGCGGAACAGCCCCGCCGCTTCGCCGCCGCCGCCGCGCAATTCGCGGGCGAGGATGGCCTGGGTATCGGCCACGCCGGGCCGGACAAGCGTCTGGCTGGCGAGGAACATGTCGCCGGCAAGCTCCGGCTGACCCGGAATGCGGGCCGCCAGCAGGGCGAAATAGGGAGCAAGCGTATTGCCGAGGCCGGTGGTGTTGGTGCGGTTGGCGGTCGTGCTCGCCACAACTTCGCGATAGAGCGCCATCGCTTCGTCCGCCTTGCCGCGCCGGACGAGGAAGGCTGCCAGCCGGGCCCGCCCGCCGTTCATCGCGGTGGTTTCCGGATAGCTGTCGCGCAGCAGGTCCAGCGCGCGGCGAAGCTCGGATTCGGCGGCGCCGAAATTGCCCTCGTCCTCATAAGTCAGCGCCGTTTCCCCCATGATCTGCGCGCGCATGCGCGTGATCGAGGTGACGCGGCCTTCGCGGATCGCGCCGGCATCGCTCAGCGCGCGCGCGAGTATGCCCCGGGCGACCGCCGGATTACCCTGCAGCCGCAGGATCGTCGCCGTCAGCGACTGCGCCTGCGCATCGAGGATCGCGGTGCGCTCTTCGGGCGAGAGCGTCGCCGACTGCGTGGCGCCGAGCCGCCGTGCGGCGGGCAGGCTGGTGTTGATCTCGGTGGCGAGGTCGGGCGTGATCTCGATGCCGGAGCCCGAGTTCGCTTCTATCTTGGAAACCGGGGCCATCGATCGCGCGAGCACCCCCGCCGCGTCATCGAGACGGCGCTGGTTGAGCAGGTGCATCGCCTCGAAATTGCGGCGTAGCCGGGTTTGCACCGGGTCGAGCGTCGGAATGCGCGATGCGGCGGCGAACAGCGCGTCCGCTTCCGCGAAGTCGCCCAGGTTGGATTTCTGCAGCGCCTGGTTGACGATGTATTCGTGCATGCGCTGTTCGCGGCCAAGCACGGTGTCGCGGGCCTGGTCCTCGGCGTCGAGGCGCGTTTGCAGCGTGTCGAAGAATTCGGCGGCTTCGGCATAATTGCCGGCGTTGTTGCGGCGGTATCCCTCGGCCAGCGTCTGCGCCGCGTCGAGCGAGCCAGCCTGGACGCGCGCGAAGGCGACGGGATCGGCCAGTCCGGTGGTGGCCACGGTGATCTCGCCATCGACCGCGCGGTCCGCCGCGACGGTCCGCAGCGCAAGCTGGAGTGCGGAATCGTATCCCGCCAGCCCTTGCGCGATATAAGTGACCTTGCCGATGCGCACCCGGTATATTCGATAACCGATATTGGCTTCGGCGAGGCGGCATTCGCTTACCGCGACGTCGTTCAGTTCGCCCACCTGGCGTCGCGTTTCACCGGTTTCGCAGGCGACCGCCAGATCGCGGCTCGCGGCAAGCCGGGTTGCCGCCACGTTTTCTCCGCGCAAGGCATAGGCCTGCCCGATAGGGCGCGCGGCGTCACGGCAGACGATCGTCCAGCCGCGATCGAACATCGTGCCGAGCGCGGGATCGCTGCTCTGGCTCTGCATCTGGCAAAGCGCGCCGCGCGCGTTGCCGAGCCGAAAACTTTCCTGCAGGCTCGGGCGGGTGGCCTGCGCCTGCGCCACGGATCCCGCGGAAAGCGCGCATGACAATGCGATGAACCGGACGATACGCAAAGCTGCCTCCCTTCCCGTCGAGTCGGACGCTATCAGAGGTCCGTTGCAATCGATTGGATTTGCAACGGGTTAGTGTCCGATCGACTCATCGGCAAGATACATCAGCCTGTCGCAAAGGCGAAAAAATAGTCCA
The DNA here is from genome assembly GCA_036400975.1 of Novosphingobium sp. Lineage (GTDB taxonomy): Bacteria > Pseudomonadota > Alphaproteobacteria > Sphingomonadales > Sphingomonadaceae > Novosphingobium. The sequence continues at coordinate 282 of DASWWL010000086.1, read as the reverse complement.
CGCGATATTCGTGGCTTTTTACCGGCTGCGAATGGTGAGGCGAAGGAGGATCGGACAGGCAGCGCTCAGCGCCAAAAGGCGGCCCCGAAAAACCACGCACATGCGCTTGACATGTAGGAATGTTCTTTATACGTTCCGTTCTGTCAGGCCCCAGACTGACACACCGCGACGGGTGCGGGAGACGCGAAAGGCCTTCGCTTCTCTTGTCTCCCGTAGTGCGGTCGGCGCCCGCGCGGTCCGGACAGGCCGCCACGGGATGCGGCGGATGGACAGGCCGGTGAA
>DASWWL010000085.1:0-14473 GCA_036400975.1 Novosphingobium sp. | reverse complement strand
GGGAAAATCGCTCTACGCGGTGAAGGCGAACCCGTCGCCCGACCTTCTCAAGGTGCTCTGGGATTCGGGGATCACGCATTATGATGTCGCCTCGATCGCCGAAGTGCGTCTGGTGCGCGCGACTCTGCCCGAGGCCACGCTGTGCTTCATGCATCCAGTGAAGCCCGGCGCGGCCATTGCCGAAGCTTATAAGGTCCATGGTGTTCGCACCTTCAGTCTCGATTCACAGGAAGAGCTGGAGAAGATCGTCAGCGCTACGGATGGTGCAGACGACCTGTCGCTCTGCGTCCGCCTGCGCGTCTCGTCCGAATATTCCGAGCTTAGTCTCGCTTCGAAATTCGGTGTGGACCTTGCTGATGCCGCGCCGTTGCTCCAGGCTACTCGTCAGGTCGCGGACTGCCTTGGCATCTGTTTCCACGTCGGCAGCCAGGCCATGACGCCTTTTGCCTATGTGCAGGCGCTGGAGCGTGTACGCGCGGCAATCGTCGATGCATCGGTCACGGTCGATATCATAGATGTTGGCGGAGGCTTTCCGTCGGTCTATCCGGGCATGGAGCCGCCGCCGCTTGAGGATTACTTCGCCGTGATCCACCGTGCCGCCGAATCGCTGCCTATTTCGTATTCGTCCGAGTTGTGGTGCGAGCCTGGCCGCGCGCTTTGCGCCGAGTACAACTCGCTGATCGTCAAGGTCGAGAAACGTCGTGGGAATGAACTCTACATCAACGATGGCGCCTATGGCGCGTTGTTCGATGCCGCGCATCTCGGCTGGCGTTTCCCGGTGTGTTGCCTGTCGAAGGGTAGGAGTGAGATCGAGGAGGGTTTCTCCTTCTATGGACCGACTTGCGACGATGCGGACTTCATGGAGGGGCCGTTCCCGCTACCGGCCGGCATCGAACCTGGCGACTATGTCGAGATCGGCATGCTTGGTGCTTATGGGGCTGCGATGCGCACGGGCTTCAACGGCTTCGGTCAAGGCGGGGCCGTGGACGTCGCGGACGAGCCGATGTCCAGCCTATACATGGGGCGCCGCGATCCCCGCGTGTCGGACAATGTCGTTTCGTTGAGGTAGTAGCCATATCCCCATGGAAGCGGGGATATGGATGCTTTTGACGAACGGCGTTAGTCGTTGGCCTTAGTTTTAGTTTACGGAAATATTCATCGATAGCCGATATCGGTGCCGGATTCGTGTGCTTGAAAGCGAAGCCGGATGCTCATTTTTGACCGATTTCTGGGACGCTCACCCATGGCGCGTCAGTCTGCAGACCCGATCGAACCGAGTGCGTTGCAGGACGTCATGGATGCTACACGCCGGGAGTTGGCGCTGCTTGCTTCCGACTTGATGGGAGCGCAGTCCTATCTCGGACAATTGCCTCTTGGTGGGGGTATGGGCAACCCTCGCCGTGCCAACCGGCAGCTTTTTCGCGATATCGTCGAAGAATCGTCGATGCCTTTCATGGTGATCGATCCGCGCCCCGGCTTGCATATCGTCGATATAAACCGGCCTTACGGGGAAGCCACGCTGACCGAACCGGGGCAGGTTTGCGGATCGAAGCTGTTTGACACCTTTCCTGATAATCCTGATCTGGCTGACGCCAATGGGGTAGGCAATCTCTATGACTCTTTGCGCAAGGCGGCTGAAAGCGGGCAACGCCACACAATGGCGGTGCAACGATATGACGTGCGGCGGGCGGATGGTGTCTTCGTAGAAAAGTACTGGCGGCCGATGAACACGCCGATTTTTGATGATCGGGGCAATCTGGTGTTCCTGCTGCATCAAGCCATGGATGTGACGGAAGAGGTCCTCCGCCCGATCTGATCATTCTGCGCGTTTCGGAGGACTGAGCTGGGTGAGCGGTGTCGACATCGCGCCATCGAGCCGGATTGTCTGGCCGTTGAGGAAGGGAGTCCGCAAGATGGCCTCCACTAGCGAGGCATATTCATCCCCCTGACCGAAGCGTTTGGGGAAGGCGACATTACGTGTCAGTTCGTCGAGCACCGTCTGGGGCGCTTGCGCAAGTCGCGGGGTCCACATCGGGCCGGGAGCGATCGCGTTTACGCGTACGCCGATATCTGCAAGGTCGCGCGCCATAGCGAGGCTCATGCCGACGATCCCAGCCTTTCCAGCGGCATAGGCGACCTGCCGGGCCTGTCCGTCGAAGGCGCCGGTGGAGGCGGTGTTGACGATGACGCCACGTTGGCCGTCGGTATCGGGTGTGTTGGCGGCCATGGCGGCTGCGCATAGACGAGCCATGTTGAACGGTCCCATCAGGTGCACGTCCATCATCGCGCGGAACGTCGCCATATCATGTGGTACGCCGTCAAGCGTTGCGGTGGCAGGTGTATGCATCGATACGCCGGCCGCGTTGACGTTGACCGCCAGTGTTCCGAGATTCTGCGCGGCCTTGATCGCGCGCCGGACATCCTCATCGCTGCACTGATCGCCTTCTATGACAACCGCGTGCGGACCGATCTCGCTAGCGAGATCCTGGGCGCGGCTGCCGTCAGGTTCGAAGATCACCACGCCAAGGCCGAGCGCTGCCAATCGTCGGGACGTCGCGCTACCGAGGCCTCCCGCGCCGCCGCTGATTACGGCGGATGACCGGCTGAAATCCATGATGTTCTCCCTGTCGCATTCAGGCGGCAGGGTACGGTGCCTTAGGGGACGATGCCAGCGCGGAGACGAGACGAAAGGCTCGTTCGTCGAGGGTTACGCGGCCTTCTTCATCTCCAGCCGCTCCCAAATCTCGATGAGCGCGTCGGTCAGTTCGCGCATCATCTCTTCGGTGTGCGAGGGGCCAGGGGTAAAGCGCAGACGTTCAAGGCCGCGCGGCACGGTGGGGAAGTTGATCGGCTGCACGTAGACGCCGTATTCGGCAAGCAGGATGTCGCTGATCTTCTTGGCCTTGACCGGATCGCCGATCATCAGCGGCACGATATGCGTGGTCGATGGCATGACCGGCAGGCCGGCCTCGGCGAACATGCGTTTCAGCGTGGCGGCGGCGGCCTGTTGCCCTTCGCGCTCCACGCTCGATTGCTTGAGATGGCGTACCGAGGCGAGCACACCTGCGACCAGCACCGGCGATAGCGAAGTCGTGAAGATGAAGCCCGGCGCATAGGAGCGGATCACGTCTATGATCTTGTTGTCTGCGGCGATGTAGCCGCCCATTACGCCGAAAGCCTTGCCAAGCGTGCCTTCGATGATGGTGATGCGGTGCGCGGCCTCATCGCGGTCGGAAATGCCGCCACCGCGCGGGCCGTACATGCCCACCGCGTGAACTTCGTCGATGTAGGTCAGCGCGTTGTACTTGTCGGCGAGGTCGCAGATCGCGTGGATGGGGGCGACGTCGCCATCCATCGAATAGACGCTTTCGAAGGCGATCAGCTTGGGCAGGGCCGGATCGGTTTCAGCCAGAAGCTGTTCGAGGTGCCCGATGTCGTTGTGCCGCCAGACTTTCTTCTCGCAACCAGAATTGCGGATGCCGGCGATCATGCTAGCGTGGTTCAACTCGTCCGAGAAGATCACGCAGCCCGGCAGGATCTTGGCGAGGGTGGAGAGCGTCGCGTCGTTCGAGACATAGCCCGAAGTGAACAGTAGCGCGCCTTCCTTACCATGAAGATCGGCCAGTTCATGCTCCAGATCGACGTGATAATGCGTGTTGCCGCCGATGTTGCGCGTGCCGCCCGAGCCTGCGCCGACATTGTGCAGCGCTTCTTCCATGGCTTCGATCACCTTGTGGTGCTGGCCCATGGCGAGGTAATCGTTGGAACACCAGACGGTGATCGGCTTCGGCCCGTTATGGCCGGCGAAGCAGCGCGCGTTGGGGAAGGCGCCCTTGTTGCGCAGGATGTCGATGAAGACGCGATAGCGGCCTTCGGAGTGCAGGCGTTCGATGGCCTGGTCGAAGATCTTGTCGTAATTCACGAAGGGTCCGTCCTGCAGTAGCCCCGGCCTGTCGTCGGCCTTTGCCCGCGCCATTACCGGAACTGCCGGTTAAAGGCCAGTCGATTATACCGACTACAGTATCAGAGAGTCTCGATCAGTCCGAGGCCACGTGCGGAAAGAACGGGGCGCAGCCCCTCGATCTCCGCCCCGTCGCGAGTGAACAGCGCGATATCGGGGCCCCCGCGAACGAAGGGCTGGCCCTGCGTGAGGTGGGCGATGCGCCGCGCGATCCCTTCCGCGCCGTGGACGAAGGTGACGCCGGGACCGAATTCCGCCGCAAGCTGTTGCTCGACAAGCGGGAAATGGGTGCAGGCCAGCACTACCGTGTCGATCTCGCCGCCGCTGGGCTGGCTTCGCAGGCGCTCGACCGCGCGTGCGTAACAGCCGGGATCGACTGCTTCGCCACGCAGCACGGCTTCCGCCGCGGCGACAAGCTCGGGCGCGGCGGCGCGGAGCAGGTGTTTGCCGGTCGCGAACTCGGCTTCCAGTCGGTCGACATATCCTTGCCGGATAGTGGCCTCGGTGCCCAGCAGGCCGATGGTTCCCGTCCGGGTCATCGCGGCGGCGGGCTTGATCGCGGGCACGGTGCCGACGATCGGCACCTCCAGCACGTCGCGCACCATGCCCAACGCGATCGTGGAAGCGGTGTTGCAGGCAATGCAGACGAGGCGCGGCCGATAGCGTTCGGTCATGCGCCCCAGTAGTCCGGCGACGCGCGCTGCGACTTCGGCTTCGGTCTTCGTTCCATAAGGGAGACCTGCATTGTCGGCGGCATAGATCACCGGCGCTTCGGGCAGGATCTTGCGCAGCTCATCCAGCACGGTCAGCCCGCCGACACCGGAATCGAACAGCAGTATCGGCGCGGCAGGTTCGGTCATCGGCTCGTAATTCGCCCGTAATGGTTGCATCCCTTTAGTCGCGAAGGCGTGAAAATGAAGCAAGGGGCTTCTACAAGAGCGCAAGGCGCGGCAAAGGGGCGCAATGGACTGGATGCTGGCGCTTCTGCTTGGGTATGCTCTCGGCTCGATACCTTTCGGGCTTATCCTGACGCGCCTGACGGGCGCGGGGGATTTGCGCGCGATCGGATCGGGCAATATCGGCGCGACCAATGTCCTGCGTACCGGCAGAAAGGGTCTCGCCGCGACGACGCTGCTGCTTGATCTCGCCAAAGGGCTGGTCGCAGTGCTGCTAGCTTGGCACTGGCTGCCGCAGGCTGCGCCCCTGGCCGCGCTGGGTGCGTTCCTGGGCCACTGTTTTCCGGTATGGCTGCGTTTCAGGGGCGGCAAGGGCGTGGCGACCATGATGGGCGTCTCGCTGGGTCTCGCCTGGCCCGTGGGCGCGGCTTACGCCATCGCCTGGCTGACGATGCTGGCGGTGACGCGCGTGTCCTCGCTCGCCGGCATGACGGCGGCCATCGTGGCGCCGCTTGCGGCGCTGACGCTCGGGCTGATCGAACTGGTGCCGGTCCTCGTCGCACTGGCGTTGCTTGTGCTGTTCCTCCACCGCGCCAACATCGCGCGCCTGCGTGCGGGCACGGAGCCGCGCATCGGTGGCGCCAAGGCGCCGTGATTCTTTCGCAAGACGAGGCATTTGCGCGCATCCGTCTGTTGCGTTCGCCGAATGTCGGCCCGGTTTCCTACGCGCAATTGTTGCGTCGCTTCGGTGATGCCGTAACTGCGCTCGCTGCGCTGCCCGAGCTGGCTGCAAGAGGTGGCGCGCCCTACCGCGCGGCAGCCGAGGCCCGCGTGGAGGACGAGATTGCCGTGGTGAAGCGCTCGGGCGCGCGCTACATATTTCACGATTCTGCCGATTATCCGTCGTTGCTGGCTGCAATGCCCGGTGCGCCTCCTATCCTCACCATTCGTGGCGATCCGGCCATTGCCGCGCGGCCTTCGGTCGCCATCGTCGGCGCGCGCAACGCCTCGGCGGCGGCGGTGAAGCTCGCACGCGATTTCGGTGCGGCATTGGCCGAAGCGGGCCTGACCGTGGTATCGGGGCTGGCGCGCGGGATCGACGGGGCGGCGCATCGCGGTGCGCTGGCGATGGGCGCGACGGTGGGCGTGATCGCCAGTGGCATCGACATCGCCTATCCGTCAGAGCACGCGGATTTGCAGGAGGAAGTAGCGACGCGCGGCCTTCTGATCGCCGAGCAGCCTCCGGGCGTCGAGCCGCTCGCGCGGCATTTTCCCTCGCGCAATCGAATCATTGCCGGATTGGCGGCCGGTACGCTTGTCGTCGAGGCCGCGCCGAAGTCCGGATCCCTGATCACCGCGCGGCTCGCGGGTGAATACGGGCGCGAGGTCATGGCAATTCCCGGTTCTCCGCTCGATAGCCGCTCGCATGGCTGCAACCAGTTGATCCGGGATGGCGCCGTGCTGGTGCAGGGACCGGAAGACGTGCTCGAACTGCTGTCGAGCTTCCAGGGCATGCCCCGATCCACGTTTCGCGAGGTTGGGCCTTCCCGTGATTTCCTGGACGATGAAGCATCTACTGGTCCGGCCGACATCACCGGCCTGCTGACGACGGCTCCGGTCGGTGTTGATGAGTTGATCCGACAGAGCGGGGAGAGCGCTGCCGCCGTCCAGCTCGCGCTGCTCGAACTGGAGATCGCCGGCAGGCTGCTCCGGCATGCGGGTGGGCGGGTCAGCCTGAATCGGTGATCGGGTGCTTGACGGCGAGAGAGCAACGGCCAACTCTCGCGTGTACGTATACGCGTAAGGAATGCTGGATACACAATGCAGCTTGTAATCGTTGAATCGCCGGCCAAGGCGAAGACCATCGAGAAGTATCTGGGCAAGGACTACAAGGTCCTCGCGTCTTATGGCCATGTCCGCGACCTGCCGCCGAAGGACGGATCGGTGCGTCCGGATGAGAGCTTCGCGATGGATTGGGAGCTTTACGGCGATAAGCAGAAGCAGGTGAAGGCGATCACTGACGCTGCCAAGCAGGCCGACCGCCTGATCCTCGCCACCGACCCCGATCGCGAAGGCGAGGCCATTAGCTGGCATGTGCGGGAATTGTTGGCGAAGCGCCGGGCGCTGCCCAAGGACGTCCAGCGCGTGACCTTCAACGCGATCACCAAGGCCACGGTGACGCAGGCGATGCAGACCCCCCGTGAGCTGGATCAGGATCTGATCGACGCTTACCTCGCCCGCCGCGCGCTCGATTATCTGTTCGGCTTCACTCTTTCGCCGGTGTTGTGGCGCAAGCTGCCGGGCGCCAAGAGCGCGGGCCGCGTGCAATCCGTGGCGTTGCGCCTGATCGTCGAACGCGAGCGCGAGATCGAAGTTTTCAAGCCGCAGGAATACTGGTCGGTGATCGCGCGGCTTGAGCAGGGTGGCACGGAGTTCGCCGCACGTCTGGTCCGGTTCGACGGCGAAAAGCTCGACAGGCTCAGCATTGGCGACGAGGGCACTGCCTTGCGCGCCAAGGCTGCGGTGGAGCAGGGCGCCTTCCGTGTCGAGGAAGTGGAAACGAAGCCGGCGCGGCGCAATCCGCAACCACCTTTCACCACATCGACCTTGCAGCAGGAGGCTGCGCGCAAGCTCGGCTTCTCGGCGGCGCATACCATGCGCGTCGCGCAGACGCTCTATGAAGCGGGCGCGATCACCTACATGCGTACCGATGGCGTGCAGATGGATCCCTCCGCCATTTCAGCGGCGCGTGCGGCGATAACGGACCGCTATTCGGGGCATTTCCTGCCGGAAAAACCACGCCATTACGAAACCAAGGCGAAGAATGCACAGGAAGCGCATGAAGCCATTCGTCCGACCGATTTCACCAGAGATCATTTCGGCAGCGGTGACGAAGCGCGGCTATACGAGTTGGTCTGGAAGCGCGCCTTGGCCAGCCAGATGGCTTCGGCCAGCCTTGAACGCACCACAGTCACGCTGCGCGACGGCACTGGTCGGCACGAACTGCGCGCCACCGGACAAGTCGTGAAGTTCCCTGGCTTCCTCGCGGTCTACGAAGAAGGCCGCGACCAGAAGCAGGATGCCGAAGACGACGAAAGCGGCTTGCTGCCCATCCTTACCAGGGGTGACATGCCGGTGAAGAAGGGCGTGGACGCCACCCAGCATTTCACCCAGCCACCGCCGCGCTATTCGGAAGCCAGCCTCGTCAAGCGGCTGGAGGAACTGGGCATCGGCCGTCCTTCGACATATGCCGCGACGATCCAGGTGCTGAAGGATCGCAGCTATGTACGTACCGAGAAAAATCGTTTCTTCGCAGAGGAATCGGGCCGCCTTCTGACGGCATTCCTCGAACGCTTCTTCCCGCGTTATGTGGCTTACGAGTTCACCGCCGGTATGGAGGAGGAACTGGACGACGTTTCCGGCGGGCGTGCGGAATACAAGGCGGTGCTCGAAGCTTTCTGGAAGGACTTTAAGCCCAAGTCCGACGAAGTGATGGAACGCAAGCCCTCCGAAGTCACCGAGGCGCTGGACGAGTTCCTTTCGGACTATCTGTTTCCGCCCAAGGAAGACGGCTCCGATCCGCGTCTTTGTCCGAAATGCGGCGAAGGGCGGCTGTCGCTGCGGGGCGGCCGTTATGGCGCGTTCATCGCCTGCTCGAACTACCCCGAATGCAAGTTCACCCGCAAGTTCGCCCAGCCGGGCGGCGAGGAAGGCGGCGGCGAAGACGGTGAGCTTGGCCAGCATCCCGAAACCGGCGAGACGATTGTTCGGCGGGTTGGGCGCTTCGGTCCATATATTCAGATGGGCGAAGGCAAGGAGGCCAGGCGCTCTTCGATCCCGAAGGACATCGGCGAGCTTGATCTGGACTGGGCGGTGAAGCTGCTCAGTCTGCCGCGAGAAGTGGGCCTGCACCCGGAGACGGGGGAAAAGATCACTGCCAGTATAGGACGTTATGGGCCGTACCTTGCTCATAACGGGAAGTATGCCAAGCTGCGTTCGACCGCAGAGGTATTCGAAACCGGCATGAACGCGGCGGTCGTGCGTCTGGCCGAAGCGGCGAACGGTGGGGGCAGGGCGCAGCGCGCCGCCGCCGAGCCTCTCAAGACATTCGGTCCGCATCCGACTTCTGGCGGCGAGATCAGGCTGATGGCGGGCCGTTATGGTCCTTATGTCACCGACGGAACGACCAACGCTACCCTGCCGCGCGACAAGCAGCCCGAAGCGTTGACCGCCGAGGAAGCCATCGTGCTGATCGACGAGAAGGCGGCGAAAGGTCCGGCAAAGGGCAAGGGCAGAAAGTCCGCGCCGAAAAAGGCGGCGGCGAAGAAGGCGCCCGCGAAGAAGAAGAGCGTACCGAAGAAAGCGTCGGTGAAGACGGCCTCTGCGGCGGAGTAGGCTTTATGCGCCGCGTTCGCTAAAAATGTCCTTCCTAGGCAATGCGGATGGCGGCATAGGCCCAGCTAGTAGGTCGCCCGCATCGCCACACGCTTCAGGCACGGCGTTTCATTTGACCCATTCGAGACCCATTTCCTCGTACAGGTCGCGCGCTTCGGCCCAGCCTTCCTCTACCTTGACGTGAAGGAACAGGTGGACTTTCGCGCCCAGAAGTTCGGCTAGTTCCTTGCGCGCCGCTTCGCCGATCGCCTTGATCTTCGCACCCCGCTTGCCAAGCACGATCGCCTTCTGGCTATCGCGCGCGATGACGATCTGCTGGTGGATCTCGATCGATCCATCCTTGCGCTGGGTATAGCTTTCGGGACGCACCGCGCTGTCATAGGGCAGTTCGTCGTGAAGCTGGCGATAGAGCTGCTCGCGTGTGATTTCGCAGGCGAGCAGGCGTTCGCTGGCGTCGGAGACCTGGTCTTCGGGATAATGCCAAGGCCCTTCGGGCATCAGTTCCGCCAGTCGCGCCTTCAGGCCCGGCACGCCATCGCCGGTAAGCGCCGAGATGAAGAACACCTCGTCGAAGCTGGCCTCCTGCGTCAGCGTTTCGGCCATGACGAGCAGGGGCTCCTTGTCGCAGGCATCGACCTTGTTGAGCACGAGGATCTTGCGCTCGGGCCGATTTTTCAGCGATTCGAGGATCGGATCGAGATCATCCCGGCGCTTCTTGCGAGCATCGACCACGAGCAGGATCGCGTCCGCCTCCTGCGCGCCGTCCCATGCGGCGGCGACCATCGCGCGGTCGAGCCGGCGCTTGGGTGCAAAGATGCCGGGGGTGTCGGCCAGAATGATCTGGGTGTCCTCCGCCAGCGCGATTCCCATCAGGCGCGCCCGCGTCGTCTGCGCCTTGGCCGATACGATCGCCACTTTTTGGCCGACCAGTGCATTGACGAGCGTGGATTTGCCCGCGTTGGGCGCGCCGAGGACGGCGACGAGGCCGCAATGCTGGGTCATCCGAACCTCTTGAGGAAATCCGCGGCGGCCAATGTCTCCGCCTCGTGCTTGCTGGATCCGCTGGCTTCCGCTTCGCCGACGCCTTTGATCGTGACTGAAACCGTGAATTTGGCGGCATGGTCCGGCCCTGAGCGCTCGACCAGCTTGTATTCCGGCATCTTCCTGCGATTGCCCGCAGCCCATTCCTGGAGCGCCGACTTGGGGTGCTTGCTTTGTCCGGTCTGCCCGGTCGTCACTTCTGCCCAGAGCTTGCGAACGAGCGTGCGCGTCGGTTCGAAGCCCCGTTCGATGAAGCTTGCGCCAAGCAGCGCCTCCATGACGTCGCCCAGGATGTTGCCGCTGTCCTGTCCCCCATCGTCGCGGGCCTGTTTGCCCAGGAGGATATGCTCGCCAAGCCCGATCGATCGCGCGACTTCGGCGCAGGTGGTGCGGCTCACCAGGGCGTTGAGCCGCTGCGACAGGCGGCCCTCGTCGCCGGTGCCAAGTTCATGCAGCCACTCGGCGATGACGAGCCCGAGCACCCGGTCGCCGAGGAATTCGAGCCGCTCGTAATTGCGGGTATGGCCAGTGCTACCGTGGGTCAGCGCCTCGAGCCAGAGCGCTTCGTCCGCCGGTACGCCTCCGATGAGCTGGGTGAGGAAGGCGCGGGTTGGGTCGTGCAGCATCCGGATCAGAACGTCCCGCCGATGCGGTCCCAGCGCGCGGCGGTGAACCAGGTCCATGGCTTGATCCATGAGGATGAGCCGTCGGTAGAGAACATCATCACCGTAGCGCGGCCGACGAGATTTGCCTGCGGCACGATGCCGATGCCCTGGCCGGGAATCGCCGGGAAGCGGCTGTCGAGCGAGTTGTCGCGGTTGTCGCCCATCAGGAACAGCGAACCTTCCGGCACCATGATCGGCGGCGTATCGTCCTGCGGCGTGATGCCGAGGTCGAGCACGTCGTAGCTGCGGCCCTCGGGCAGCGTTTCCTTGTACCGCGGATAGCGGCAGACGGGTGTGCCGTCGGCGCGCGCCGCCTCGAACTGCGGCAGGTAGCAGCGCGTGTTGGGCGACTGGGCGATCTCGAAATCGTCGATCCGCACCTTCGGCACCGGCTTGCCGTTTATGTGGAGCTGGCCGCCGATCATCTGGATCTGATCGCCGGGCAGGCCGATCACGCGCTTGATGTAGTCGGTATCGTTCAGCGGCGGCGCCTTGAAGATCACCACGTCCCCGCGTTTCGGCTGGCTGGCCAGAAGGCGGCCGGGAAGCAGCGGCATGCTGAAGGGCAGGGAATATTTCGAATACCCATAGGGCCACTTGGCTGCGAGCAGGTAGTCTCCGTTCCGCAGCCGGGGTAGCATCGACTCGCTGGGGATATTGAATGGCGAGAAGATGAAGCTGCGGAAGATCGACACGATCAGCACAAGCTTCAGCAGGAAAACGAAAAAGTTCTCCTCCTTCTTGGCAGGCCGGGTTTCGGAAGCGAGCGGGGCTGCGGGGGCGGTATCCGTCATCGGCGAACCCTTGTTAGGCGCGTGGCCTTCCGTCAAGCCTTTGGGGCGCCTCGTCGCAAGGTCGCGGTGGACGGAATGATCGTGTTGGCGCTTCGCAAGTGCAACATGCATAAGGGGCAAGGCTTTTTGATCGGAGGGCGTATGGTTGATTCGACGGCTGCGGCATGGGACCGGCTGAAAGCATTGCCCAAGCTCATGCTGGGCGATTTGTTCGCCTCGGATCCGGTGCGGCTGGCCAAGCTTTCGACCCGCTTCGAGCTTCCGGAAACGGGGGGCATCCAGTTCGACTGGTCGAAGACCCATCTCGATGACGCGCATATCGCGGAATTTGCTGCGCTGGCCGAGGTCGCAGGCTTCGCCGCCCGCCGCGCCGCGTTGTTCGCCGGTGAGATCGTCAATCCCACCGAAGGGCGCGCCGCCGAACATACCGCGCAGCGCGGGCTGGGCAAGGATAGCAGCGTGGAGGAAGCGGCTGTCTTCCATGCCCGCATGCGCGGCCTGACCGAAGCAATCCAGCAAGGCGCGCTCGGCGAGGTGCGGCACCTGATCCATATCGGCATCGGCGGTTCCGCGCTCGGTCCGGCGCTGGCTGTCGATGCGCTGGCGCGCGATGGGGCCATGGTCGATGTCCATGTCGTCTCGAATATCGATGGCTGCGCGCTGGAGGCGGCCTTTGCCGCATGCGATCCGGCGCGCACGCTTGTCGCGGTCGCATCGAAGACCTTCACCACCATCGAAACCATGACCAACGCCCACAGTGCGCTGGCATGGCTGCGCGACAATGGCGTTGACGATCCCTACGGCCGCGTCGTCGCGCTTACCGCCGCACCGGACAAGGCGGTGGAGTGGGGCGTGGACGAAACGCGCGTGCTGCCTTTCGCGGAAAGCGTCGGCGGCCGTTATTCCCTCTGGTCGTCCATCGGCTTCCCGGTGGCATTGGCGCTGGGAGCACAGGACTTCGGCGCATTTTTGGACGGCGCGGCGGCGATGGATCGCCATTTCCTGGATACCGATGGCATCGACAATCTGCCGCTCAGAGCCGCTTTCGCGGACCAGTACTACACGCGCCTGCGCGGCTGCCAGAGCCGGGCGGTCTTCGCTTATGACGAGCGGCTGCGGCTGCTGCCCTCGTATCTTCAGCAACTGGAGATGGAATCGAACGGCAAATCCGTTTCCTTTGAAGGGCGGCCGCTTTCCGGTGCTTCGGCGCCGATTACCTGGGGCGGGGTCGGCACCGATGCCCAGCACGCGGTGTTCCAGTTGCTTCACCAGGGCACCAATCTGGTGCCGGTGGATTTCATCGCGGCGATCGAGCCTGGCCATGCGCTCGATCCCGTGCATCACCGCATCCTGCTGTCCAACTGCTTCGCGCAAGGGGCGGCGTTGATGGCGGGCAAGACGAGCGAGGATCCGGCTCGGGCTTATCCGGGTGATCGCCCATCCGCGACCATCCTGCTCGACGAGCTGACCCCGGCCGCTCTTGGCGCGTTGATCGCGTTCCACGAACATCGCACGTTCGCCAACGCAGTGCTGATCGGCATCAATCCCTTCGACCAGTTCGGCGTCGAACTCGGCAAGGAAATCGCCAAACGGATCGAGACCGGCGGAACGCGCTTCGATCCTTCGACCGAAGCTTTGCTCGCAGCCGCCGGTATCTCCTGACGCTCTTGCGCGCTTGGCTCAGGCGAAGCCTATCAGCCCTCGCGCCTCCGGCCTTGCAGCCGGAGCCTCCCGTCCGTGCGCAAAACGGGAGACTCCGGCGGCATCCCGCGCGACGTCGCTGTGATGATCGCCGCGGGAGAACTTGTATCCGTTTATCAGTTTGCCGAGCAGCTTCTGGCCCAGCCGCCAGCCGCCAAGGTCCGCCTTTCCATCCATGTGCCCGGCTTCGCCGGCATCGACGAACCGGCTGCCCCAGATGCGGGCCAGCCGGCGGGCCGCGAGGAAGCTGATCTGGGGATCGTTTCGACTCGCCACCAGGATTGAGGGAAACGGCAGTTCGAGGGCGGGCGTTGGCGCAAATTTGGAAAAGCGCTCGTCGCTAGGGAAGAAATCGACTTCGGGCGGCGCCACCAGCAGCGCGCCGGCGACCTGTCGGTCCGGTGCGGGCGGTTCAAGCTTGGCCCACCATGCCAGCACGAGGCTGCCCACTCCATGCGCGACCAGGATCACAGGCCGACCGGCCCGATAGATCGCGTGATTGAGCTTGTTCACCCAATTGTTGCGATGGATTTCATCCCACGATCCCAGATCGACACGATGACAATCGCCCAGCTGCTGTTCCCAGAGGTTCTGCCAATGTCGGGGGCCGTGATCCTCGACATCGGGGACCGTCAGGATAAGGGGTTCCTGCTTCATCTCGGCTGGCCGGTGCTTGTGCATCCTCTGGTCTCCTCGGCTGGTTTCCGTGATGATCCACATGGGCACATTTCCTAAAGTCAACCAAGTCGATAGACAAACGTTTGGCGACGAGGTGGGGCCGATTCCGGATCAGGTGAGATCCTCGCCGATCATCTGGCGATCGTGATAACCTTGTCGCCCGCAGGCGCGTTTGATCGCCCGCTGGCGAGGCCGGGTTTGTGCCGGGAGGTAGAGAGCAGCGAACGGGCTGTGCGGCCGGCGCTTGTGGTATGTGCCCGGCAGTACGGGCGTGGATGCGTGTGAGTTGTTATGCGAACGGCCGGCAGCATCACGCATGGCTGTCCGGCACGACCCTGAGGT
>DASWWL010000084.1:0-36470 GCA_036400975.1 Novosphingobium sp. | reverse complement strand
CCGGAAAGCCAGTACGTCTCCCGGTCGAACTTCGGGTCAGCGATAATGGCCCCGGAGTGGATCCCGCTATGCGCGATCACATCTTCGAACCTTTCGTCACCACGAAAAAGTCCGGTCAGGGGCTGGGGCTGGCTCTCGTTCGCAAGCTCGTGCGCGACATGAATGGCCGCATCAGTCACGAACGCGATGAAGCGAAGGGTTGGACGCATTTCCGGGTGCATCTGCCCCTGGCGAGCGAGCCACGCGGAAAAAGAGGCGTGACGTCATGAATGTCTTGCTGGTCGAGGATGACGCATCGATCGCCCTGGTCATTACCGCTGCGCTTGAATCTGAAGGTTTCGCGGTAACCCGCTGCGACACTATCGCAGAGCGGGACCGGTTTTTGGCCAGACAAGACTTTGCGGCGCTGGTGACCGACGTCATGCTACCGGATGGGGACGGCATCGAAACGCTCGGGATCGTGCGAAGTCTGTATGAGCGGATGCCAGTGATCATCCTTTCGGCGCAAAACACGCTGGATACCGCGGTGCGCGCCAGTGACACCGGTGCTTTTGAGTACTTCCCCAAGCCTTTCGATATCGACGAACTGGCGAAGACCGTCCGCCAAGCGATTGGGACGGCTGCCGCAATACCGGTCTCTGCCGATGATGCACCCATTGGCGAAGGATTGCCGCTCGTCGGCCGCAGTTCGGCGATGCAATCGGTCTTTCGCATGATCACGCGCGTGCTCAGGAACGACCTCACTGTTCTGATCCTCGGCGAATCCGGAACCGGCAAGGAATTAGTCGCAGAAGCCATTCATCAGCTCGGCGTGCGGGCCAACGGGCCATTCGTTGCGGTAAACACGGCTGCTATACCGGCAGAACTGATCGAGAGTGAGTTGTTCGGCCACGAGAAGGGAGCCTTCACCGGAGCGGTCGCGCGTCACCTGGGCAAGTTTGAACTGGCAGCCGGCGGCACGCTTTTCCTTGATGAAATCGGTGATATGCCGATGCAGGCGCAAACCCGTCTTCTCCGCGCTCTGCAGTCGGGCAGCATACGCCGGGTTGGGGGACGCGAGGAAATTCGCCTCGACACCCGCATCATCGCCGCGACGAACAAGGACCTCGAACCGCTGATTGCGGCGGGGCAATTCCGTGAAGACCTGTTCTACAGGCTTAACGTCGTGCCGATCCACCTGCCTCCACTTCGTGAGCGTCCAGACGACATTTCAGCTCTTGCTCGCCATTTTCTGCAGCAGGCGGCAAACGAAGGGTTGCCACGCCGTCAGCTCACATCCGATGCTGCCGCATTGCTCAGCAGGCAGAGCTGGCGCGGGAATGTTCGTGAACTCAAGAACTTCATCTATCGCCTCGCGCTGTTGGCGCGCGACGAGGTAATAGACGAGAATATATTGCTTCCGATGTTCGAGCAGTCGCCGCGCGCCACTACAAGTTATGGCGCCGCCGGGCTTGACCTTGCCGGAGCGGTACATCGCTGGATAGACGAGACGCGGCCCCCCGCCGGCAATGTTTACGCCTCCGCACTAGCCGCATTTGAGCGTCCCTTGTTCCTGCATGTTCTGGGAGAGACCGGAGGCAACCAACTCCGCGCGGCGCAGCATCTGGGCATAAACCGCAACACATTGCGCAAACGTCTGGCGGATCTCGCCATTGACCCCGAGGAATACGCACGCCGCGGTTGATTCGGCGGATTCTTCTTGCAGTGAAGCAACAGTGGTGTTGTGATACCGCAACTATGCTTGCGGGGTATTTTTCTAACCGGCAGCGGTGGCCGAGATGGTGGCGTCGGGTGCAAGTCGCCGCCCGCCGCGCCAATTTCTTTGCGGTGATCGAAGCCGTTGCGGTCATCGCGTTCCTGATCATGACCGCGACGACCTGGATCGCGCTCGATGCCCAGGCGAGCAAGGGACAACTCTTGCCGTCGGATCTGACTGCGACGCTCCTGGTGGGCACCCTCGTGCCGGCCATGACGATACTTGTGCTGCTTGGTCGCCGGATGGCGCTCAGACGTGCTGCGGACAACAGTGGCGGCACCGGTCGCATGCATGTCCGATTGGTGTTCATTTTCTCGGTTATCGCCGCGATTCCCACGTTGCTGGTGGTGATTTTCGCGTCCTTCCTGTTTCAGTCAGGGGTCGAGTTCTGGTTTTCTGACAGTTCGCGCGGATTGCTTGAGAATGCCAACAAGATGGCTCGCGGCTACTATGAGCAGACACAGCGGGACGTCGGTTATGAATCTGTCGCAATGGCCCAGGACCTCGGCAATTTCCTCAGTACCGAGAGCATCGCCAGTCGCACTTTCGCCGAATTCTACTCGTACCAGATCGTCAATCGGAAACTGAATGAGTCGGCAATCGTCCAAAAGGGCGCGGATGGCCAGCTACGCACCGCAGCTATCGTCGATCCGCAGGGAGATACCGGCAGACCGCGCATAAGCACCGAAGTTCTTCGCCGGATCGATGCCGGTGAACCCATTGTCATCAATGCCAACGCCAACAAGGTCGAAGCGGTGACGCCCATAGACAGGCGCGCCGGGATCTATTTGTATACGGCCCGCAGTTCCGATCTTCTGGCGCTAAGCCAGGGACAGCGCGCCCAGAATATCGTTGAAGCTTATGAAGTGCTGACAAGCCGCGCTCGCATCCTTCAGCTACGTTTCAATATCGCTCTTTTCGTCGCTTCGCTTGCATTGGTAGGCCTCGCGGTATGGTTCGCGCTCAATTTCGCCGACCGACAGGTCAAGCCTCTCTATGAACTCGTCGATGCGGCGCGCGGAGTGGGAAGCGGCAATTTTGCGCTGCGCGTGGAAGGGCGCACGGGGGCCGATGAGATCGGCCTGCTTAACCGCGCCTTCAATCGCATGACCGCGCAGATCGAGAAGCAGACACAGGCTCTTGTCAGCGCAAACCAGCAGTTGCAGGAACGCCGCGCCTTCATCGAAGCAGTGCTTGAATCAATCAGCGCCGGCATAGTGTCTCTCGACGGCGAGGGGCGGGTATTGCTGATGAACAGTACCGCCCAGAAACTATTGCTGGGAGATAACGGGGTGGGGCCGGTGGGATTGCCGTTTGCCGAGATCACGCCTCAGATGTCCGCATTAATGGAATTGGGGGTACCCAGCGGCATCGTCCAATATGGCAAGGGCGGCGAGCTTCTCACGCTTGCGGTGAAAATCAGCCTGGACCAGCGAGGGCACGTTATCACCTTCGAAGACATCACCCGGCAATTGCTCGATCAACGTCAAGCCGCCTGGTCGGATGTCGCGCGGCGCATCGCCCATGAAATCAAGAACCCATTGACGCCCATTCAGTTGGCGACCGAGCGGCTTAGCCGCCGCTATAGCCGTCAGATCGAAACAGATCGCGAGCTTTTTCAGGAGCTTACAGCCACTATCATTCGCCAGGTAGGTGATTTGCGCAAGATGGTCGATGAATTCTCCTCGTTCGCAAGATTGCCGAAGCCCGTATTCCGCATCGAGGATCCTGTCGCACTGGCTCGACAAGCCCTGTTTCTGCAGGAAGTGGCAAGGCCAGACATCGACTTCGTCTTTTTCGCTGACTCCAACGTTCCATCGATTGCCTGCGATCGTCACCAGTTCGGCCAAGCCATGACTAACGTGCTGAAAAATGCCGTAGAGGCAATTGAAGCAGAAGCAAAAATCCTCAAAGAGGATTATCGGGGCAGAGTATCCGTGGCGATGATCACGGAAGGAGAAAGTGTCACGATCTCCATTGACGACAATGGGGTCGGCTTGCCGCATGATCGTGATCGTATCGTTGAGCCTTATGTCACGACGCGGGAGAAGGGCACAGGTCTGGGGCTCGCGATCGTCAAGAAGATCGTCGAAGAACATGGCGGCGACATGAGTTTCATGCCGATAGAGACCGGAGGCACTCGCGTTACCATGAGTTTTGCACGTGACCCGATCGGCGGGGCGCACGACGCAGAGGCGGCCGAGTGACACAAGTGGAGAGGTTGAGAGCCTGATGGCGTTGGATATTCTGATCGTCGATGACGAACGCGACATCCGCGAACTGGTTGCGGGCGTACTGAGCGACGAGGGCTACGATTGCCGTACAGCGGGAGACAGCACTTCCGCCCTGGAAGCGATAGATCAACGGCGACCATCCCTGATATTGCTGGATGTATGGCTGCATGGCAGCCCCATGGATGGGCTGGAAGTGCTGGACGCCATAAAGGCTCGCGAGCCTGAACTTCCCGTGATAATTTTCTCGGGGCATGGCAATGTCGATACTGCAGTAGCGGCAATCAGTCGCGGCGCCGTTGATTTCATCGAAAAGCCCTTCGAAGCCGAAAAACTCCTCCATCTTGTCGCTCGTGCCACCGAAACCGAGCGTCTTCGGCGGGAAAATGCGCGCTTGCGACAGGACTTTACCGGCGCTGATGAATTCACCGGGAACAGCCATGCAATCAATCAGGTCAGGGCGACATTGAAAAGAGTCGCGACCACAGGCAGCCGTTTACTGATCACCGGACCTGCGGGCGTCGGCAAGGAAGTGGCAGCTCGGCTCCTCCATGGCTGGAGTCCTCGTGCAGGGAAGCCCTTTGTCAGCGTCAACTCCGCCCGGATTACGCCTGAACGCTTTGAACAGGAGCTGTTCGGTGAGGAAATCGACGGTAATCTCGTTCGGGCCGGACTGCTCGAAATGGCGGATGGAGGCACCCTCTATCTGGACGAAGTTTCGGACATGCCCCTGTCCACGCAGGCGCGCATCCTGCGAGTGCTTACAGAGCAGGCTTTTGTCCGCGCCGGCGGACATCGCCAAATCCGCGTCGATGTCCGGGTCGTGTCGTCCAGTTCACGCAATCTCGAGAAGGAGATTGCAGAGCGGCGGTTTCGTGAAGACCTGTTCTATCGCCTCAATGTAGTGCCTGTGGCCGTGCCATCGCTGGCAGAGCGACGAGAGGATGTGCCGGCTTTGGTCGAACATTTCTTTACAAGATATGCCAGCGATCAGGGCGTAGCGCCGCCGGAAATCAGCATCGATGCAATGACTGCCTTACAAGCTTATGAATGGCCGGGGAATGTGCGCCAGCTGCGGAACGTTATCGAACGGACGGTAATTCTCACACCTCGTGACCAGTTGAACCGGATTGAGGCGGACATGTTGCCGCCAGAAATTATCAACGGAAAGCTCGACGGGGAAACGCGCATGCCGACGATCATGGGTGTCCCATTGCGTGAGGCTCGAGAAAATTTCGAGCGCGAATATCTACGGGTGCAAATCCGTAGATTTTCCGGGAATATTTCTAAAACTGCCGCCTTCATTGGCATGGAGCGTTCAGCGCTCCATCGTAAGCTCAAGTTGTTGGGCATGGTGGATCGCCGTGAGGACGGTTTAGAAGATATCTGAAACGCAGCGGGATCAATCTTTGAGATTTACGCGAACAGTGTGGATCGTTAAAAATCCAGACGTCATCGGCTCGACGTTTTGTCGGACCAGATTGCGGGCGCGAAAAGCGGCCGCCAAGAAAAGGAGAAAATGAGTATGAGTGAGAGCGGACGTACCCTTTCGGCACGCCCTAAGCCGGCGCCGGCGCCGCCGCCCGAACCAGTTGCGGCTACAAATGGCAAAGGCCAGAACCTTCAGGATCAGTTTCTTAATCTCCTGCGCAAGAATAAGATCCCGGTTACCATGTTCCTGGTCAAGGGTGTGAAGTTGCAGGGCATCGTCACCTGGTTCGACAACTTTTCCATACTGCTGCGGCGTGATGGTCAATCCCAACTTGTGTACAAGCACGCTGTTTCAACGATCATGCCGAGTTCGCCCATCGATGTCCGGCAATTCGGTGCTGGTGGAGAAGGAGGCAAGAAAATGCGGCTTCTCCAAGATGTATTCCTTTCCAGCGTGCGCAACGCAGGCGTCCAGGTCACGATGTTCCTGGTTAATGGCGTAATGCTTCAGGGCCGCATCGCCGCATACGACCTTTTCTGCACGCTGCTCGAACGTGAGGGGTATGTGCAACTCGTCTACAAACATGCCGTGTCGACGATTCAGCCGGTCACTCCGGTGGATCTCACCGGAGAAGATGACGAGGATAGCTGAGGCTGAGCCGGCCCGACGAACTGAAAGACGAAGTCACTCGTGGCGCACGAGCCGTAGTCGTGTGTCCGCAATTGCGCGGACGCACGGCAGCAAATGGCTCAGCCCCGGGGGGTGACGCAGATGTGCGCCTGGAAGAGGCCAAGGGACTGGCGTTGGCGATTGGGATCGTCGTAACGGAAGGTTTCGTCATCCCCGTTCGCGAAGCTCGTGCCGCGACATTGTTCGGTGAAGGGCAGGTTCGAAACATTGCTTCCACTTGCGAAAAGAATGAAGCTGAACTGGTCATCGTTGATGGAGCGCTGACTGCGATTCAACAGCGCAACCTTGAGGAAAAGCTCAAACGCAAGGTTATCGACCGTACCGGACTGATTCTGGAGATATTCGGTGAACGGGCTGCTACTGCCGAAGGGCGCTTGCAGGTCGAACTTGCACATCTTGATTATCAGGCTGGACGATTGGTTCGCAGTTGGACACATTTGGAACGCCAAAGAGGCGGCTTTGGCTTCCTTGGCGGGCCTGGTGAAACACAGATTGAGGCTGATCGCCGTATGATCCGTGATCGCATGGCACGGCTACGGCGAGAACTGAATCAGGTACGTCGAACGCGAGGATTGCATCGTGGTCGCCGCAGCAAGGCACCATGGCCCATAGTAGCGCTCGTCGGCTATACCAATGCGGGGAAATCCACCTTATTCAATCGCCTGACAGGTGCCTCTGTCATGGCCGAAGATCTTCTCTTTGCCACCCTGGATCCAACGATGCGCGCCATTCGTCTTCCAGGAATCGAAAAGGCCATTCTTTCCGATACGGTCGGTTTTATCTCCGATCTACCCACCCAGTTGGTAGCAGCTTTTCGCGCCACATTGGAGGAAGTGACGGGCGCAGACGTCATCCTCCATGTACGCGACATAGCCAATCCCGATACCGAGATGCAGAAACGGCAAGTGCTGAATGTCCTCGAGGATCTGGGCCTCATCAAGGATGAAGGCATCAGGCCAAGTGTTCCGATAATCGAAGTCTGGAATAAATGGGATCTTCTCGATGAACGAAGAGTCGCCGAACTCGAAGAGGTGAGGGCTCATCGAGAAGGGGAGATAATTACCGCGGTTTCCGCGATAACAGGGGAGGGTTGTGAGCAGTTATTGCAAACGCTTGGAAGCCTGCTCACGTCCGATGCGCAAACCTACAGTTTTGTTCTTTCTGCAAGTGATGGACAAAAGATCGCATGGCTCCATGCGCATGGTGAAGTGATAGATGAGGATGATGCAGAAGAGTGTGAGCAAGGACCGCAACGTCGCCTGCAGGTACGCCTATCTCCAAGAGAGTTAGGACGTTTTATCCGTCTCTAACTGCTTGACGGCTTGCCACAGCGCTTCCTGTTCATCGAGCGAAAGGTCGGCAAACGGGCGCGTGGCGAAGGCCTCCATCGCTTTGAAACGGCGTTCGAATTTGCAATTTGCCGTACGAAGTGCATTTTCCGGCGCAATACCATAGGCACGAACGAGGTTTACCGCAGCGAACAGCAAATCGCCTGCTTCTTCGAAGCGTTCGGTATCAGTAGCCTCCTCAAGTTCCACCATTTCCTCGCGTAGCTTGTCAGCGGGACCATCAGTGTCTGGCCAGTCGAAACCCACACGTGCGGCGCGCTTCTGTAATTTCTCGGCTCGCATCAATGCCGGGAGTGATAGCGCGACCCCATCGAGTGCGCTTGTGGCTCCGTTAGCTTCACGCTCAGCCGCTTTAATTGCTTCCCATCGCTCCTCTTGATGCTCGCCAGTATGAGTTTGGTTGCCGAAAATATGCGGATGACGCGATTCAAGTTTATTTACGATGGCAGTAGCGACGTCTGGGAAAGAAAAAAATCCCCATTCCTCGGCTATTTGGGCATGAAAGACGACTTGAAGCAATAAGTCGCCAAGTTCATCGCGCAGAGCTGCCATATCGTGGCGACCTATGGCATCTGCAACCTCATATGCTTCCTCGATGGTGTAAGGCGCTATTGAGGAAAAATCCTGTTGTCGATCCCATTCGCAACCCGTCACAGGGTGACGTAATCGAGCCATTATAGCGAGGAGACGATCAAGAGGTGGCATTATGTGCTGTGAGCTCCTCGAATTATCACAGGAATGATAATATATATTATGTTAAATATAGGGTTGGTTTGAGCAACCCAAGAGTCTTATAGCCCGCTCTGTGTTAAGACCCATGCCAGTCCGGCTATGATCCCGGCCCACGACACCGCCATTATAACTTTCTGTCGGAAAGACAGGTTATGGCTTTGTAACGTCCTCCAATTGAGAATTATCCAGCCAAGAATCGCCACTAGCATAACGATAGTGGTTCCCGTCACCATCATGTGGCCAGTTCCATGCCATCGAAGCCAACCAGTACGTGGTCTGGTATTTCATTGGAAAGTGTTCGATAATCCATGCTCTTATCAAGATGCGTCAAGACGACGCGCCCCACACGCGCCGCCTCAGCCAACTCAAGCGCCATGCCTAGATGAGCGTGCGTCGGATGCGGTTCACGGCGAAGACAATCGACAATCAAGATGTCGCTGCCGTTGAAAAGTTCTACCATATCACGGGTAATTGAACTAAAGTCAGTCGCATAGCTGATTGATTTTTCATCGCAATCGAAACGATAGCCGGTGCTTTTTGCATGACCGTGCGGCATTACGCACCACCCTACCGAAAAACCTGCGCAGACACGTAACCGATCAAGCGTTTCAATATTTACAATCGTCGGATAACCGAATTGGCCCGCGAATACATAATCGAAGCGCAAACGCAGTCTTCGTACTGTTTCTTCGGTAGCATAACCGGGCAAGGGACCTGCTCTACCATATCGCATCGGCCGTAGATCATCGATGCCATGGGTGTGGTCCGCATGATCATGTGTCCAAAACACCGCATCGATACGATCGATGCTGCATGCAAGAAACTGCGATCGCAGGTCTGTGGGAGTGTCCACCAGCAGACGCATACCCGCATTGTTTTCCACGAGGATCGCTACACGTGAACGCCTGTTTTTAGGCTCGTCGGGGTCACAATTCCCCCAGTCGTTTCCGATACGAGGCACGCCTGTAGAAGTGCCAGAACCGAGAAGGATGACCTTCACACTGCAGCCTTCTTGAAAAGGCGAAAGAAATTGCGCGTGGTTTGATCTGCCAAAGCTTCAACCGCAATACCACGCAAGCTGGCTACAAAGCGTGCGGTGTCCGCCGTGAAAGCTGGCTCACACGTTTGCCCTCGATGCGGGACTGGCGCCAGGAACGGCGCGTCCGTTTCGACCAGAATGCGATCTTCTGGCAATTGTGCAGCTACCGCTTGCAAGTCCTTGGCATTCTTGAATGTAACGATCCCGGAAAGCGAGATTGACAGCCCCAGAGCAAGCATCCTTGCGCCGAACTCCGCCGAGGCGGTAAAGCAATGGATAAGGGCCGGGAAAGGCCCCTTTTCCATTTCTTGAGCCAGAATTCGCGAGGTATCCTCTTCGGCATCGCGAGTGTGCACAATGAGCGGTAGGCCGGTTTCCCGCGCAACGGCAATATGCATACGAAACAACGCTTGCTGCGTCGTGCGATCGGAATGGTCATAATAATAGTCCAGACCGGTCTCGCCGATGCCGATAACTTTGGGATGGCCGGCCGCCTCGATTAGCGCGGTTGCCCCCATATCTGCATGAGCCTCGGCCTCATGAGGATGAATGCCGATGCTCGCCCACACATCATCCTCACGCACAGCTGTGCCGATGACCTGCTCCCACTCGCGTTGACGAGTTGAAATGTTCAGAAAACCGCCAATACCAGCCTCTCGGGCACGGGTAATCACGCCCTGCTGATCTTCGACCAGCCCCTTATATTCGAGATGGCAATGGGAATCGATCAGCATCGGTCACTCGAAAATAGGCAGTTCAAGGCGCGGGACTGCAGGGGTCGGAGCATCGACCTTGATTGCCCCCAGTGCGGGATCCTCTTTATCAAGAGCAGCAAAATCGCGTCGATTCTCCGGGATACAAAGCGCATCCAGCATTTTCGTGGCAGCAGCGGGAACGACCGGCGAAATTGCGACGGCAAGATCGCGAATGCAGCCACACAACGTCGCCAGCACTCGTTCCATCCTAGCCGGATCTGTCTTTCGCAAGGCCCAAGGAGCTTGTTCATCGACATACTGGTTACATGCAAAGACCGCTTGCATCCAAGCTTCAATACCTACCGAAAAAGCGAGACGATCAAAAGCGGCGGGTAGTTCATGAAGACATGCCCCCTTCACCTTTGCGCGCAAGGCGGCATCGACGTCTTCGACAGGAGCGCTTGCAAGAAAGCCTCCGCCGCAATTCTTCGCGATAAATGACAGTACACGCTGCACAAGATTGCCGAAACTGTTCGCCAGCTCCGCATTGGACCGCATTACAATGAGTTCTGGTGAGTAACTGCCATCTTGTCCGAATGCGACTTCGCGCAAGAGAAAATAGCGAAGCACGTCCACGCCGTAACGTTCGGCCAGGCCGATCGGATCTGTGACGTTTCCGAGGGATTTGGATTCCTTTTGACCACGATTCAGTAGAAAGCCGTGGCCGAAAACCTGCTTGGGCAATGGTAGGCCGGCACTGATCAGGAATGCAGGCCAGTAGACCGCATGAAAACGCACGATGTCCTTGCCGATAAGATGAAGGTCGGCAGGCCACCATTTTTTAAGATCTGCTGTTTCTTCAGGAAAACCAAGCCCTGTCAAATAGTTCGTTAGGGCATCCACCCAAACATACATGACGTGCTCATCGCTGTTCGGCACTTTGACACCCCAGTCAAAACTAGTCCGTGAAACAGAGAGATCGCGAAGCCCGCCCTCAACGAAACGCATGATTTCATTCCTACGGCTTTCCGGCCGAATGAAGTCAGGAATATCGCGATATAGCGCAAGCAACCGATCGGTATAAGCAGACAAACGAAAGAACCAGCTTTCCTCCACTGTCCATTCGACCGGGGTGCCTTGCGGTGAGAGCTTTTGCCCGCCTTCACCTTCAGTCAGTTCACTTTCATCGTAGTAAGCCTCGTCGCGAATGGAGTACCAGCCTTCGTAGCGGTCCAGGTAAAGGTCGCCGCCAGCCTCCATCCGCTTCCATAATTCCTGGCTTGCAAGGTGATGGCGCGGTTCTGTGGTTCGTAGAAATACATTATAGCTGACATTGAGATGATCGCACATATCGATGAAATATTGTGATATTTCATCACATAGCTCAAGCGGC
Organism: Novosphingobium sp.; assembly: GCA_036400975.1. Taxonomy (GTDB): domain Bacteria; phylum Pseudomonadota; class Alphaproteobacteria; order Sphingomonadales; family Sphingomonadaceae; genus Novosphingobium. The sequence continues at coordinate 25,153 of DASWWL010000084.1, read as the reverse complement.
GTAATGCCCAGATCTCGGGCCTTTTGCGCCATTTTTAGGCCATGCTCGTCCGTGCCCGTTTGGAAACGCACGTCAAAACCCTGAAGACGTTTGAACCGGGCAATCACATCGGCGGCAATAGCCTCATAGGCATGGCCGATATGCGGTTTGCCATTGGGGTAGCTGATCGCGGTGGTAACGTAATAAGGCTCGGCCATGCCGCAGGCAGTCTTTCATCAGATGTCAGGCTGTCGACTCTCTAGGGAGTGCCGCCGAGGCCAGCAACCCGCCAATTTCCATTACGAGCAGACCCGCATCGAAGTTATAAGTAGGTGCCTGCGCGGCAAGCCGCGTTATGGTGCCGTGAGCCTCGATAATCTTAAGTTGACGATTGCGGCCGCCTTTCCCGATCTCTCCCGCTATGGTCGTACGGGCAAGCTCCAGCGCGGCAAGCTGTCGTTGTCGGTCAGGCCTTGCCCCCACTTCTGCGGCCAACTTGCCCCGCAAACTAAAGTCGCCGTCACCTTCTCGTAAAATACGTTGCATAAGCATGTGGAGCGGCCCGAGGCCCTGCCCCAGAAATTCCAGCGCTACTCCAGGTGATCCTTCTGCGGCTGCAACCACAGCAGCACGAGCGGCAGTGTCTATTCCCGGTGCCGCGTTTTGCAGAAGAATATTGAGATCTGCTTCGGCAACCGGGGCAAAGCGCAATATGCGGCAACGCGAGCGGATCGTCGGCAAGAGGCGACCCACGCGATGCGTAACCAGCAAAAAATGAGTTCCTGAAGGAGGTTCTTCCAGACTTTTCAGTAACGCATTAACGGCACTTTTTTCCAGATCGTCAGCAGGATCGATCACGATCACACGACGATTGCCAAGCGTTGGCCGTGTTGTCAGGCGATGCTGCATGCGGCGTATCTGATCTATGGTGATGTTTCGCTTGATTTGGAAGGGTTTTCCCTCTTCCCGTTTTCGTTCTTCGTCCTCATTCGAAGGCAGATGATCGAGTACGATGATATCCGGATGCGCGCCGGCTTCGGGTTGATGAACGCCCGGTTCCTTCACGAGAGCGGCGGCGGCGGCACGCGCGAAAGCGCCTTTGCCAACTCCACGCGGACCTGTAAGTATCCAGGCGTGGTGCATGCGGCCCGAAGCCATGGCAGCCACCCACTCACACCAAGCCTTTTCATGCCCCACCAACATTATTCCGCGCTGTCCAGAAGAGGGGCGAGCAGGTCCATTATCGCTAGATGAGTGGTCTCACGCGAACCGCTACTGTCCACGCGCCGGAAGCGGTTGGGCTCGGCCTCAGCCAATTGCACGAAGGTGGCGGCGACGCGCGCATGATAGGAAGCATCACGCCCTCCAATGCGATCGCCACCCTCTTGATCGCGCATTGCGAGGCGTTCAGCCGCGACCTCCGGTGGCACTTCGATCAATAGTGTCATATCAGGCAGCAGCCCTGCACTGCCAATGCGATGGAGCGTAACGATATCCTCATCCTGAAGCCCGCCTGCGCCGCCTTGGTAAGCGCGGTTGGAATCAAGGAAACGATCACAGATCACCCATGTACCGGCTTCAATCGCGGGACGAATCAACCGCTCCACGTGGTCGGCCCGCGCCGCTGCAAAGAGCAGGGCCTCGGCACGCAATCCCCACTCTTCACCCTCTAGGTCTAAGAGAAGGGTTCGAATCGTCTCGGCGCCCGGCGTACCCCCAGGCTCGCGTGTGGTGACAATATCCAGCCCGCGTGCAGCTAATGCCTCAGCGAGCAATCGCGCCTGCGTGGACTTTCCCGCCCCCTCCCCTCCTTCGAGAACAATGAATTTGCCGCGAGTCATGAGAAAATGCTCATAAGGCCATTGCGCAATCGATCCAATGCTCCTGCTCGTGCCACTGCCTTTCCCGCAAAATCCTCGGCGCAAACATTAGGTCGTCCCATTATAAGGCTAGCCATTCGGAATCGTAAATATGGCTACATGACAGCCCCATATGGCGGGCTTCAACATTCATGATTGCCGCCCAACGCGGCAGGCTTCCTACAGCACCTTCCGCCAGCACTGCTGGCCGCGCCGTTCGCGGAGACAGTGGTAATATTTCGAAGAAGCAATTCTACGGGCACACTTTCACCGTTGCGAAGGTGCATGGAGGTCCCCTTGCTGGCCCATGCCGCGAAAACTCCTGGCGACATGATGAAACGCTGGTTAGGACGTAGTTCGTCTCGCGCCATCATTTCAAACGCCACGTAGGCAATCATACCTTGGTCATCGATGCGGAATGAAGCGCGATCTTGGCCGCCGACAGCAATACTACCGGTATGGCTTCAACTTCGGGAGGCGGTGGAGTGTGCGCCATCGCCACCTGCGTGAATGCAATAAGGATGACGGCAAGATACTTCAATTCGGCCTCCCCGCCGCAATACCATGCGACGCGAGAAGAAAGTCAATCGACGTGCAGGATTCGAGCGTCGCTATAACCCGCCGATTTCACCTTCGCCAGCACGACCTCCGCACCCGAACGAATAGGAAACGGCCCCGCGCGAACCCGCCAGAAACGACCGGCGGAAGAGACTTGCCCACCTAGCTTGCCGGCAACGGAATCGGCGCGATCTTTCGTCGAGAACGCGGCAATCTGGACGACGAAACCGCCAAAGACTGGGGGAACCACTGGCCGAGTAGGCGCAGAAGAGGCGACTGGAGAAGCAGCGGCTACAGGCGCAGCGCTATTTACCGATTTGGCAGCCGCCGAAGATCGAGCCTTTTGTCGCGAGATAGTGGAAAGCGTCGAGGGTGGAGTTTCAGCCATCGCGGTTCGGGAAACCTTGCTCCCCTGTCGCTCGAGTTTACGAACCAAGGCATCAAGCAGCCCCTTGGGGGTGTCTATCCGTTCCGGTGCACGCTGGCCTGATCTTAATGCAGCGCGCTCAACCTCAGGTGGATTAACACGGCGCAAGCGGATAGACGCTTTCCCTGTCAAACCAAGTTGTGCAGCGGCGCCCGGCGAAAGCTCAGCCAGAAGATCGTTATCCAAAGGGCCACGGCGTTCCACTCGTACGAGAATGGTCTTTCCGTTGGTCAATGAAGTGAGTTCGGCATAGCTGGGCAACGGCAAGGTCTTGTGAGCAATGGAGATACCTGCTCCGCCGGCCGTGCCCACTGAGACATGGCCGACTTCATCGTAGTTCAGCTTGTCGGCCGGCGTCCAGATGACGCCGCCTACCGTATAGCGCTCGCCGATCACCATCGGGTAATCAGCGGCAGGGCCGCTTATCGATGTGGGAGCGACAGATGACCTGAGGTCTTCACTGCTCCCACAGGAGGCGAGGAAAAGAAGCGCCGCCAACGGCAAGGCGTGATTAACGGGCAATCTCATCTGCAAGCAACCCCACGGACAATGCGTAGTAGTTCGAGCAGTTGTACTGAAGGATGACCCTATAATTCCCAGTTAACAGGTAAGCGGGTGTCCCAGCTCCATCGGGTTGGAACAAAGAAGCCAAGGTGTCGTCACGGATATCTCCTTGTGGCGTGACTCCGAGACGACGCCATTCTCCGATCGTCTTCCATGCTGAATGTCGCGCGTGAACGGCGGCGCAAGTTGGCGCATTGAGCTTCCTGTCGGCTCCTGCCCAGTTGAAACCCGCTGGCACACTGGCGCGTGTTCCCCAGGGCTCTCCAGGGCGCCAGCCTGCATCACGGAAATAATTGGCAATGGAAGCGAGAGTATCGGCCTGGCTGTGCCAAATATCGCTATCTCCATCTCCATCGCCATCCACCGCGGTACGGAGATAAACACTGGGCAAGAACTGGGGGTTGCCGAATGCTCCAGCCCAACTCCCTTTCAATCTTTCGCGCGGAACGCCCCGATCCACCATCTTGAGTACGGCAACGAATTCCTTGGCGAAGAGTTCGCGCCGCCGTCCCTCATAAGCCAGCGTCGCCAGCGAACGTGGAAGATCGAAATCCCCTGTGTAACTGCCATAATTGGTTTCATGCCCCCAGATCGCCAGCATAAGGGAGGCCGGAACACCGTAACGCTGCTGGATACGCGATGCGAGGTTGCCGATTTGTGCATACATCGCGCGACCACGATTGATTCGCGCCAGGTCGACATGAGTCCGGAGATAAGGTGCGACTGGCGGAGGCACCGCACTTGGCCCGCCGCCTGGCTGCGCTCGATCAAGCTGGATAACTCGGGAGTTGAATGTGAGTCCCGGCAAGACTCGCGCCAATGTCCCCTGACTCACCCCTTCGCTGCGTGCCTTGGCGGCCAGTACCTGAAGATAGGCTTGAAACCCCGCTTCCTCACTGGACTGGGCCAGCGTGCTGGGTGCGGAAACAGCGATGGCAAGGGCAAGAATGACAGCGGGCAGACGGATTGAAAAAAGCATCGTTCCTGACTGTTGCACAGCACCGACTGCTTGTGAATGGCCCAGCGACAATCGGCACTCGCCCTGGCGTGCGTTCATGGTCACGGGTCGCAAGCTTGCGCCTGCCGTGCAATCGTCTATGCGGCGGCACACCGGACAGGTGGCCGAGTGGTTTAAGGCAGCGGTCTTGAAAACCGCCGTGGGTGCAAGCTCACCGTGGGTTCGAATCCCACCCTGTCCGCCATATTCTAGTATCCGGCGCAATCGATGAAGCCTGATGACATGACCGATGCTGAATACAGTGCCCGATCGAAGGTGGTTTGGAATTGATCCTCAAGGGCTCGCTTGAAGCGCGCTTCGACGAGGCGCTAGCCACAGCTGACGAACTTGGACAACGGCGGAAGCTCGACGCTGTCGCCTTGACCGGTCAGGGGCGCATTTCACGCAACGGCCAGCAGCTCGTCGACTTCTCAAGCAACGATTATCTGGGACTGGCGCTTCACCCGGAACTGATCGACCGTTCGCGCGAATGGACGGAACGGTTTGGAGCGGGTGCTGGAGCATCACGACTAGTTACCGGAACAAGTGAAGCGCATCTGGCACTCGAAGCCAAGATCGCTCGCTTCAAGGGAACCCGGAAAGCTTTGTTATTCGCATCAGGCTGGCAGGCGAATGCCGCCGTCATTCCTGCCCTGCTGGCGGCCGCACCAGGTGCGGCCGTGTTCACGGACCGGCTTATTCACGCCAGCATGCATACTGGCTGTGCGGCCGCTGGCGTGAGACAGCATCGTTTCCGGCATAATGATCTCACGCACCTTGAGCAATTATTGCGGGACAGAGGAGTTAACGCACCCGCGCGACTGATCCTGACGGAAAGTGTCTTCAGTATGGACGGCGACGTAGTCGATCTTGAAGGTCTCGTGACGCTGGCGCGGGCCTATGATGCATTCCTCTACGTCGATGAGGCACATGCAACAGGGGTCCTGGGGCCTTGTGGCGCTGGACTTTCAAGAACGATGCCCAATGGCGTGGATCTCGTCATGGGTACGTTCAGCAAGGCCATGGGCAGCTTCGGCGCCTATGTCGCGGGGTCGGAACGGTTGTGCGATTATATTATAAATGCTTGTGGGGGCTTTATATTCTCAACCGCACCTCCCCCCGGCGTGCTCGGCGCCATCGATGCTGCTATCGATATAGTGCCGGGCATGGAGCGTGAACGGCAAAAGTTGCGGAGCCTCTCCGATCAACTGCGACAAGGCCTGAAAACCATGGGCTTCAGTGTAGGGGATTCCTCCACGCATATCGTGCCGATGATTGTTGGCGAGGCCGACAAGGCTATGGCGCTCAGCCGATATCTCGCGACTCAGGGGTTTCTCGCGACAGCCATCCGCCCGCCAACGGTTCCGAAGGGGACAAGCCGTCTACGCTTCGCATTGCGGGCTACGCACGACGCGACCGATATTGATGCTTTACTTGCGGCCATTCGGGATCGCGGAAAGCAGGAAACATGATCCTTCGCTTCCTGCATGGATGGGGCTTCGACGCCAGCATCTGGGATGCAGTTATTGTACAACTGAGTGATTTCCGGATCGAACTGCTCGATCGCGGCTATTTCGGTCAACCTTCATCTGCTGTTGATGGTGGGGCGAACATTATTGTCGCGCACAGTTTTGGCACGATGCTCGCCTTACATGAGATGCTGCTTACGGACTGCCTTGGTCTGATTGCGATAAACGGTTTCGATCGCTTCACTACCTCTATCAATGCTCCCGCCGTGCCGAGCCGTGTATTAGAAAAAATGCTGACGCGGTTTCAGCAGACGCCAAGGGCAGTACTGAAGGAATTTCATCAGCGGTGCGGGTATGAGGGAAGGATCGGCGCGCACAAGGATGATCTGCTTGCACATGATCTGAGAGCCTTGCGTGACTGGGATTGCCGCGCCGAAGCAAGCAAGTTCGCAGCACCCATATTATCGCTTCAGGGCGGTACAGATCCCATCCTACCACCAGCAATGCGGAAAAACCTGTTTGCTTCCGCACCGGTAGTTGATCGTGTAACGCATCCGTCCAGCGGGCATTTGCTCCCCCTGGCAGAACCTCTCTTCTGCGTGGAAAGGATCAGAGCTTTCGCGGAGCAGATACGATGAATGCGCAGCGCCGGGAAAGCATTGTCAGGGCCTTCTCGTCGGCACGTGACTACGAAAATCACGCGACGGTGCAACAAAAAGTGGCACAGGGACTGGCTCTTAGGATCGCGTTGCTCGATTTTCCTGTCTCGCCGCGAATTCTCGAAATTGGATGTGGAACCGGCTTTTTGACACAGGCTATGGGCCGCATGACCGGTGAAAAAAGGCTCGTAACGGATTTGTCGTCAATCATGCTCGAGCGATGCCGACGACGGCTAGGCGATCATCCGGGCTGGCGGTTCGCGCCGCTCGATGGCGAATACGGTACACCCGATGGCGACAAGCCATTCGACCTTATTTGCTCGAGCATGACGATGCAGTGGTTTGATAACCTTTCGATAGCTGTCTCCAAGATGATTGACTGGCTCGCACCAGGCGGATGGTTGGCTTTTACCACCCTGACGACGAATACTTTTGGCGAGTGGCGCGCGGCACACGATGCAGAAAACGTGCGACCAGGTACGCCTCCGTTTTGTCAAATCGAGGATCTTGTCGCGATCGAGCCTGGCTTGCAGGCTTTGCCACACAGATTCGATCGCTATGTTGAGTCCTTTCCCTCCGCACGCGACTTTCTGCTTTCCTTGAAAGCGATCGGGGCAACTACAGCGTCCCAAGAGCATCGTCCGCTTCCGCCCAGCATCATGCGACGAGTGATGCGGCGCTTCGAGGACAATGGCTGCTGCAGCACATACGAGGTAGCAACCTGTCTCTATCGGAAACCGGCATGAATCCTATTGTCGTAACCGGAACGGATACAGGCGTAGGCAAGACGATCTTTGCCGCCGCTCTTACGGGGGCATTGAAAGCCCAATACTGGAAGCCTGTGCAAGCTGGCCTTGATGAAGGTGGTGACAGCGCCCTGGTTATCCGCCTTGCAGGTCTAGAAAGTCCCTGCATTCTGCCCGAAGTCTATCGTCTCACTACGCCCTGTTCACCTCATCGCGCCGCTGAGATCGATGGCATAATGATTGATCCGGTACGCCTGATGGTTCTACCGGAAGTTACAGGCGATCTCGTGATTGAAGGCGCGGGAGGCGTATTGGTTCCGCTTAACCGGTCGACCACCTATGCCACCGTGTTTGCACGCTGGGGGGCACCGGTTGTGCTTGTTTCGCGAACGACGCTCGGCACAATCAATCACAGCCTTCTCTCAATCGAGGCCTTGCGCATGCGGGGCATTGCAATCCTGGGGATCGCCTTCGTGGGCGACGCCAACGAAGACAGCGAAGCTGCTATCGCGGATATGGGTAAAGTTCGCCGCCTGGGCCGCTTGCCAATACTCGATCCGCTCACTCCTTCGGCACTGGTGGAAGCCTTCCACGCCAACTTCCAATTGGAGGACTTCCGACCTTGAGTTCCCCGGTTTGGCATCCCTTCACGCAACACGGCCTTGATGAAGCCATTCCGCTTGTCGAAAAAGCCCAGGGAGCATGCCTCTACACTGCCGATGGGCGACGGATCATTGACGGTATTTCTTCATGGTGGGTCACGACGCACGGTCACTGCCATCCCCGCATCATGTCCGCGATCGCCGAACAAACCGGTAAGCTCGACCAACTCATCTTCGCCGGCTGGACGCACGAGCCTGCGGAAGAGCTTGCGCACGGGCTGATGGATCTGCTGCCCGACAGTTTGACTCGGGTGTTCTTCTCGGATTCCGGATCGACCAGCGTCGAAGTCAGCCTGAAGATGGCTCTCGGCTACTGGTCGACGCGACAGGAGAAACGCCATCGTATCGTAGTGATGGAACATAGCTATCATGGAGACACCATCGGCGCGATGTCCGTGGGGGCTCGAGGAGTCTTCACCCGGGCCTATGAGCCCCTGCTGTTCGATGTCGATGTAGTCCCCTTCCCCTCACCCGGACGCGAACAGCTCACACTGGATATGCTGGATCGCGCCTGCCCAGAAGCCGCTGCCTTCATAGTCGAACCTCTGGTTCTGGGGGCTGGTGGCATGCTCATGTATGAACCGCGGATATTGGCCGAAATGCGCGCGATCTGCGCCCGGCACGAAACCCTATTCATCGCCGACGAGGTCATGACCGGCTGGGGGCGGACCGGAACATTGCTCGCCTGCGAACAGGCGAACGTGACTCCTGACATCCTCTGTCTGTCCAAGGGGCTGACCGGGGGGGCGCTTCCCCTCGCAGTGACCGTGGCCAGCGAAGCGATATTCATGGCCCACTACGGACAGGATCGATCGCGCACGTTCTTTCATTCGTCCAGTTATACCGCAAATCCCATCGCATGCGCCGCGGCCAATGCGAACCTGGCAATCTGGCGCGACGAACCGGTCCTTGGGCGCATAGCCGAACTTGCCGGACGACAGAGCGCGATTCTCGAGGAAATCGCTGGCCTTTCATGTGTCAGCAGCCCCAGGCAGTCTGGAACGATAATCGCGTTCGACATATTTGCGGAACGTGGCTCCGGCTACATGGCGGATGTCGGACCACATATGCGTGAAAAATTGAGAGCATGCGATGTATTGCTGCGCCCTTTGGGAAACCAGTTGTACGTGATGCCGCCTTACTGCATCGAAATGGATGATTTGACTGCGATCAAATCTGCGATCATCCAATCTCTTGAAGAACTTGCTTGATCGGGAATTGATCCGGACCTGAAGCGTCGTCGGGAAGGCCGCCCGCTCCCAGGGAACGGGCGGCTTGATGGTTCAGAAACGTGCTCGGAAGCCGCCATATATGGCGCGCCGCTCTACCGGATAGTAAATCGCGCTTGTCGGGGTTGCTTGTAACGCGGCGGAAATGTCTCCGATTGCTTTCTTGTCCGTAAGATTGCGAACATCCAGAAAAAGATCGATCCCCTTGGTGATGGTTGCTCCAGCAGTCAGTCCAAGGAGGGCGTAAGCTGGAACACGAGCTCTGTTCCGATAATCGGCGAAGGCGCCTTCCGGCACCCATTCCAGATTGGGCGCAATATGCAGTTTATCGTCGCCAAAGCGGATTTCGGTACGCAGAACATGACGTGGCACGACCGGCAGCCGGTTGTTGCCGAACTGTCTATCATTCCGGAAGCGGAAGTCCGAATATTGCCAGATCTGGCGAAGTTGCAGCCATTCGGACGGCTCGAGGCTCAGCGCGGCTTCTATACCCTGATGAAGGGTGCGGTCGGCATTGAACGTCGCTGCCGGAATATCGGGAGCGACATTGTATTGTAGCATTTCGCCCTTCAGCGTTGCGCGATAAGCGGCAATGTCCCAACTAATCACGCCAAGCTTGCCACGGGTGCCGATTTCCGCCGTCCACGCCCGTTGCGGGCGGATTCCAGCGACGAATGCACTGACCCCGGATACCGATTGGAATACTTCACCAAATCCAGGGAATTCGGCTGAACGGCTATAGTTGGCAAAGACCTGCACACTCAAGGCGGGTTCGAAGAGAAGACCTAACTTGGGGGAGAACTGATTGAACTGAATGCGCCCATCCTGCGTCGGGTTCGCAGTAAAATTCACGCGGCGTTTACGAAACCCGTCCACATAAATGGCGCCGGCGACCAGAGTCAACCGCTCCACCGGTCTGAAACGGACTTCAGCATAGACATTGGCCGTACGTGCTTCCTGACTGGCATCAAGGGTTAGTCCGGCCCGCTTTCCGTTGATATTGAAGAATTGCTTGGCCCGGGTGTTACCATGTCTAATTTCGCCCCCGAGCGTGAAGTCGAGCGATCCAGCCTTGTGGTCCAGTCGGACGAAAGCGCCATAATCCGTGGAATTCTGATCGATTACCTGGAAGATTGGGTGATAAAGTTGCTTGGCATTGAGGAAACCTCCTGCACTCAGTTGCGTCTCCCCCCAGTCGAAGCTTGTGCGGTTCTGCAAACGCAGCGAGTTGATGTTCCGCTGCTGGTCACCCGCAAAATTTCCCGTCCTTGGCACGGTAAGCGCAACTTCACGGGTAAGTGCTCCGGGAAGTTGTTGATCGAGTGTGTTGAAGCTTGCGTAGAAGCGCGTCGAAACGACATCGGACAGCTTGAGGCCAATATTGCCATGGAAGCGCAGGCTCTTGCGTTTTGCATGATCTCGATCGCCATTTGAAGCATCGCCGCTGATCCCCGCCCAGAAGTCGCCAGGGCCGGAAACTCCGCCAACGGCCGCAAGACCTCGGAACATCTCGAAACTGCCTATATCCCCGCGCAGGTAAACGCCGGGCGCATCTCGGCCATTCGGCGTCACGCCATTGATCGCGCCGCCCAGCGTTCCAGAACCGAAGCGCAGAGCATTGGCGCCTCTGTATACTTCAAGGTGATCGAAAAAGATCGGCTCAAGTTCCTGGAAATCTCCGTTATCATCGGCAAGGTTGATTGGCACTCCATCCTGCAGCAGCGTGAGACCGCGCATGTGAAAACCGCGTGAGATGCCCGATCCCCGGATAGAGATCCGTACTTCCTGTCCGAAACGGGGCTGCAGATAGACCCCTGGCGAAAAAGCCAGCGTATCCCGTAGAGATACGAGCGATTTGTCGGCGTATTCCTGATAAGTGACGATATCGGTGCCGCCGGGCGTTTGCTCGGCGCGGCGGGTGGCTTCGTCGGATTGCGCATTACCGACGACGATGATCGTCTGATCGCTTGCTTCATCAGCGATAGCAACGACGGGAACGGCGCAAAGCGCGCAAGCAAGCGCGATGAAAGAAATATTCATAAGGGTATCCTGTTGCCCAGGGAGTGCCCGCTCATGATGCGGGATGGTTGCGATGCCGGGAAAAAGCTCGCGGGCGACAGGTGAAGATTGCTGCGCGCGAGCCTCAGACGCGCACGGGGGGAGCCTGTGAAGGCGGAGGTGGTGCCGCAAGGCGATGGACTGTGAGGTCGGCAATGGCCGCTCCCAACATCGGCGCCACATTGAACAGCCGGGTCAGCGGCAAGGCGACCGGTTCAGAGGCGAGCCCGCCTGCCAATGAAGCGGCAAAAGTACAGAAACCCTGGGAGTTCTGCTGCGGGTCCTTCGAATGCTTCTTCTCGCCAAGGTCGAGAACCCTGGTCAGGGGGCCGTCGCCAGTACAGATCGAAACGACCACCCCGTCGCCGGTAGCCGCAGGCATGAAGCCAGCCGGCACAGCTATGCGCATGACCAGCGCCAGCAGCATCAGCGCTGCGAAGAGCACGCGCCCTTTGCTGGTCTGAATCATCCTGCGCATCATGTCAGCGCGGCTAGAATGACAGCGATCGTCTGTCACCATTTTATTCTGAATGAACCGGGCCTCACCTTCTCGGCACGGCGGCAAAAAGCATTACATGTGGATCACACGCCCGAAAGCCGCGAGCACAGATTCGTGCATCATCTCGCTAAGGGTCGGGTGTGGGAACACGGCCTGAATCAATTCCGCTTCTGTCGTTTCAAGCGTTTTGCCTACGACATAACCCTGGATCAGTTCGGTCACTTCGGCACCGATCATATGCGCGCCAAGCAACTCGCCGGTTTTCGCGTCGAACACTGTCTTGATAAAACCTTCGGGCTCTCCGAGCGCAATGGCCTTGCCGTTGCCGATGAAGGGAAAGTTGCCCACTTTCACTTCATGCCCGGCTTCCTTCGCCTTGGCCTCGGTCAGGCCCACGCTGGCAATCTGCGGATGGCAGTAGGTGCAACCCGGGATATTCCGGCGATCGAGCGGATGAGGGTGAACTTCGGCATTGCCAAGTTCCTGTGCGATGGCTTCGGCCGCCGTGATCCCTTCATGACTTGCCTTGTGGGCGAGCCAGGGACCATCGACACAATCACCGATCGCCCAGATGCCCTTCACGTTGGTGCGGCCATATTCGTCGGTCTTGATGTGATAGCGCTTGTCGGGTTCCACGCCGAGATCCTCGAGGCCAATGTTCTCAAGATTCGGCACGATGCCGATCGCAACGATTACATGGCTGAATAGCTGTTCGGTTTCCTTGCCGTCCTTTTCCTTGATTATTGCCGTTACGCCAGTGTCGGACGTCGTGATATTGCCGACATTGGCCTTGGTAATGATGGCCATACCCTGCTTCTTGAGCTGCTTCTCGAGGAAGGCGGAAACCTCGGCATCCTCGACCGGAACGATGCGGTCCATCATCTCGACCACGGTGACTTCGGCACCAAGATCATTGTAGAAGCTGGCGAATTCGATACCAATCGCGCCTGAGCCGATGACAAGCAGCTTGGTGGGCATTTCGCCGGGCGTCATGGCGTGACGGTAAGTCCAGATCCGCTTGCCGTCGCTCTTGGCCTTGGGAAGCTCACGAGCGCGAGCGCCCGTGGCAATGATAATATGCTTGGCCGCAAGCGATGTCGTCTTGCCCTCGGCATCGGTAACGTCGAGCTTGCCCGGCGCGGTGATCTTGCCCTGCCCCATGTGCACGGTGATCTTGTTTTTCTTCATCAGCCCGGTAACGCCCCGATTGAGCTGACCGGCGACTCCCCGTGACCGTTTGACGATGGCGGCAAGGTCCGCCGTGATATTTTCCGCCGAAAGGCCATAATCCTTGGCGTTCTTCATCTGGTGGAAGACCTCGGCTGAGCGCAGCAGCGCCTTGGTCGGGATGCATCCCCAATTGAGGCAGATTCCTCCCAGATTCTCGCGTTCGACAATGGCGGTCTTGAGCCCGAGCTGCGCCGCCCGGATCGCTGAAACATATCCGCCAGGGCCAGAGCCGAGAACGATGACGTCATATTGATCGGACACTTGCTCAATTCTCCTGCTTGGCGGAACGCAGCGTGCAGTTCGCGTTCAGCGTGACGGAAGTGAAGACCTTTTCCGTCGCCTTGATCCGTTGTTCTTCGTAACGATGACGGCACCATGCCCGGCCGTAACATAAATGGCGGGATCGCCGCGGGCCCCCATATCAGGCCAGCATGCCTAACGGCCTCTCTACATATTCCCTGAATGCCGCCATCAGCCTCGCACCATCTGCGCCATCGACCGCGCGGTGATCGAAGCTGCCCGTGGCGGTCATAACCGTAGCCACCCCCAATGCGCCATCGATCACATAAGGACGCTGTTCGCCCGCACCGATGGCGAGGATCGTCGATTGGGGTGGATTGATTACCGCAGTGAAGTGCTTGATGCCCATCATGCCCATGTTGGAAAGGCTGGCGGTGCCGCCCTGATATTCCTCGGGCTTGAGCTTACCTTCCTTGGCCCGCGCCGACAGGTCTTTCATGGCGTCAGCGATCGAAGACAGGCTGCGACCACTGGCGTCAGAGACAATTGGCGTGATCAGTCCGCCGGGAATGCTCACGGCGACCGAAACGTCAGCGCGCGAATAGCGGATAAGCTCATTGCCCGCGAAGCTGACATTGCATTCGGGCACATCGATCAGCGCCTTGCCGAGCGCCTTTATAAGAAGGTCATTGACCGAAAGCTTTACGCCCTGTTTTTCGAGAGCCTGATTGAGCTCGCCACGGAGCGCCAACAGTTTGTCGAGGCGGACATCAACGGTAAGATAGATGTGTGGTGCCTGCTGCATCGACTGAGCCAGGCGTCGCGCAATTGTCTTGCGCATGCCTGAAAGTTTCTCGACCGTATGCGGCACGCGGTCATCGAGCTGAGCTCTCGTCTCCGCGGACATTTCTACTGTCACGGGTTTTTCAGCAGCCGCTGTCACGGTCGAAACCGGCGCCGCCGCGGGCGCTTTTGCGACAGCGAGCTTGGCCGTGCCGGGTTGGGCGCCCTCGACATCCGCCTTGACGATGCGGCCGTGCGGGCCACTACCGCTCAACGCGGAAAGATCTACGCCCTTTTCGGCTGCGAGACGCTTGGCGAGTGGCGATGCGAGGATACGTCCCTCCTGAGAAATATTGTCTTTTGCTGTTGGATTCACCGCTGGGATAGGTGCAGGTTCAGCCGTCAATGCTTTCTCCTTTACGGGAGCGGGCTTTTCCGACTTCGCGACTACAGGCTTGCCAGATGCCTGAACGTCCTGCTCGTCTTCACCCTGAAGCGTGGCGATCACGGCGCCGACCTTCACCTCATCCGTGCCTTCGGGAACGGTGATGGACAAGATCGTCCCCTCGTCCACGGCCTCGAATTCCATAGTGGCTTTGTCGGTCTCAATCTCGGCGAGGATGTCGCCCGAGCGGACCTCATCACCCTCCTTCACCAGCCAGCGCGCCAGCTTGCCCTGCTCCATGGTAGGAGACAGAGCGGGCATCTTGATCTCGATCGGCATGTTCGATTCCGGTCCTTCGTGAAAGGCGGCGACTGGTTAGTCCTTGGCCAAATTGGCGGCTCAGGGCAAGAACCTTGCGTGGAATGTCAATGTGGCGGATACCGTAGGTGGGGGTGTTCGAATATGCGCGTCTATCTTGTCATTGTTGACGAGAGCGAGGAAGCCCTTGGCGCTCTTCGCTTTGCCTCCCGCCGTGCGGCTGGAACAGATGGCGCAGTACATCTTCTGGCGATTGTTCCTCCGCAACCGTTCAATGCCTTCGCGGGTGTCCAGGCTACCATCGAGGAAGAAGCCCGCGCACGCGCCGAAACCCTGGTGACAGCGGCCGCCGGCAATCTCCTTTCCGAAGGCGGCAGGATGCCGACGATTTCCGTGCTGGTCGGCGAGGCCGAAAGGGTCGTGAAAGACTATCTTGCCGACCATCCCGAGGTTTCCGCCCTGGTGCTGGGCGCAGCAAAAGAAGGTAGCCCCGGACCGTTGGTCACCTATTTTGCCGGAACCCATGTCGGTCAGTTGCCTTGCCCTGTTTTCGTCGTTCCCGGAGGACTCGGCAACGACGATATCGACCGGCTGAGCTAGCGCTTGCGTCCCTGATGCCGAATGTTTCCCGGCCGCCCCCGCTTTCCGTTAAGGTGCTTCCCCTTTTTCTTCAGTGGCAGAGGCCTGCCGCGCGGTTCGATAGAGGAGCCATGACTCTCTTCGGGTTCGAACTTGAGTGCACCAGTAAGCGGATTGGCTTCCGCCAGGCGTAACCGCAAAAGGTCTCCGACGGCATAGCGAGCGCCGGTCTGCTGGCCTTCCAGCACGCGAGCCTTTTCGTCATAATCGAAACGTTCCGCGCCAAGCGTTGATACCGGCACCAGCCCGTCACCGCCAAGTCCGATGATCGTAGCAAACAGTCCGAACTTCTGAACGCCCGTCACTCGTGTGTCGAACACTTCGCCAACACGGGCGGCGAGCCATGCCGCGACATAGCGGTCGATCGTTTCGCGTTCGGCTTCCATTGCACGACGTTCGGCATTGCTGATCGCCTCGCTGATGCGGGTAAGATCGGCGGCATCACGCTCTGACAAGCCGGAGCCTTGCGGCAGCTGGACTTTAGGCGCGGGCTGTTCGAGGCGGTAGGCATCCACCAGCGCTCGATGGACCAGAAGATCGGCATAACGGCGAATTGGCGAAGTGAAATGCGCATAGCTGCCCAGCGCAAGTCCGAAATGGCCAAGATTGCGCGGACCATAATACGCCTGCGTCTGGCTCCGCAGGACAGCCTCCATAATCAGCATCTTCTCGGCTTCATCGGCTATATCCTTGATGAAGCGGTTGAACAGCCCTGGCGTGATGACTTGCCCTAGCGCCAGCTTGCGATCGAACGTCGCCAGATAGTCCTTCAATGCGACCAGTTTCTCGCGGCTTGGCGGTTCGTGAAGACGGTAGACAACCGGTGCAACCTTGCTCTCGAGGGCTTTGGCGGCAGCGACATTCGCCGCGATCATGAAGTCCTCCACCACGCGATGCGCATCCAGTCGCTCACGCAGGCGGATCTCCGTGATCCTACCTTGTTCATCGAGCATGACACGGCGTTCGGGAAGCTCCAGCTCCAACGGGTCGCGTTTCTCGCGCGCCGTGGCAAGAGCGCGCCATGCCGCCCAGAGATTCCGGAGGTTCTCCGCCGCTTCGCCGCTGTCGATCCGCGCTTGCGCATCCTCATAGGCGATCACCTCGGCAATTCGCACAATAGCGCGTGTAAAGCGCCATTCGGTCACGTGTCCTTCCGCGTCGATAGCAAGATGGCAGGCCATGGCCGCACGATCGCCCCCCGCCTTCAGCGAGCAGACGTCTGCCGAAAGCACTTCCGGGAGCATCGGTACGACACGATCAGGAAAATACGCGGAATTGCCGCGCTTTCGCGCTTCGCGATCGAGATTTCCGCCTGGGCGGACATAAAATGAAACGTCGGCGATCGCTATCAGGGCGCGAAATCCGCCTTGCCCATCGGATTCAGCCCAAATCGCATCATCGTGATCGCGCGCATCGCTGGGGTCGATCGCGACTATGGGAAGGTGACGCAGGTCCTCACGATATTCGTCGCTCAGCGGCAGCTTCGCCGCCCGTTCCGCCTCTTCCAGCACTTCTTCGGAAAATACGTCGGGAATGCCATACTTGTGAATGGCGATCAGGCTGAATGCGCAGGGGGCCAGAGGATCGCCCAGCACTGCCGTAACTTTCACGCCGGCGCGAGGCGAGCGACCGGCGGGTTCGGCCAGTACGAGGTTTCCCGCTTCGGCTTCTCCCAGATCGGCAATCGGCGTGGAATTTCGGAGGCGCTTGTCAATCGGTGCAAGCCATCCCTTACCCGCGCCGTCGATTTCTACGACACCAAGCAACTGCTCGATGCTTGCGGGCAGCTTCTTCATCGGATGCGCGCGCCAGCCCGCACCTGTCTCCTCCGTCCTCGCGAGGACACGATCGCCAGCCTTCAGCGCGCTTCCCCGGCCTTTTTCCATAAGACGCAAGCGCGGCGGAGGCGTCGCATCATCAGGCTGCCATGTATCGGGCACGGCAACTGCCTCACCGTCCTCGATCTCGACGACACGCAGGACAGTTACCCGCGGGATGCCGCCCATGCGATGGAATGCCGTTCGCTTTCCATCGATCAGGCCTTCATCGGCCATGTCCTTGAGCAGCGCCTTGAGCTGAATCTTTTCCTGACCCTTGAGCCCGAAGGCACGCGCTATCTCGCGCTTGCCGGCAGGATCTTCCGATGAGGCGATGAAATCAAGGATCTGCTGTCGCGAGGGCAATCCGGGGGCGGGTCTGGGCTTTACAGGCATTCGCGCCATGTGGGCCTTCAGTGATCCGCTGGCAACCGGCGTCTCAGTATGCGCGTGCGACGTAGATTCGCTGGACGGCGGGGCGGCCGGTGAAGGGACATGTGCCGGAGACCGCCTCGCCATGCATCGGGCTGTTGCGGATAGTGAGCTTCAAAGCCTTGAGCTTCGCCACCACTTCATCCAGCTCTGCACCCGTGGGCTTCGACCAGGCGAGTTCCACCCAGCCCGGATGGCGCCTTTCCGCCGCGTAGAAGGCCGCCAGCTCTTCCAGGCTGTCGATACCCTTGTGAATGTTGGCATCCCGCCTGTCCTTCGCTTCCTGGAACAAGGCAGCCTGGATGTTTTCCAGCTCGGCAGCGGCACGGGACAGGAAATCTTCACGCGGACCGGCGGCGAAATTCACCTTGCCATCCTCGCGCCACAGCTTGTCTCGCCGAACCACCGAAACCTGGCCGCCCGCCGCATCGCGCCCGCCGATCTCCAGGATCAGGGGAACACCCTTCTTCACCCATGCCCAGCGCTTCTGCGTGGCCTTGCCCGGCCGTTTGTCCAGAAGGACGCGGATCGGCTCGCCCAGCGCGGACTGCTTCACGAGAGCCGCGCGCAATTCCTCGCAATAGGCGAGCAATGCGGCATCTTCGTCGTTGTCGCGCAGCATGGGCAGTATGACGATCTGCTGCGGCGCGATCTGGGGCGGGACGCGCAAGCCATCGTCGTCGCCATGCGTCATGATGACGCCGCCGATCATCCTGGTGGAGACGCCCCAGCTCGTCGTATGGCACAACGCCTGCTGGCCTTCGCGATCCTGGTAGCGAATCCCCGCCGCCTCGGCGAAACCGGTGCCCAGATAGTGGGAAGTGCCCGCCTGGAGCGCTTTGCCGTCCTGCATCATCGCTTCGATGGAATAAGTCGCGACGGCGCCGGGAAAACGTTCGTTTTCGGGCTTTTCGCCGGCGATGACGGGCATGGCGAGAGCGCCCTCGGCAAAAGTCCGATACATTTCGAGCGCGCGCAGCGTTTCGGTCATCGCATCATCGCGGTCGGCATGGGCGGTATGCCCCTCCTGCCAAAGGAATTCGCTGGTGCGAAGGAACATGCGGGTGCGCATTTCCCATCGCACGACATTGGCCCACTGATTGGTCAACAAAGGCAGGTCGCGCCAGCTTTGCACCCAGCGCGCCATGGCCGCGCCGATCACCGTCTCCGAAGTAGGACGAACGATAAGCGGTTCTTCCAGCTTCGCTTCAGGATCGGGCACAAGGCCGCCCTTGCCGTCAGCAATCAGGCGATGATGCGTAACGACCGCCATTTCCTTAGCGAAGCCGTCCACATGCTCGGCCTCCTTGGCAAAATAGGAGAGCGGAATGAAAAGCGGGAAATAGCAGTTTTCCACGCCCGCCGTCTTGATCTGGGCGTCAAGAAGCGCCTGGATGCGCTCCCAGATGCCATAGCCCCACGGTTTGATGACCATGCAGCCGCGCACACCCGATTCCTCGGCCATCTCCGCTTCGGAAATGACCTCTTGATACCATTGGGCAAAATCACCCTCACGGGTGACGGACAGCGCGTGCTTGATCTGAGTCATGCCCGCGCTGTTAGCGACATACTTGGACAGGCGAAAGCCGGGACGAAGCCCTACTTGCCGAGTTGATCGAGCTTCTTCTGTATCGCAGCCATCTGTTCACGCAGGGCAGCGAGTTCGTCGCGATCTTCGGTGGCTGGCTTCGGTGTGGATTTCGGTTCTTCGGCACCCGGCATGAAGGCGGCGGCGGCGGCCTTGAACATGGCCATGTTCTGTTCGGCGAGCCGTGCCAGCGGATTGTTGCCGAGACTGTCTTCGAAGGCGCGCTGGAGCTTGGCCTGATTTGCCCGGAAGTTGTCCATCGAAGCTTCGAGATAATGCGGCAACAGCGACTGCATTGAGTTGCCGTACATCGAGATCAGCTGGCGCAGGAAGTTGACCGGAAGGATCTGCTCTCCCTGGGCCTCTTCTTCCATGATGATCTGCGTGAGAATCTGATGTGTGATATCCGCGCCGGTTTTGGCGTCGAGCACTTTATAATCGACACCTTCGCGTGTCATTTTGGAAAGGTGCTCAAGGGTGATGTAACTGGATGACTGCGTATTATACAAACGCCTGTTGGCGTATTTTTTGATGATAACAGTGTTATCCTTTTCCCCTGTTTCAGCCATCGGCGCCTCTCCTAGCTTTGCGCCACGTTAGCACTTGCAATAGGTGCGGCGCAACAAATCTTGCTGCGCAGCATCGATCCAGGCCAGCCTTAACGCTGGAAACGCCGTCCCAGGGAAGTGATCAGTTCATACTGGGAAAGGCCGCTTGTGGCAGAAGCTGCCGGAAGGTCGTATTCGACCTCCACCCAATCTCCTTCATCAAGGTCCGGCGCCGCGCCGAGATCGATGATAGTCATATCCATGCTGACACGGCCCAACACCGGCAGACGACGCCCGCCATTGATCAGGCTGCCCTTCCCCGACCAGCATCGCAGGTATCCATCGGCGTAGCCCAGTGCGATCGTACCGACACGCATCGGCGCAACAGCCGTGAAAGTAGCGTTGTAGCCCAGAGTGTCGCCAGCCTGGATTTTCCGGGTTTGTATGATTGTCGCCATGGGACGAACGACCTGTCGAATCAGTCCGGCGAGTTCGTCGCGCTGCACGCCCCCGTACAATGAAAGCCCCGGACGGGTAAGATCGCCATGATAGGCTTCCCCGAGAAGTATTCCGGCGCTGTTGGCCAGGCTTGCGCGCTTATGCGTAAGCGCCCGGCGGGCATCCTGCCACCGCGAGAGCTGCAGTGCGTTAAGCGGTACATCTTCGTCAGCCGAAGCAAGATGCGAAAGCAGCGTTTCCACTTCAAGCTGCCGGATCGGCTCACCCCCCAGATCCGTCATCGGTAAACCCAGGCGATTCATTCCGGTATCGACCATGAGATCGCAGACACCGCCGCCCGCATCTAGCCACAGCTTCGCCTGTCGGATCGAATTGATTACCGGCTTAACGCCAACCGCCGCCGCATAGGCCGCATCCGCGGGAGTCAGCGGGCCATGCAATACCGATATTGCAGCCGGATCGACGAGCGCCGCAACTTCGGCAACTTCGCTCCAATGAGCGACGAAGAAGTCACGACAGCCGGCGGCGTGCAGCACTGGCACCACCGTCGCCGTCCCAAGGCCATAAGCATCGGCTTTCACCGCCGCACCGGTGTGCGCCTTGCCTGAAAGCCGATCGAGGACGCGCCAGTTCGCGGCAAGCGCATCCCGGTCAATATCGAGACGAAGCGCGCGCGGTGGGGCTTCAGACAGCATTGTCGCCATAATCGCGAGGCGGACCGCCCCTCAGTCCCCACATGGCGACGAGGAAAGCCAATGCCACGACACCCCAAGTGTACCACAAGCCGGCATAAGGGTTGCCCGTCTTGGCCACGATATAGCTTGCGATCAAGGGCAGGAACCCGCCAAAATAACCGGTCCCGATGTGATAGGGGATCGACATCGAGCTATAGCGGATGCGCGGTGGGAACATCTCCGACAACAAGGCTGCGACGGGGCCGTATGTGGCGCCGGACAAGGCCATCATCACCAGCAGACCACCCAGTATCGTCAGGCTTTGTCCAATCGAGGGCCGAACCTTGGCGAAATCATAACCTGCCTGCGAGAGCCATCCCTGCAATTGCTTTCCGCGTGCCGCCTTGTCGCTCCAGGCATATTGTTCAAGCGGCAGCGGCGTGCCTCCCACTGTAGCCTGCAGTACAGACGCCTGGCTCAATTCGTAGCTTACTCCGATGGCTGCGAAGTCGGACAGGAGCTTTCCGCAATCTGTCGCCTGCTCGGCCGAGAAGGGGCTATAATTGCAATTCGATCCAGCGATCGTCACCGGAGCACGCTCGGCGGCGGTGGCAAGCCCTGGATTGGCCGCGTTGCCGATGGTCCAGAAGATCGGGAAAAGCAGGACAAGCGTCAGCAAATATCCCCAGACAATCGGCTTTTTGCGACCGATGCGGTCGGAAAGCTTGCCGAAGATGATGAAGAACACCATGCCGATCCCGGCCCCGAGCCCGACGATGATCTCGGCGGGAGTATCCTCGATCCGCATCGCGCCCTTCAGGAAGCTGAGCGCCGAGAACATCGCAGTGTACCAGATTACCGTCAGCCCGGCGGCGATACCGAACAGCGCGACGAGTATCCGCCTCTTGTTGCCCGGATAAGTGAAGCTTTCGACGAATGGATTGCCTGCCAGTTCCCCTTGCTCCTGCATCGCCTTGAATACGGGACTCTCGGAAAGTTTCAGTCGCATCCACAGTGAAATGGCCAGCAGCGCTATCGAAATGAGGAACGGCACGCGCCACCCCCAGGTGTCCCAGGTCTCCGCGCTCATCAGGCTCTTGCAGGACAACACCACGAGGAGGCTGAGAACGAAGCCGCCAACGACGCTCGCCTGAATATAGCTGGTGAAATACCCGCGCCTTTCAGGTGGGGAATGTTCGGCGACATAGATTGCCGCGCCGCCATATTCGCCGCCCAGCGCCAATCCCTGCATGACCCGCAGCAGGATCACGATGATCGGAGCGGCAACACCGATGGATGCCGCCGAAGGTATCAGGCCGACACCAGCAGTCGCGATGCCCATGAGCGTCACCGTCACCAGGAACGTGTACTTTCGCCCGAGCCGGTCGCCGAGAAAACCGAAAAGGATCGCCCCCAGCGGACGGAACCCGAATCCGACAGCGAAACCCGCCCAGACAAGCAAGGTTTCCAGCGTGGCATTCCCGGAGGGGAAGAAGGTCTTGCCAATGATGGCGGCCAGCGTGCCGTAAATGAAGAAGTCGTACCATTCGAATACGGTGCCGGCGGAAGAGGCCGCGATCACCATGCGAATGTCGGACGCGCTCGGCTCATTGCCATCACGCACGACTGCTGCCCCCTCCGCCATGAAATACTCCCGCTCTTACCCTGGCCGGACCTCTAGCCGTGCAAACCGCTCGTGCAAAGGAGTTCTCTGGCGGCCCGCCACGCCAACATGATGGCGCCATGGCGAGCAGGATACGCGAGCGCGGGTGCAATCACCTCCAGATCGCGCCATTGCGGCATTTCGCCGGTGCCAGCCAGCCATGCTGCAAGCGCTTTCTCGGTCGCGGCAATGTCACCGCAATCCCGCCCCATCGCTCCGCCGGCGAATATCGCGGCGGCCGCCTGCCCGATCGCGCAGGCGTGCGAACGAATGCCGATGCGGGCGATGCGGCCCTCGTCATCGACGGACAGAGCCAGTGCGATCGTACTGCCGCAACTGGGTGAGCGGACTTCGCCGCGCAAGTTCAGGCTTTCGTCCCAGGGATAGGCCGCAAGGCTTGTCGATAGCGCCAGGACCTGGGACGTATACAGGACAGTCGCCGACATCCGCAGCCCTAGCGATTGTCGGCCGCGCGCGCGTCATCCACATCGGCTTGCTCGACCTGCCGGCGGCGCTCGCCGATCATCTTTACGAGCGCATCGCTGCTGGCATTGACGAAACGATAGGTCCGCGCCTGTTTGATCCAGTCCGGCCGTCCACCCGGCCCCCAGACCGTATCGTAACCAAGGACGAGTACGGAGAATGCCAGAACGACGATGATCATGCCCTTTATCGCACCGAAACCGAAACCCAGAACGCGATCGACCGGTCCCAGCACCGAAGCGCGGCTCTGGTTGCCTGCCCAATTGGCTATCAGCTTCACACAGGCATAGGGGACCAGCAGGAGCAGCGCGAAGGCGAGCACGGACGCACCCGACGAGGTTCCGATAGTCGGCTCAAGCGCCAAGGTTAGCGGCGTATGCAGGAAATGTATGGCGAAGAGCGCGAATATCCACGCCGCCAGTGCAAGGATTTCCTGCACGAAACCACGCAGGAACCCGGCAATGGCCCCTACTCCGACGATCAGCAGAACAGCGATATCGAAACCCGTCATCGCGGCCCGAATTAGGCTTGCGCCATAACGCGGTCAACGAGATTTGGCAGAAGAGCGAGCTCGTCATACCCGATCCCGTTTTCACGCGTCGAACTGGCCGGTGGTCCATGGGCGCGGGAAAATCCCAGCTTCGCCGCCTCTCGCTGGCGGATGGCCGCATGCGCGACCGGACGGATTTCCCCGGCAAGCGAGACTTCCCCGAACCATACCGCATCGGACGCCAGTGGCCGGTCGGCCAGCGCCGAGACAAGCGCCGCCGCGACAGCGAGATCCGCTGCGGGATCAGCCAGGCGATAGCCTCCCGCGACATTCAGGTAGACTTCCGCGCTCGAGAAATTCAGTCCGCAGCGGGCCTCCAGAACGGCGAGCAGCATGGCGAGCCGGCCATTGTCCCAGCCCACCACGGCGCGGCGCGGGGTAGCCCCGCTGGCCAGGCGGACGATCAGCGCCTGAATTTCGACAAGCACCGGCCGGGTGCCTTCCATCGCCGGGAACACGGAACTGCCCGGCACCGCCTGCTCCCGTCCCGACAGGAACAGCATCGAGGGATTCGAAACCTCTTCAAGCCCTTGCCCCGCCATGGCGAAAACGCCGATTTCCTCGACCGGGCCGAAGCGGTTCTTCAGGCTTCTGAGGATACGATACTGATGGCTGCGCTCGCCCTCGAAGCTCATCACCACATCGACCATGTGCTCCAGCACTCGCGGCCCCGCAATCGAACCATCCTTCGTCACGTGCCCCACCAGCACCAGAGCGACGCCGTTTTCCTTGGCGTAACGGATCAGCTCGAACGCGCAGCCGCGCACCTGGCTGACCGTTCCGGGTGCGCCTTCGATCTGGTCGGAGTGCATCGTCTGGATGGAATCGATGACGAGCAGGGCCGGCGGCGCCATGCCTCCCAGCGTGGTCAATATATCGCGTACGGAAGTCGCCGCCGCCAGCCGGATCGGAGCTCCGGCAAGGCCGAGCCTTTCGGCCCGCAGCCGCACTTGTCCGGCCGCTTCCTCCCCACTGATATAGACCACATCCCCGCCCGCCTCGGCGATCTTCGCGGCCGCTTGCAGCAGCAGCGTGGATTTGCCGATGCCGGGATCGCCGCCCATCAGGATCGCCGATCCGGGAACCAGCCCGCCGCCCAGTGCCCGATCGAGTTCGGCGAGTCCGGTAGCGCGGCGCTTCAATTCCTTGCCTGGCGCGTCAAGCGGTTCGAAGGCGATCGCCCGTCCGCCGGATGAAAGATCGTGCCGCGCGGAGAAGACCGTTTCCGGCGCCTCCTCGATCAAAGTGTTCCATTCCCCACAATCGGCACACTGACCCTGCCAGCGATGGGTAAGACTGCCGCAGGCTTGGCAGGCATAACGACGTTTCGGTTTGGCCATACCGATCCATTATTAGGAACGTAAAGAGAACACAAGGCGCCTTTTCTACAATAGCGATATTATCGTTTGCGAAGTCGGGCACGTCTTGCCCAGACAAGCGTCATCGCCCGCTGGCGAGGCCGGGAATGTGCCGTGGGGTAGAGAGCAGCGAACGGGCTGTGCGGCCGGCGCTAGTGGTATGTGCCCGGCAGTACGGGCGTGGATGCGTGTGAGTTGTTATGCGAACGGCCGGCAGCATCACGCATGGCTGTCCGGCACGACCCTGAGGTGCGGGGCGCTGGCGGGACGGGCTCGCTGC
>DASWWL010000083.1:0-31668 GCA_036400975.1 Novosphingobium sp. | reverse complement strand
GCGATTTCCAGCTTCGCGGTGCCGGCAGGGCTCAGCATTGCCGCGCGCTGGGCGCGCATCTCGTGCAGCTTGGCGAGGCGGCCCTGATTGCGCTTGCGCCGCGCCGTGACTCCGCGCGCCAGCCAGTGCGTTTCGATTTTCAGCTTGGCGTCGAGCTTTTCGGTCGCACGCGTTTCCTCGGCGATCACCTGTTCCTCCCAGGCTTCGTAACCGCCGAAGCCGACTTCCTTGCGCCGCAGGGAGCCGCGATCGAGCCACAAGGTCGCGCGGGTCAGGCGGGTCAGGAAGGTGCGGTCGTGGCTGATGACGACGAAGGCGCCGGTATAGCGCGAGAGCCAGTCTTCCAGCCACTCGATCGCCGCGAGATCGAGGTGGTTGGTCGGTTCGTCGAGCAGCAGGAGGTCGGGTTCCGAAGCAAGTGCGCGGCACAGCGCGGCCCGTCTCCGTTCGCCGCCCGAGGCGCTTTCGGCGTTGCGCGACAGATCGATGCCAAGCTGGCCGGCGATGGCCTCCACCTCATGGCGGGGCGGTGCATCTTTTCCCGATAGGGTGAAGTCTAGAAGGGTGTCGAAGCCGGTGAAGAACGGATCCTGCTCCAGCGTCACCACCCGGATCCCGGGCTGGATCGAACGTTTGCCTTTGTCCGCTTCCACCTGATCGGCGATGAGCCTGAGCAGCGTGGTCTTGCCCGCGCCGTTGCGGCCGATCAGGGCCAGCCGGTCACGGGGCTGGATGTTTAGGTCTATGTCTTGGAAAAGCCAGCCGGAGCCCTGGATGAGGCCCAAGCCTTCCCAGCTGAGGATCGGTGCGGTCGCCATGCGCGGGCCCTAGCGGGTGGGCGGCGACATTGACAAGTTTCGTTCATGTGGAACCTGCAAAAGGGAGGGGCGTTAGCGTTCAATTGTGAACGCTCAAGGGGAGAGTCTCCGCATGTTTAAAGTCCGTTATCTGGCCGCCGCCGTCCTCATGCTTCCCGCCTGGCCCGTCATGGCTGCGGAAGTCGTGATCCAGGCCCAGAATCCGGTGGTCGAGCTGACCATTAATGAGATCGTTCAGTCCGCGCCAGACAGTGCCCAGGTCGGCGCGGGAGTGCAGGTCCGCGCCGCGACCGCGAGCGAGGCTATGCGCCAGAACGCAGTGCAGATGGAAAAGGTGATTGCCCGGTTGCGTCAGCTTGGCATCAAGCCGGAGGATATTCAGACGTCCAACTTCGGCCTCAATCCGCAGTACCAGTATCGCAATGATAACCAGCCACCGCTGTTCCTGGGCTATGAGGCAACCAACCAGGTGAGCGTGAAGCTACGCGATCTTGCGAAGATCGGTGGCACGCTGGACGCCCTGGTGCAGGCGGGGGCGAACAACCTCTATGGCCCTAATTTCGTGCTCGAGAACGATGAAGCCGCGAAAGCCTCCGCGCGCCGTACGGCATTCGATCGAGCGAAGGCGCAGGCCGGCGAATATGCGCGTCTCGCCGGCTTCTCCGGGCTCAGGCTGCTCGAAGTCTCGGAAAGCTTCGCGCAGGCCAGCCCGATGCAGCGCGACGCGGTGATGGCGGCCGCGCCGCGCGCGGGGGCTGCGAAGACTCCGATAGAACCGGGGCAGGTCGGCACCTCGGTCACGGTCACGGTGAAGTACGAGATGACCCGCTGAGGCCTTGTCGGTTTTGCAACGGGACATTCACACCTTGTTCAAGGCCTCGAGGTTAGGCAAGACGACGTCATGTCGAGATTTTTCTTCCTTGCGGCCCTGGCTTTGGTCTTCACCGCCCCGACCGCTTCGGCAGAGCCCGGCGGCGAGCAGGGGCAGGTGCGCAAGGAGATGCGCGCAGGGAACGTTCGTTCTCTGCGCGACATCGAGCGGCGCGTTTTGCCGATGATGCCCGGAATGCAATACCTCGGCCCGGAATATGACGCTGCGGCCATGGCGTACCGGCTCAAGTTCATCCGCGACGGACGCGTCGTTTTCGTCGATGTCGATGCGCGCTCCGGCAGCATCCTCGGCCAGTCGCGATAAAGGGCCTCGCTTGACGCTTTTACGCTTTGGCCGCATTGCTTCGGCGATTTCTCAAGGAATACTGCAATGCGCATCCTGATCGTCGAGGACGAGCCCACGCTGGGTTCGCAGCTCAAGTCCACGCTGGAGCAGAACGGCTATGCCGTCGATCTGTCGACCGATGGCGAGGATGGCCATTTCATGGGCTCGACCGAGGAATATGACGCGGTTATTCTCGATCTTGGCCTGCCCGAGATAGACGGCCTTACCGTGTTGGGCATGTGGCGTCGCGAAGGGCGCAAGTTTCCCGTTCTGGTGCTGACAGCGCGGGATAGCTGGTCCGACAAGGTGGCCGGGCTCGACGCCGGCGCGGATGACTATCTCGCCAAGCCGTTCCAGACGGAAGAGTTGATCGCCCGCCTGCGCGCGCTGATCCGCCGCGCATCCGGGAATACTTCCTCCGAGCTGATCGCGGGCGACGTTCGTCTCGATACGCGTTCGGGCCGCGTCACGCTGAACGGCGAGCCGGTGAAGCTTACCGCGCAGGAATACAAGCTGCTGTCCTACCTGCTTCATCACAAGGGCAAGGTCGTCAGCCGCACCGAGCTGATCGAGCACATCTACGATCAGGACTTCGACCGCGACTCGAATACGATCGAGGTCTTCGTAACGCGCATCCGCAAGAAGCTGGGCGCCGATGTCATCACGACGATCCGTGGCCTCGGTTACAGCCTCGACGATCCTGCCGAACCCGCGCGCAACTGAGCCGGTGGCAGACGCCGCCGCACCAGACGCGCCATGGCGGGACATGCCGCATACTGGCTCGCTTTCCAAACGCATGATGTTCATCGCGGCGGGGTGGATTTCCATCCTGCTGCTGCTCGGTGGTGTCGCGCTCGATCGCGCGCTGACCGCGATGATCACGCGCAATTACGACGAGCAGCTCGGTTATATGCTGACGGCCATGATCGGTTCGGCCGAGATCGGCCCCGATGGCGAGGTGTTCTTCAACCGGCCGCTGGGCGACCAGCGTTTCCTTGAGCCCAACAGCGGGCTTTATTGGCAGATCCGTGGCAAGGGACATGAAGATTTCCCTTCGCGTTCGCTGTGGGACCGCAGCCTTAAGGTCAAGGCGGACCACTTCGATGCGGAGCCCCATGCCTATGACAGCGATGAGTTCGCCGGCGAACCGCTGCGCGTGATGGAACGCTCGATCATCCTGCCGGGCAGCAGGACGCAATGGTGGTTTACCGTCGCCGCCAGCCGGGGTGAGCTGGATCAGCAGATTCGCCGGATTCGTTCGATCCTGATCTACAGTTTCGTCATTCTTGGTCTTGGCTTGTTCGTCATGGCCGCGCTGCAGACGTGGTATGGCCTGTTTCCGCTGAAACGCGTGCGGCGAGCGATCAAGAGGATGCGCGGTACGGGGGCGAACAGCATCGGCGATCCGCTACCGCTCGAAGTTCAGCCGCTGGTGCAGGAGATCAACAGCCTGCTTGCCCATACCGAAAGACAGGCGGAAGAGGCGCGCACCCATGCCGGCAATCTCGCCCATGCCTTGAAGACGCCGCTCACCGTGGTGATGAACGCCGCAACCGCCAAGGCGCCGGACCTTGCCGACACGGTGATCCGCGAGGCGGCGGTGATGCGCCGCCAGGTCGATCATCATCTCGCCCGCGCCCGCGCCGTGGGGCGCCGCGCCGCCGGTCATTCGCGCGCGACGGTATGGGATAGCGCCGAGGCAGTGCTGCGCGCCGTGACCCGGCTCTATGAGCGTACGCGATTCGACCTCGATGGCGACAAGCTGGCCGCGGTCGCTATCGAGCGGCAGGATCTGGACGAGATTCTGGGCAATCTGATCGAGAACGCGGCAAAATACGGCGGCGGCAGCGTATTCGTGACCGTCGATCCCGGAAAGCAGGCTGACATTTGCGAGATTTGGGTCGAGGACGACGGCATGGGCATCCCGGAGGCGGAGCGCGTGCGCATCTTCGATCGCGGCGCCCGGCTCGACACGGGCAAGCCCGGCACTGGTCTCGGGCTTGCCATCGTTCGCGACGTGGCGGAGATATATGGCGGCTCGGTGGAACTGGCCGAAAGCGAAGACCTCGGCGGGCTACTGGTCAGGCTGCGTCTGCCCCGCGCGATGAGTTGACCCGCTTGTCCGGCGGGGTGCGGGCGTATAGTCTTCCAACTGGCCGGACGGAGGGGACATGGCGGACATTTTCATCAGCTATTCGCGCAACGATCGGGATCGTTGCACGGCGATCCGCGACGCGCTCAATGCGCTAAAGGTCAATGTGTGGTCGGACGCCCGCATCGGCGCCGGATCGCAGTTCGATCGCGAGATCGAGCGAGAGATCGCCGCCGCCAAGGCACTGCTGGTCTTGTGGTCGGAGGATTCGGTCGAATCCGACTGGGTCCGAAACGAAGCGCGCACGGGCAAGGAGGAAAGCCGCCTGGTCGCGGTTCAGCTCCGTCCTTGCCAGCTTCCGCTGGAGTTCCGTTCGATCCAGGCCGAAGTCCTGCCCGAAGGTGCGGAAGGCACCGATAATCCGGTATGGCTGGGCGTGCTTTCGCGCATCGGGGAGATGGTGGACCGGCCCGGATTGGCCGAATATGCGCGGCTCAGCGTGAGTGGTGGCATCGAGGATTGGAAGCGTTGGCTTGCCCGCCATGCTTCCGATCCGCTGGCCGCCGGGGTGATCGACGGCATCGTCGAGCGGGCGATGCCCGACATGCGGCAGCAGTTGGCCAGCGAACGGGCGAAGCGGGTGGCGCTGGAAGCGGAACTTTCCGAACACGTCGATAGCTCGAAGGCGCAGTCGGCTGAAGTGGCGACCAATGCGCGCGAACTCGCGCGTCTCCGCCGCGAGATCGAGGAAGCGCGCACCGGTCAACGTGAGGCGGAAGCCGAACTCGCACGGTTCCGGGCAGCTTCCGGAAGCAAGGCCGGAGATGCCGGTGGCGGGCTGGCGGGGCTGGGCATCGTGCTTGAGCAGCGCCTTGCGCTTTACGTCTGCCTCTTGCTCTGGGTGGTTGGTATCCGTTTCATCTGGGGCGGTCTGGCGAAGCTGATGGATGGTTATGCCGGCTTCGGCGACATCTTCTCGATCGCCTTCGGCGTAGTCGCGATCCTTGTTCCTGCGGTGGTGCTCACCACGAAGATACTGCGCCGCCGCAGCGCCGTGGCGCGCGAACTGGAGTCTGAAGGCTGAGCCTCAGCCCTTCGCCTGCGCCTTTTCGTGATGCCGGATCACTTCCTGAATGATGAAGCGCAGGAACTTTTCGGAGAACTCGGGGTCGAGATTGGCGTCTTCGGCCAGTTTGCGCAGCCGGGCGATCTGGCGTTCCTCGCGGCCCGGATCGGAAGCGGGCAGGCGGTTTTCGGCTTTGTAGGCGCCGACCGCCTGAGTGATGCGGAAACGCTCGGCAAGCATGTGGATCAGCGCGGCGTCGATATTGTCTATGCTGGCGCGATAGCTGGCGAGCACGGTGTCGGGCGCGGAAGTGTTTTCGGTCATCGCGGCCGGGGCTAGCACCGTTTCGGCCAAACGAAAACCACTCAAGGCTTGCCTTCCACGGCCCTCGCGCGCAAGGCGCTGCGCCATGAGCGCCGACATCGTTCCCTTGCGCCCGCGCGCGACCGAGCCTTCGCTCGCGCCGATGCTTTCCCTGACCGCGCCCGGCATGAACAGCGTGAACGCTGTCATCCTGGAGCGGATGCAGAGCCAGATTCCGCTGATACCGGCGCTGGCTGGGCATCTGATTTCGGGCGGCGGCAAGCGAATGCGGCCGATGCTGACGATCGCCGGGGCCGAGTTGTGCGGCTATCAGGGAACGCGGCATCACAAGCTCGCCGCTGCCGTCGAGTTCATCCACACAGCCACTCTTCTGCATGACGACGTGGTCGATGGTTCCGATCTTCGGCGCGGCAAGGCCACGGCCAATATCGTGTTCGGCAATCCGGCGACGGTGCTCGTCGGTGATTTCCTCTTCAGCCGCGCGTTCGAGCTTATGGTCGAGGACGGCAGCCTGAAGGTTCTGAAGATACTCAGCAACGCTTCCGCCGTGATCGCCGAAGGCGAGGTCGACCAGCTTACCGCGCAGCGCCAGATCGAGACGAGCGAGGAGCGCTATCTCTCCATAATCGGTGCGAAGACCGCCGCATTGTTCGCCGCCGCCACGCGCATTGCCGCTGTCGTCGCCGAACGCGGCGAGGCGGAAGAGCGGGCGCTGGAAGATTACGGCCGGAACCTCGGCGTCGCGTTCCAACTCGTCGATGACGCCATGGACTACGATTCCGAAGCCGGCGAGATGGGCAAGGGCAAGGGCGACGATTTCCGCGACGGCAAGATGACGCTGCCGGTGATCCTCGCCTATGCGCGCGGCAATGAGGAGGAACGCCGGTTCTGGCGTGACGCCATCGCCGGTTTCCGCACCGAGGACGAGGACCTCGCCCATGCGGTCGAACTTATCAACCGGCACGACACTGTCAGCGCCACACGCGAGCGCGCACGGCATTTCGCCCAGCGCGCGATCGACGCCATCGCCTGTTTCCCGGCGGGCGAGGCGCGCGCAGCGATGGCGGAGGCCGCCGAATTTGCAGTCGCGCGGCGGTTCTGAGATTGGAGTTTCGGTCGCACGTAGTCTGCTGAGGGCGACGCGATGAACTCTTCCGACCTTCCTATCCATGCCGTCCTGCCCGATCTCCTTTCCGCCTTGCGCAAGGGTGAAAGCGCAGTTCTCGTCGCGCCGCCCGGCGCGGGTAAGACCACAGCCGTTGCGCCCGTATTGCTCACCGAACCATGGTGCGATGGCGACATCATTCTCCTCAGCCCTCGTCGTGTCGCTGCGCGTGCGGCGGCCGAGCGTATGGCGGAACTGCTTGGCGAGCAGACGGGCGAGACTGTCGGCTATCTGACCCGCCTCGACGTCAAGCGGTCCGGCAAGACGCGCGTGCTGGTGATGACCGAGGCGATTTTCGTTTCGACGATACTTTCGGATCCCGAACTTAAAGGGGTGAGCGCAGTTCTGTTCGATGAGGCGCATGAGCGGCATCTCGACAGCGACCTTGGTCTGGCGCTTGCGATCGAAAGCCAGCAGGTGTTGCGGCCCGAGCTGCGGCTGCTGGTGATGTCCGCCACCATCGACGGTGTCCGCTTCGCAGGACTGCTTGGCGGAGCCCCGGTGGTGGAGAGCGAGGGCAGAGCGTTTCCCCTGGCGATCCGCTGGCTGGGCGCACGACCCGAATTGCGCATCGAGGACGCCATGACATCGGCGATCCTTGCCGCTTGGCGCGAGGAAAGCGGAGACG
This sequence comes from Novosphingobium sp., assembly GCA_036400975.1. Classification (GTDB taxonomy): domain Bacteria; phylum Pseudomonadota; class Alphaproteobacteria; order Sphingomonadales; family Sphingomonadaceae; genus Novosphingobium. Next base: position 24,359 of record DASWWL010000083.1, on the reverse strand, counting down.
TGCTGGCGTTCCTGCCCGGCGTGGGCGAGATCGAGCGCACGCGCGAGCGGCTGGCGGAGAAGTTGCCGCACGCGCTCGTATTGCCGCTTCATGGACAATGCGAGCCTGCCGCCCAGCGCGCTGCGATCCGCCGGGATTCCGAAGGGCGCAGGCGTATCGTTCTGGCTACCGCGATCGCCGAGACGTCGTTGACGCTGGACGGGGTTTCGATCGTGGTCGATGCAGGGCTTTCGCGCCGGGCCGAGTTCGACAAGGCGGCGGGCGTCACGCGGCTTGTCACCCACCGGGCCAGCCAGGCGGCGGCTGCGCAGCGAGCGGGTCGCGCGGCGCGGCAGGGACCGGGCGTGGCCTATCGCCTGTGGGAAGAAGCCGCACATCCTGGCCGTTCCGCTTTCGAGCCGCCCGAGATCATGACGTCGGACCTGGCGCCGCTGATGCTGGCTCTGGCGCAATGGGGGGCGGGCGATCCCGCCGCTCTGCCCTGGCTTGATCCGCCGCCCGCCGCTTCGAGCGCCGCTGCGCGCGCCAGGCTGCTTTCGCTGGAAGCGGTCGATGGGGAAGGGCGGATCACAGCCCATGGGCGGGCCATGGCGGCGCTGCCGATGGAACCGGCGCTTGCACACATGCTGCTCTTCGCCGCCGCGCATGGGGCCGAGCGCGAAGGCGCGCGGCTGGCTTTGCTCCTGCAGGAGCGCGGACTGGGCGGACGTGGAGAAGATCTGGCGCTGCGGCTGGACCGCTGGAACGGGGATCGCTCGGTCCGGGCGGAAGCGTCGCGCAAGCTGGCGGAGGGGTGGGTGAAGAGGGCCAGAGGCTTGGTCGCACGCGAGGAAGCGGGAAGTCCTCCTTTGGGCATACTCCTGGCCGAAGGGTTTCCCGACAATGTCGCCCGCCGCCGCTCCGCCAGCGGCGAGGACTGGCTAACGGCCGGCGGGCGCGGGCTGCGGCTTGATCCCGCATCGTCGCTGGCACGTGCCGAATGGCTGGCTGTGGGGGACGCGCAGGGCGATGCCAGAGGCGCGCGGATCACCGGTGCGATCACGCTTACAGAGGTGGAAGTACAGCGCTGGCTGGGCCATCGTATCGAAAAACGGGGAATCTTGCGTTGGCATGAGGACGAGCGGCGCGTTGAGGCCCTGGTCGAGCAGAGGCTCGGCGCGATCACCATGGCCCGCGGTCCCGACCCCGCGCCTGATGCCGAGGCGATTCGCGCTTTCCTGCTGGAGCGCGTGCGGGAAAAGGGGTTGTCGCTGCTGACGTTGTCGCATGGCAGCGCATCGCTACTGAAACGCGCCCGCTATGCCGGAATCCTTTCGTTGGGAGACGAGGCGTTGCTGGAAGCGCTGGAGGAGTGGCTCGCGCCTCTGCTGGGGCGCCGCCTCGATGCGATCGATCAGGGATCGTTGCACGAGGCGCTGCGCAATCGCATGACCTACGAGGAGCGCCAGCAGCTCGACCGGCTTGCGCCTGCTCAGTTCACCAGTCCCGCCGGCACCAGCCATGCCATCGACTATGAGGATGACGGTGGCCCTTGTGTCGAGGTGCGCGTGCAGGCGCTGTTCGGCCTCGATCGCCATCCGGGCTTCGGCCAGCCGCCGCAACCGCTGCTCCTCAAGCTGACGTCGCCTGGTGGAAAGCCCATTCAGGTGACGCGCGACCTGCCCGGATTCTGGCGCGGCAGCTGGCGTGACGTGCAGCGCGAGATGAAAGGACGCTACCCCAAACATCGCTGGCCGGATGCGCCATGGGAGGAAGCGCCCAGCCTGAAGACCAGAAACGCGTTCGAGAAGTCGCGCGGCTCTTGATTCTGGCGACGATTCGCGGGAAAGCGCGCGCATGACCGCACGCATCTATCAGCGCCCGAAGAACGCCATGCAGTCCGGTAAGGCGCTCACCGACCAGTGGATCCTCGAATTCGTCCCTGCCGAGGCGAAGCGGCCCGATCCGCTTATGGGCTGGGCGGGCAGCGGCGATATGCAGCAGCAGGTCGTGCTCAGGTTCCCGGCGCAGGAAGATGCGCAGGCTTATGCCGATCGCTACGGTATCGAGGCGCGGGTTATCCCCACGCCGCCGAAGCGGTTGAAGATCCAGGCTTACGCGGATAATTTCCGCTGATACCCACTCCCCTTGCCAAGCTGGTCCGCCGCCGCCATATGGCGGCTCGGGAGTCGGGTGGACGTTTGCGTTCGCCAACTTGGTCAGGTCCGGAAGGAAGCAGCCACAACGGATTGCGGCGGGTCGCTCGGCTCCTTTTCCCTCAAGCTTCTATGGCAGCCCCGCGCAGGCGTGAACGCGCTTCGGCCCGCGATCCGGTGGCAGGCACGATGCCGTTGATCCGGCCCAAGCCGAAAGCGGGCATGTTTGCATAGATCGTCTCGTGTGCGCCGCCAGCGATGCTGTAGGTCTCATGGAACACGCCGACCGTACCGTCGGCTCCCACCGCCTTGTTGAACGCGGTCCATGCCGGCCAATGTTCGCGGTCGCGGTTGCGCGCATAGCTTTCGAGCGCGTCGAAATCGCGCCAGTATTGCAAGGCCACGATGGTCCGGGGGCCCGAAAGCATGAACTCGGAGCCCAGGAAGCCGCTGTCGGGATCGCGGGAAAGCTCGGCGATCATCGGCCCCATCGCGCGGGCGACCGGAATCCATTTGTCCAGGCGCCAGAAGCGATTGATCCGCATGCCTATGACGAAGACGACCAGCGGTCCTGAAAAATTCGCAGTGTAGCGGCCCGGACTTATGGCATTCCCCATCGCAAGTACCTCTCTGGTTGCGGACCATAAAAGTTGCATATCAAAACTTATTGGTCAACGCATGCCGGATCATTCGACAAGGGGCGCGGCAGACTCTACCTAGGCGCAGATGGGCGATTCACCCGACATCTTCGGCGACCAGCCGGCATCCGGCGAGGACGAAGCGCCGCCCACTACCGCCGAGCTGGAGGCCGCGGGGCAGTCGGCGTTGTTTGGCGACGCGCCCGCTACGCCGCCTCCACCCTCCCAGCCTGCCGTCGCGCAACCCTATCGCGTGCTTGCGCGCAAATATCGTCCGAAGACTTTCGGAGAGCTGATCGGGCAGGAAGCGATGGTCCGCACCCTCGCCAACGCGATCCGGCGGGACCGGCTGGCGCATGCCTTCCTGATGACCGGCGTACGCGGGGTGGGCAAGACATCGACCGCGCGCCTTATCGCCAAGGCGCTCAACTGCATCGGCCCTGACGGCAAAGGCGGCCCGACGATAGATCCTTGCGGCCAGTGCGAGCCTTGTGTCGCCATCGCGGAAGGCCGCCATATCGACGTGATCGAGATGGACGCCGCCAGCCACACCGGCGTTGACGACGTGCGCGAGATCATCGAGGCAGTGCGTTATGCCGCCGTCAGCGCGCGCTACAAGATCTACATCATTGACGAAGTTCACATGCTATCCCGCAATGCTTTCAATGCATTGCTGAAGACTCTTGAGGAACCGCCGGCGCATGTGAAGTTCCTCTTCGCCACAACCGAGGCGGATAAGCTGCCGGTGACGGTGCTGTCGCGCTGCCAGCGCTTCGACTTGCGCCGCATCGAGACGCCGGTGCTGACCAGCCACTTCGCGGCGATCTGCGCGAAGGAAGGGGTCGATGCGGAGGAGGAGGCGCTGGCGATGATCGCCGCCGCCGCCGAAGGATCAGTGCGCGACGGGCTTTCCATTCTCGACCAGGCGATCGCCCATGCCGATCTCGACGGCGAGGGTAGGGTTCTGGCCGCGCAAGTGCGCGATATGCTGGGCCTCGCCGACAAGAGCGTGCAACGCGGACTTTTCGCGGCCCTGCTGGGCGGCGATGGACCGAAGCTGCTGGAGCTTGTTTCGGCGCAGTTCGCGCTGGGTGTCGAGCCGTTGGCGCTGCTGCGCGGCGCCCTGGAGATAACCCATCGCGTCACCGTCGCGCAGATCGGCGGCGGAGTGGCCGACGCCGCTTCCGCCGAGGAGCGCGAGGCGCTGGCCGGCTGGGCAAAGGCGCTTTCGGCTGGGCAACTCCACCGCCTGTGGCAATTGCTGCTCAGGGGTTTCGAGGAAGTCCGCCTTGCACCTGATCCCTTGATCGCAGCGCAGATGGCGCTGCTGCGCGTGATGCACGCGTCAGACATGCCCGATCCGGGCACGCTGATCAAAAAGCTGGAGCATCTCGCCTCGCAACCCGTGCGCATACAGCCTGCCGATGGAGCGCCTTCCACTGCTACGGCCGCTGCGCCCGCGCCGCAGGATTCGCCGCCGTGGGAAGCATTGGTGCAGCAGCTTGAGCGCGCGTGCGGTCTTGGCCTCGCCAGCCGCTTGCGGATGCAGGTGCGGGTGGTGGAACTGGCGCAAGGCGTGCTGCGCTTTACCCAGCCGCCAGGTTTTCGCGAGGATTTGGTGCCCGAAATTCGCGATGGCCTGCTGAAGCTGACCGGCGAGCGCTGGACCGTGGAACGTTGTGACGCCGAAGGTCTGCCCACGCTTGTCGAACAGGCGGAGGTGGCCAAGGCGTCGGCGGAAGAAGCCATCCGCCGCGCGCCATTGGTTGAGGCGGTGATGGACGCTTTTCCCGGCGCGCAACTCTTGAATGATGAAGAGCCGGCTCCCTATGCGCGGAGCGGCGGCCGTAACTGGAGCAACAGACGATGAAATCGATGGAAGAGATGATCAAGGCCGCCCAGCAGGCTGCCGAGACCATCCAGAAGCAGATGAACGAAACGCAGGGCAAGCTCGATGCGATCGAGATCGAGGGCGTTTCGGGCGGCGGTCTGGTGAAGATCCGCTGTTCGGCCAAGGGTCGGGTCATCGGCGTGTCTCTTGATGACAGTCTGCTGGCTGTTTCGGAAAAGCCGATCCTCGAAGACCTGATCGCCGCCGCCTATAACGATGCGCGGGTGAAGGCCGATCAGGTCGCGGGCGAGGAAATGGCCAAGGCGCAGCAGGGCATGGGCTTGCCGCCAGGTTTCAAGCTGCCGTTCTGAGAGGCGACGACGGGAATGTCGCTGTCCTACAAACCCTTGCGCTGCCATGATCATACCTATGCGATATCAGCTATCTAGTGGGTTTTCATGCGATGCCGCTCGGGCGAAAGGTCGGTCTGGTGGGGTGAAAAAGGAAGGCTGATTTGCCTTCCATGGACACTGTCAACTTGTGTCAACTTGAGCTCGTCATCCGGATCGCGGCCGGGCCATCCACAACCTCTCGCCGCACGACCATTGCGCCGTAGCAGGGGTGGTCCCATATCCTGCCGGAAAGCCGGAGCCTCCGGCAGGTGCGGCTCCCCGGCCGTGATGGATGGATATGACCGTGAATTTGCTTCCTCTTCTTCCCCTGCGCGACATCGTCGTGTTTCCCGGCATGGTGGTTCCACTTTTCGTCGGCCGCGAGAAATCGGTGGCGGCGCTCGAAGCGGCGATGGCGGGTGACAAGGACATTTTCCTGCTCGCCCAGCTCGATCCGGGCTGTGACGATCCTGATCGCGACGACCTCTACGACACCGGCGTGGTCGCCACGGTGCTCCAGTTGCTCAAGCTGCCGGACGGCACGGTGCGCGTGCTTGTCGAGGGCCAGAGCCGGGCGCGGCTGGAGACGCTGCGGGCAGAGCAGGGCGCCAATGGCGAGATGCTGATTGCCCAGGTCGAGCCGATCGAGACCGGGGAGACGACCGGTCCCGAAGTATCCGCGATGATGCGCAGCGTCGTCGAGCAGTTCGGCGAATACGCCAAGCTCAACAAGAAGCTGTCGCAGGAAGCCGGCGACCAGCTTGGTGAGATCGAGGACGCTTCGCGTCTGGCCGACGCCGTGGCCGCGCAGCTTTCCGCCAAGGTGTCGGACAAGCAGGCGCTGCTGACCGAGACCGATCCGGTCAAGCGGCTGGAAATGGTCTACGGCTTCATGGAAGGCGAGCTTGGCGTCCTGCAGGTCGAACGCAAGATCCGGGGCCGCGTGAAGCGGCAGATGGAAAAGACCCAGCGCGAATATTACCTCAACGAGCAGCTCAAGGCGATCCAGTCGGAACTGGGCGGCGGCGACGGGGAAGAAGCGAACGAGATCGCTGAACTCGCCGACAAGATCGAGAAGCTCAAGCTCTCGAAGGAAGCGCGCGCCAAGGCGACGGCCGAGCTCAAGAAGCTGAAGTCGATGCAGCCGATGAGCGCCGAGGCGACCGTCATTCGCAATTACCTAGACGTGCTGCTGGGCCTGCCCTGGGGCAAGCGCAGCAAGTTGAAGAAGGACATTGCGGCGGCGCAGGCTGTCCTCGATGACGATCACTATGCGCTCGAAAAGGTCAAGGACCGCATCGTCGAGTACCTTGCGGTGCAGGCACGCACGAACAAGCTGAAGGGACCGATCCTGTGCCTCGTCGGCCCTCCGGGTGTCGGCAAGACCTCGCTCGGCAAGTCGATCGCCAAGGCGACGGGGCGCCAGTTCGTGCGCCAGTCGCTCGGCGGCGTGCGTGACGAGGCCGAGATTCGCGGCCACCGACGCACCTATATCGGTTCGCTGCCGGGCAAGATCGTGACCAACCTGCGGAAGGCCGGGGCTTCGAACCCGCTGTTCCTGCTCGATGAGATCGACAAGCTTGGCCAGGATTTCCGCGGCGACCCCGCCTCGGCCCTGCTGGAGGTGCTCGATCCCGAACAGAACGCGAAGTTCCAGGATCACTATCTGGAACTCGACATCGATCTGTCGGACGTGATGTTCGTCTGCACGGCGAACAGTCTCAACCTGCCGCAACCGTTGCTCGATCGCATGGAGATCATCCGCCTCGAAGGCTATACCGAGGACGAGAAGGTAGAGATCGCGCAGCGGCACCTTATCGCAAAGCAGATCGAGGCGCACGGGCTCAAGAAGGGCGAGTTCACGCTCACCGAGGAAGGCCTGCGCGACCTGATCCGCTATTACACACGCGAGGCCGGGGTGCGTACGCTCGAACGGGAAATCGCCAAGCTGGCGCGCAAGTCGCTGCGCCAGATCCTGGAGGGCAAGGCTCAGGCGGTCACTGTCACGCCAGAGAACCTCGGCGATTTCGCCGGAGTGCGCAGGTTTCGCCATGGCATGTCCGAGGAAGAGCATCAGGTGGGGGCCGTCACCGGTCTCGCCTGGACAGAGGTGGGCGGCGAGCTGCTGACGATCGAAAGCGTCACCGTGCCCGGCAAGGGGGGCATCAGGACCACCGGCAAGCTGGGCGAGGTGATGACCGAATCGGTCCAGGCGGCCTTCAGCTTCGTCAAGGCGCGCAGCCCGGCCTATGGCATCAAGCCGTCGATCTTCGCTCGCAAGGACATCCATATTCACTTGCCCGAAGGCGCGGTGCCGAAGGATGGCCCAAGCGCGGGTATCGGCATGGTGACGTCGATCGTTTCGACGCTGACCGGCATTCCGGTCCGCGCGGACGTCGCGATGACCGGCGAGGTCACGCTGCGTGGACGGGTGCTGCCGATCGGCGGGCTTAAGGAAAAGCTGCTTGCCGCGCTTCGGGGGGGCATCAAGACGGTGCTGATCCCGGAAGAAAACAGCAAGGACCTTGCCGAGATTCCGGCCAATGTGAAGCAGGGGCTGGAAATCGTGCCCGTCAGTCACGTCGATGAAGTACTGGCCCGGGCATTGACCTTGCCGCTCGAAGCCATTGAATGGACAGAGGCGGATGAGCTGGCGAGCCAGTCGGCGGCGCCGCCGGTTGCCGCGCCGGCACCCTCGACGACGGCGCATTGACCCATGCTGCAATGCGGCGACTCGGCGGTCGCGCCGGATCGCCGCAAGCGATAATTCGCCTTTGGTGCGTTGCAACATGCCTCGGTTCATCGAAATTGGCGGAATTTGGGGGGATATTCACCACATTTCCTCGCCATTTGGCTTTGACAGAGGGCGCAAAACTCGCTCAATTCCCGCCCCATTCTAGAGGCGATTCAATTTTCCGGTTCCACTGAAAGGTAGGGGGTTCCCACAATGAACAAAAACGATCTCATCGGCGCTGTTGCTGATTCCAGCGGTCTGACGCGCAGTGATGCTACCAAGGCTGTGGAAGGCGTTTTCGACGCCATTACCGGTGCCCTCAAGTCGGGCGACGAAGTGCGTCTGGTCGGCTTCGGCACTTTCTCGGTCGCCAAGCGCAAGGCTTCGACCGGCCGCAACCCGCGCACGGGCGAGCCGATGAAGATCAAGGCTTCGTCGCAGCCGAAGTTCAAGGCCGGCAAGGGCCTGAAGGACGCGGTCAACTGATCGTCCTTCATCGGGAGCCGTGACGCCTCGCGGCTCCATCAAGGAAAGATGCGCCGCGCCGGTTTAACCCGGCGCGGCGTTTTCTTTTGTCCCTTTTGCCCTGCTGCGGCCCTAGCGTGTGGCGACGGCGTAGAGTGCAATGGCCGCGGCGTTCGAGACGTTGAGGCTTTCCATCGCGCTGCTGATCGGCAGCCGGGCCAGCGCATCGCAGTGCTGGGTGATATTGTGCCGCATGCCTTCGCCTTCCGCGCCGAGCACCAGCGCTACCGGTCCGGCGGGCAGTGCCGAGGCTAGGTCGGTCTCGGCTTCCCCGGCGAGCCCGATGCGCCAGTAGCCCGCTTCAGCGATGTCCTCGAGCGCGCGGGCTAGATTCACCACGCGCACCCAGGGCACGATCTCGAGCGCGCCGGAGGCCGATTTCGCGAGCGTGCCCGATTCGGGTGGGGCATGCCGGTCCTGTGTGACGATGGCGCAGGCGTTGAACGCGGCGGCGGAACGCAGAATCGCGCCGACATTGTGGGGATCCGTGACCTGATCGAGCACGATCACCGGCCGCGCCGGGTCGCCTTCCAGAACGTCGTCGAGCCACAGTTCTGCCAGCGGTTCGCAATCGAGGACCAAGCCCTGGTGCGGCGCATCGCGGGCCACCAGCCGGGCGAGGTCCGCTCCTTGCGCATATTCAAGCGGAAAATTGGCCGGCAGCTCGCCATCCAGCGAGGCGATGCCCTCGCGCGTAGCCCAGAGCTTGCGGTGGCTGCGCTCGGGGTTCTTGAGTGCGGCTTCCACGGCGTGCCGTCCCCACAGGCGCGTGGCGCCGGAACTTCCCCTGCCGCTGCCGCGACCGCCCTGCATCCGTCCAGCACGGCCGCGCAGTGCGCGTGATGGCTTGCCCTCGGCGCGTTTGTTCATGCAGCATCCCTTTCGTGTATTCCTCGGGCGCTCCTGCCAGTCACCCCATTGACAGGCAAGGCTCGCTTCGCCATGAGCGCCACCTCTCGGCCGGAAGGTTCCTTCGGGAACCGCATTTGCGGGGTTTCCCGTCACCGGCAGGCTGGTGTGGACAGGTGGCCGAGTGGTTAATGGCAGCAGACTGTAAATCTGCCCGCGAGAGCGTACGCTGGTTCGAATCCAGCCCTGTCCACCACCCCGGCCTCCCACTTTCCAGTAACGCCAGACGGGTAATTCCATGACAGTTGAAAGGATTTCCCGGCTCGCCATTGCGGCATTGCGTTCCAGCGCCTAGATGGCAGCGATGCCCAGCGAAATATTGGATAATCAGGGGCGGGGTGAAGCGAGCTGGCAATGGCCCTCGATTCATCCCGAGGGCCGCAAGTTCGCGGCGATCGCGGCGGTGCTTTGCGCGCTGGCCGCGTCTTTTGCCTGGGAAACCCTGGCATGGCCGCTGGGAGCACTGACTTTCGGCATTCTTGCCTTCTTCCGCGATCCCCGGCGCGTAACGCCGCAGGGCGACCGCTATATCGTGTCTCCCGCGGATGGTCTGGTCACGCTGATCCAGAAGCTGCCGCCTCCTCGCGAACTCACCGTCGAGGACGGAAATGGCGCCCCGGGGCTAGGCGAAGCTCCCGTCACCCGCATCTCGATTTTCATGAGCGTTTTCGACGTGCACATCAATCGCACGCCGATCAACGGCACGGTGCGGCGCGTCGTCTACATTCCCGGCAAGTTCCTCAATGCCGATCTCGACAAGGCAAGCGAGGAGAATGAGCGCCAGCATATCATGATCGAGCGCGGTGACGGTCTTGCCATCGGCTTCACCCAGATCGCCGGACTGGTCGCGCGCCGGATAGTTCCCTTCGTGAAGCCGGGCGACATGCTTGCGGCGGGCCAGCGTGTAGGGCTGATTCGTTTCGGCAGCCGGGTGGACGTCTACCTGCCCGAAGGAACCGAGCCGCGGGTCCTGCTGGGACAGAAGGTCGTGGCCGGTGAAACGGTCCTGGCCGAAATAGCCGAGAATGCCCTGATCGAGGGTATCAGCCAGTGATCGATGAGCCCGTGCCGGCGCGCTCCAGGCGTCTGCCGGGTGGGCTGACGCTTCGGGCGCTCGTGCCCAATGCCATCACCGCCGCGGCGCTCTGTGTGGGGCTTACCGGTATCCGCTTCGCCATTGCCGGCGATTTCGAGAAATCGGTGCAGGCGGTCATTCTTGCCGGTCTGCTCGATGGTATCGATGGCCGGGCTGCGCGCCTGCTCAAGGCGCAGTCGCGATTCGGCGCCGAGCTGGACAGCCTGGCCGATTCGATCTCGTTCGGCGTGGCCCCGGCGCTCATCATCTATCTCTGGACCTTGCAGAACCTCAGCAGCTTCGGCTGGCTGGCGGCGCTCGGTTTCGCGATCTGCTGCGTTCTGCGGCTGGCGCGTTTCAATGCCCGTATCGATATGGTTGAGCAGCCGCACAAGTCGGCAGGCTTTCTCACCGGCGTTCCCGCGCCTGTCGGGGCGGGCCTCGCTTTCCTGCCGCTTTATCTATGGATCGCGAGCGGACGGGAAGAGCTGTTCGCGGCGCCCGTGCTCGTTGCAGGGTGGCTGTTGCTGATCGCGTTCCTGATGATTTCCAGCATGCCGACAATGAGCTGGGGCAAGTTGCGGCCGAGAAAGCGGATCCGGCTTGAAGTGATCGCTCTGGCTGGGCTGGTGGTGGCTGCATTGCTTACCGAGCCCTGGCTGACCCTGGTCGGCATATGCCTGATCTATCTGTTGCTGATCCCGGTCGGATTGGTGGCTTATGCGCGGGTCAGGCGGCTTCGCTGAGAAGGTGCGCCGTTCGCGGACGCCTGAAGCTTGGACGCAGAATGCGTGCGCCTTCCGGCTTCAGCTCGATGCCGCGCGTCACGACGCGTACTTCGCGCCAGGACGGGCATTCATCGAGTTGTCTGCCGAGCGCCCACGCGGCGGCGCCAAAGCTTCGAAGTGTCAGGAGCATGCTTCCGACCGCTAGACCGGCGGCGAGGGTGAAAAGCATGGGCAGGAAAATGGCAGTCATCGCTCGCATTCCTTCCTGGTTGCCAAACAGGTTGACAGGCTGTGGGCAGCATGTGGATAACGTTACCGGTTGGCTGAATGTTCCGGTCCGGGGATAAGTTCCCGTTTTGTTCTTACCGGTCAAGCAAAAATTTGCATGTCTCATGGTGAATATACGGTGGAGCAAGGCAATCCCTTGTAATCGGGCGATATTTTTGTGCCGGGAGATTTCAGGGGTGATCGAGCAAGATCGCGTAGGGACGGTTGCGGATGCAAGGGTGTCGTTGCAACTCGGCGACGGATGAGGGCGGCGGCGACCAGGCACGGTCGAGCGTCAGCATATGTTCGCGCAATATCTTCATGTGAGGCAGGGCGAAAGCGGCGGAGACGCCAATGGCGGCCAGTGCTTCAATACCGGCAAGGATCGAGAGAGCGATCTGGACTGTGATCATGCGTGGCTCCGCCATGCCGTGCGCTTGCCCTCGCACTGTGGAAATGACTGTAGATAAAGTGTTCCCAATGGTCTCCATGCCTTTCCCTGCCGGGTGAGGCAACGCGTGCGCTGGGCGCTCTTTCAACTCATCGCGAAGGAAAGGCGTCCACACGATTGGACGAAAGTTTTCTGCGGCGAAATTTGGCTGGATTTCGAGGTCGATCCGGTCTAACGGCGCCCCTGTCGGGCAAGATCGCGGCCATTCGGGCTGCTTCGCGTTCGACGAATCCACATGGAAAGCACTGACATACCGGTGCCGCAGCGGGCTCTATCCGCACGGTTCCAGCTTTCCAGAGGCGATAACCGGAAAGGAATTTACTTATGGCGGCTCCTACCGTCACCATGCAGCAATTGATCGAGGCCGGCGCGCACTTCGGCCACCAGACCCACCGCTGGAACCCGCGGATGAAGCCGTATATCTTCGGCAACCGCAATGGCGTCCACATCCTCGACCTGTCGCAGACCGTGCCGCTCTTCGCGCGCGCGCTCGATTTCGTTTCGGCGACGGTCCAGGCCGGCGGCAAGGTGCTGTTCGTCGGCACGAAGCGCCAGGCGCAGCAGCCGATCGCCGAAGCGGCGCGGGCTTGCGGCCAGCATTTCGTCAATCACCGCTGGCTGGGCGGCATGCTTACCAACTGGAAGACGATCTCGCAGTCGATCAAGCGCCTCAAGAGCCTTGAGGAACAGCTTTCGGGCGACACCGCCGGCCTGACCAAGAAGGAAGTCCTTCAGCTTACCCGCGAGCGCGACAAGCTGGAGCTTTCGCTTGGCGGCATCCGTGACATGGGCGGTATCCCGGACGTCATGTTCGTGATCGACGCCAACAAGGAAGAGCTGGCCATCAAGGAGGCCAACGTCCTTGGCATCCCCGTCGTCGCCATCCTCGATTCGAACGTTTCGCCCGACGGCATCGCGTTCCCGATCCCGGCGAATGACGATGCCAGCAGGGCGATCCGTCTTTACTGCGATGCCGTGGGCCAGGCCGCGAAGAAGGGTGGCCGCGACGCCGTAGTCAGCTCGGGTGCCGATTTCGGTTCGTTCGACGAGCCGGTGATCGAAGAGGCGCTGGAAGCGCCGGTCGAGAACGCTGCCGAGGCTTGAGCCTCGCCACGTCATCAAATTGACGCGCGCCGGGTCGAAAGGCCCGGCGCGGACTATCTGCTTTCAATTAAGGAATATGCGCGATGGCCTATACCGCCACTGACGTGAAAAATCTGCGCGAGCGCACCGGCGCCGGCATGATGGACTGCAAGAAGGCGCTGGACGAGACGAACGGTGACCTGGAAGCCGCGGTCGATCTGCTGCGTTCTAAGGGCCTTGCCGCCGCCGCCAAGAAGTCCAGCCGCACCGCGGCGGAAGGCCTTGTCGGTGTTGCCGTCGCCGGCACCCGCGGTGTCGCCGTCGAAGTGAACTCGGAAACCGACTTCGTTGCGAAGAACGACCAGTTCCAGGATTTCGTGCGCAAGACTACGGAAGTCGCGCTTGGCAGCGCTTCGGATGACGTCGAGGCGCTGAAGGCGACCGCTTATCCCGATGGCGGCACGGTGGCCGACAAGTTGACCAACAATGTCGCGACGATCGGCGAGAACCAGCAAATCCGCCGCATCAAGACCGTCTCGGTGTCGAATGGCGTGGTCGTGCCGTACATGCACAACGCTGCTGCGCCGAACCTCGGCAAGATCGGCGTGCTGGTCGCGCTTGAATCGGAAGCCGGCGCCGATGTCCTCGAGCCGCTGGGCAAGCAGATTGCGATGCACATTGCCGCCGCTTTCCCGCTGGCGCTGAACGCCGATGGCCTCGATCCCGAGCTGCTCGCCCGTGAGCGCAAGATCGCGGCCGAGAAGGCTGCCGAAAGCGGCAAGCCCGCCGAAGTCCAGGCCAAGATGGTCGATGGCGCTGTCGCCAAGTACGCCAAGGACAACGCCTTGCTGAGCCAGGTCTTCGTCATGGATAACAAGACCCCGGTGGCGCAAGTCGTCGAGCAGGCCGCGAAGGCTGCCGGCGCGAAGATCGCGCTTGTGGACTACGTCCGCTTCCAGCTCGGTGAAGGGATCGAGAAGGTGGAAACCGACTTCGCCGCCGAAGTTGCCGCTGCTGCTGGCCTGAACTGACAAGACGCGTCGTCCCTCTGGGGCGATGTGCATGAGACGAAGGGGCGCGACCTGCATGTCGCGCCCCTTTTCTTATGGGCGCGCATTGGATAGTCGGCGTCGGGTTGGGCTTCGAGGGGCGACATGCAAAAAGCTTGCGCATTGATCTTGGTCGTCGGGCTGGCTGCCTGTGTGAAAGCACCGCAACCGCCCGCCGACTATCGCAATCTGGCGGTCGAGGAGGCGGCGCAGAAGTTCTACGATCGGGGGCTCTTCAAGGATGGCCTCTGGAACGTCGACTTCAAGATCAACAGCGCCGCGATAGCCACGCTGCCGGACGATGGCCCCGCGGCGAAAATGATCGTCGCAATGGTGGCGGACAAAGTGGCGCGGCAGCCCGCCCGTGAATTGAACTTCTGCCTGAGCCGAGTGGGCATTGCCGGGAAAGGGCTTCCTGGGTTCAACCCGAGTTGTCGATACGAAAGTCTCCACTTCGATGCCGATGGCGGACACGGCGTGATGACTTGCCAGAAGTCCCAGGACATGGATGCCGGGGGCGCGACCTATACCTATAAGTTGCTCAAGGACGGCTTCCAGATGGATACGGCGTTGGAGAGCGTGACCGACCTTGGCGGGACCGCCAAGCCGAGGCCGAAAAGGGCATCCATGACCGCGATCTGGAAATTCATCGGTGCCTGTCCTGCCGCCCAATCGGCGCCCAATGGCTCGGGATTTGCGCGGCCTGCGGTTTGAACTTTGGCCACCTGACGCAAATTGCTCGGTGGTCATCCGGGCTCACCGCTTGGCTTAGCATCATCGTCGGTATAAGGCCCAGAAACCAGCGCCGCGAGGTTCTCATTTTAATGCCCGGTTCCAGTTACAAACGCATCCTGCTCAAGCTTTCGGGCGAAGTGCTGATGGGCAACCAGCAGTTCGGGATCGATTCCGAATTCGTCGCCGAACTGGCCAAGGAAGTGAAGGCGGCCAAGGACAGCGGGCTCGAAATTTGCCTGGTCATCGGCGGCGGCAACATCTTCCGCGGCATGGCGGGGGCGGCCAAGGGCATGGACCGTGCCCAGGCCGATTACATGGGCATGCTGGCGACGGTGATGAACGCGCTCGCGATGCAGAACGCGCTCGAACAGCTTGGCGTGCAGACGCGCGTGCAGTCGGCGGTGCAGATGGACGCGGTCTGCGAGCCGGTGATTCGCCGCCGCGCCGAGCGGCACCTCGAGAAGGGCCGCGTTGTGATCTTCGCCGCGGGCGTCGGCGCCCCCTATTTTACCACTGATAGCGGTGCCGCCTTGCGTGCCGCCGAGATGAAGTGCGACGCGCTGCTCAAGGGTACCAGCGTCGATGGCGTCTACAATGCCGATCCCAAGACTGACCCTAACGCCAAGCGTTACGAAACAGTCGATTATGACACGGTCCTTGCAGACAATCTGAAGGTCATGGACGCCTCTGCGGTGGCCCTGTGCCGTGATAACAACATACCGATCGTCGTGTTCTCGATCCGCGAGAAGGGCAACCTTGCCCGCGTGCTCGCCGGACAGGGCGTGCAGACGATCGTGAAGAAGGGAGCTTGAACCATGGCCAAGTACGACAAGGCGGATCTCGAACGCCGCATGAAGGGCGCGGTCGAAGCGCTCCGGCACGACCTTGGCGGTCTGCGCACCGGCCGTGCCAACACGACGTTGCTCGATCCGATCACCGTTGAGGTCTATGGCGCGATGATGCCGCTGAACCAGGTCGCGACCGTCTCTGCGCCCGAGCCGCGGCTGCTGTCGGTGCAGGTCTGGGACAAGTCGAATATTGGCCCGGTCGAGAAGGCGATCCGTTCGTCCGGGCTCGGCCTCAATCCGATCAACGATGGCAACAACCTGCGCCTGCCGATTCCCGACCTTACCGAGGAACGCCGCAAGGAACTTGCCAAGCTTGCCAACCAATATGCCGAAAAGGCGCGCATCGCGATCCGTAATGTGCGCCGTGACGGCATGGAGGCGCTGAAAGCGGACGAGAGCAAGAAGGAAATCTCGGAAGACGAACGCAAGCGCAGCGAGGCCGACGTCCAGAAGCTGACCGATGAAATCATCAAGGCGGCTGACGAAGCGGCGGCGCACAAGGAAAAGGAAATCTTGGGCAAGTGAGCCCCCGGCCCGCTACAGGAGACGGGGGTGCGGAACATGGTGCTCGCCACGTCGCGATCATCATGGACGGCAACGGGCGCTGGGCGAAGAAGCGCCATATGCCGCGCGTTGTTGGTCATCAGCGCGGAGTGGAAGCGGTGCGTGCCCTCGTGCGTGCGGCGCGCGAGATGGGCTTGCATGCGCTGACCCTCTATGCCTTTTCGACCGAGAACTGGCGACGTCCCGAAGACGAGATCTCGGCTTTGATGGGATTGCTCAAGCGCTTCATCCTCAGCGATCTAGACGAGTTCGCCGCGAACAACGTGCGCTTGAAGATCATCGGCGATTACAAGGCCTTGCCTGCCGATGTCGTTGAATTGATAGAAGGCGCGCTGGACCGTACGGCCCGGAATGACGGCACTACGCTGGCGGTTGCGCTCAACTATGGCGGGCAGGACGAGATCGCGCGCGCCGCGCGCAAAGCGGCGGAGAAGGGCCCGATAACGGTCGAAACGATCGCTGCGGAGCTCGATACCGCCGATCTCCCGCCACTCGATCTTCTGATTCGAACGTCGGGTGAAATCCGCCTGTCCAATTTCCTGCTGTGGCAGGCGGCCTATGCCGAGATGTGGTTCACTGACGTGCTGTGGCCGGATTTCACTCCGGCGCATCTCGAAGAGGCTTTGGCCGGATTCGCGCAGCGGGAGCGTCGCTATGGCGGACGGTGAGACGGCAAAAAGTTCCGATCTACCGACACGCGCAATCTCCGCGCTGGCCATGATCGGTGTCGCCGGCGCGGCGCTGTGGTTCGGGGGCTGGGCCTGGACCGCCTTCGTCACGTTCATTGCGGCGGGTGTGCTTTGGGAATGGCGCGCTCTGGTGGCGGGCGCGATCGTATCGCCAAGGATGCGTGGATTGTGGAATGCGGCCGGCATCGTTTATGTGCTGCCGGCGGCGGCGGTTCTGGTCATCCTACGGGAGCAGGACCCAAGGCTTTTCGGTGTGATCTTTCCCCTGGCGGCGGTGATCGGCACCGATGTCGGCGCTTATTTCGCGGGGCGCGCTTTCGGCGGCCCGAAGATCGCTCCGCGTATCAGTCCGTCGAAAACCTGGTCGGGTCTTGTGGGCGGCATCGTTTGCGCATCGCTGACGCTGGCGGCCGCAATCAAGCTGGGCGATCCGAAAATTCCGATGGGCGAGTTGCTGAAGCTGGGCGCGGTTTTCGGTGGGGCCGCCGCGATTGTGGCGCAGGCGGGCGATTTCTTCGAAAGCTGGATGAAGCGGCGTGCCGGCGTCAAGGATTCCGGCCGCATCATTCCCGGCCATGGCGGATTGTTCGATCGTGCCGACGGTTTGATTGCCGTGCTTTTCGTCATCGCGATTGCTATGGCAGGGGCAATGATCCCTTATGCTTCGCCTATACTCGCACGATGATGCGTTCGATTTCCATTCTTGGCGGGACCGGATCGATCGGCGCTTCGACGCTGGACCTGATCCGGCGAGAACCGGGCAAGTGGCGGGTGGTTGCGCTGACCGCGCATTGCAGCGCTGTCGAACTGGCCAGACTCGCACGCGAATTCTCGGCGGAGATTGCTGTCGTCGCGGAGGAAAACTGCCTGCCGGAACTGCGCGAGGCCCTTGCCGGCAGTGGCATAGAAGCGGCCGGGGGGCGTGCGGCCCTTGTCGAGGCCGCATCGCGTCCGGCTGATATCACGATCGGCGCGATCGTGGGCTGCGCTGGTCTCGCACCGACGATGGCGGCGATCGAGCAGGGCGGAACGATCGGTCTTGCTAACAAGGAAGCGCTGGTTTCTGCCGGTGACGTCATGACCGCTGCGGTCGCGCGCCACGGCGCGACGCTGTTGCCGGTGGATTCAGAGCATAATGCGATCTTCCAGTGCCTCGCGGGTAACGACGTGGCGCAAGTCCGCACGATCACCCTGACGGCAAGCGGTGGGCCGTTTCGCGACTGGACGCCTGAACAGCTTACCGCCGCGACGCCCGCCCAGGCGGTCAAGCATCCCAACTGGGACATGGGCGCCAAGATCAGCGTCGATTCCGCGACCATGTTCAACAAGGGGCTGGAACTGATCGAGGCGCATCACCTTTTCCCGGTCGGTCTCGATAAGCTCCGCATTCTGGTGCATCCGCAATCGATCGTGCATTCGATGGTCGAATATCGCGATGGATCGACGCTGGCGCAACTCGGTCCTTCCGACATGCGCGTACCGATCGCCTCGGTACTGGCCTGGCCCGCGCGGATGGACACGCCTTGCGCGCCGCTGGATCTTGCCGCCATCGGGGAACTCAGCTTCCGCACGCCCGATGAAGCGCGGTTTCCGGCGACGCGGCTTGCGCGCCAGGCGGTGGAAGCGGGCGGCGCTATGCCGGCTGTGCTCAATGCCGCGAACGAAGTCGCCGTCGCGGCTTTCCTGGCCGGTCAGATCGCATTCACCCGCATTGCCTCACATGTGGAGGATGTGCTGTGTGGTTATGCCCCGCCTGCGCCGGCGTCGCTCGACGAGGTGATGGCGGTGGATGCCGAGGCGCGCGTGCGCGCCCAGGCGCAAATGGAGGTTGCCTGATTTGTCCGAACCCACGCTTCTGACGACGATCCTCGCCTTTTTTCTGGTGCTGGGGCCATTGGTGCTGGTGCACGAACTGGGTCATTATCTCGTGGGCCGATGGTTCGGCGTGAAGGCCGATGCGTTTTCCATCGGTTTCGGCAGGGAACTGGCCGGCTGGACCGATCGGCGCGGCACGCGCTGGAAGGTTTCGGCCTTGCCGCTAGGCGGCTACGTTCAGTTCGCGGGCGATATGAATCCCGCGAGTGCGCCCGATCCCGCCATGGACGGTCTTAGCGTCGAGGAGCGGGCGCATACCTTTCACGCTAAGCCCTTGTGGCAGCGCACGCTGATCGTGCTGGCCGGACCGCTTACCAATCTGCTTTGCGCCGTTGCGATCTTCGCGGCCTTCAATCTCGCCTATGGCAAGATCGTTGCCACGCCCGAGGTTGCGACGTTCACCGAAGCGTCGTCGGCGCGCGATGCCGGGTTGAAGATCGGTGACCGCATCCTTGCCGTGGATGGCCAGGCGGTGGAGAATTTCATCGAGATTCCGAAATATATCCTGCCTTATCCGGGACGAACCGTCACTCTTGCCGTCCGGCGTGATGGCCGTGAACTGGAAATTCCGGTGCGTGTGGCCGAAACGATCGAGCGCGATCGCTTCGGGAATGAATCGCGGATCGGCCGCATCGGCATAGGTACCGGAAAAGTCGAGGTCGTGCGCCTGGGTTTCGCGGAATCCGTAGGTTTGGGCGTCGAGCAGAGCGTCGGCATCATGAAGATGATGGTTTCCGGGATCGGCCAGATATTCACCGGCGAGCGTTCGGTGAAAGAGTTGGGGGGGCCGATCAAGATCGCCAAGTTCTCGGGCGAGCAGTTCAGCCTGGGATGGGCTCAGTTCGTGAGCTTCGCGGCGCTGATTTCAATTAACTTGGCATTCATCAACCTGCTGCCAATTCCTGGCCTCGACGGTGGACATCTGGCTTTCTACGCGGCCGAGGCGGTGCGCCGAAAGCCTCTGGACCTGCGCAGTCAGGAGTGGGCGCTCAGGACCGGCATCGCGTTGGTGCTGGCGCTGATGCTCTTCGTGACGATCAATGATCTGGCGACGTTGCCGGTTTTCGGTGGCTAGCCGGTGGAGAACTTGCAACAGACGACCGCTTTCCCGGACTGACTGCTTGATTGGCTTGTCGCCATCGGGCAGAGGGCTGCGATTGTCTGCGGAAGGGCTGCAGCCGGACCGGGGGATCGGGACGGAACTGCCACTCGCCGAACTATACGGGATGTGCCGGGCCGATGATGGGATTTAACATGGTTCGCAGCGATACTGTCTGCCGGGCGTCCGATTGGGCGGCGGTGCTTCTGGGAACCACCATCCTTGCGGGGCTGCCATCGGCGGCGATGGCGCAGGCGACTGGTCCTGCGGCGCCGGCTCCCGCGGCTTCGTCCGCTCCTGCTGCCGATGTAGCCGGGGTGACGATCCGCACGGTCACGGTGACGGGGGCGCAGCGCCTCGAACCCGACACCATTCGATCCTACATCCGCCTCCGCGTCGGCGATCCTTATACGCAGGTCGCCGCCGACCAGGCGCTGAAGGATCTCTACGCCACCGAACTGTTCGCCGATGTCCAGATCCGCAACGAGGATGGCAACGTCGTCATCCAGGTGAAGGAAAACCCGGTCGTCAACCGCATCATCCTTGAGGGCAACAAGCGGATCAAGGACGAGAAGATCCTTCCCGAGATCAAGGTCGCCCCGCGCCAGATCTTCACGCGTTCCAAGATTCGCGCGGACGTTGCGCGCATCATCGAGCTCTACAAGCGCCAGGGTCGCTTCGCCGCGACGGTCGAGCCGAAGATGGTCATGCTCGAGCAGAACCGCGTCGATATCGTCTTCGAGATCACCGAAGGCGCGAAGTCCAAGGTTCGCCAGATCAACATCATCGGCAACGAGAAGTTCTCCGACGGGGAGCTGCGCGGCGAGATGGTGACGAAGCAGACCAGCTTCACCCGCATCTTCAGCTCCGGCACCAGCTACGATCCCGATCGCATGGCCTTCGATCAGCAGAAGCTGCGCCAGTTCTATCTGACGCAGGGCTATGCCGATTTCCGCGTCGTGTCTGCCGTCGCCGAACTGACGCCGGACAAGAAGGACTTCATCATCACTTACGTCGTCGAGGAAGGCGATCGCTACAAGTTCGGCGACGTGAAGGTGGAAAGCCAGCTTCGCGACTTCGACGGTGAAACGCTGGCCAAGCAGCTGCCGATGAAGGCCGGCGACTGGTACAACGCGAAGCTTGTCGAAGACACGATCGAGAAGCTGAACGAGACGGCGGGCGCCTTCGGTTATGCCTTCGCCGACGTGCGCCCGAACTACGAGCGCAGCAAAGACAACCTGACGATGGGCGTGACCTTCGTCATCAACGAAGCGCCGCGCGTCTATGTCGAACGGGTCGACGTCAACGGCAACACCCTGACGCAGGACAAGGTGATCCGCCGCGAGTTCCGCATTGCCGAGGGTGACGCCTTCAATTCGCTTCAGGTCAAGCGTTCGACCAACCGCATCAAATCGCTCGGTTACTTCCAGGAGAAATTTGAGGTCGAGCAGAAGCCGGGCAGCGCGCCGGACCGCATCGTCCTCGAGGCCAACGTCGAGGAGAAGCCTACCGGCGAACTCCAGCTTTCGGCGGGATTCTCGTCGATCGAGAGCTTCATCTTCCAGGCGTCGGTCCAGCAGCGCAATTTCCGTGGGCGCGGGCAGACGGTGGGCCTCTCGGGCAGCTATTCGAAATATACGAAGAGCGTCGAGGCAAGCTTCACCGAACCTTACCTGTTCGATCGCAACATTTCCGCCGGTATCGACATCTACCGGCGCGACTACAACAGCTTCAATTATTTCAACAACGACCGCAACACGACCTATCAGCAAGCCACGACCGGCTTCCAGCTGCGCGCCGGCGTGCCGCTGACCGAATACCTGACCGCAGTCGCCCGCTACACGCTGAACTACGACGACGTCTCGCTCGACAAGAACCAGTTCTATTCGGACCGCGTGACGTCGGGCGTGCGGGAGTGCGATCCGTTGCTCGCGGGCCGTTACCTCTGCGAGGCCATCGGCAAGCGGACCAGTTCCATCATTGGCTTGTCATTGATCTACGACAAGCTGGACAATCGCGTTCGGCCGTCGCGCGGGCACCTCATCACTGTTGGCGCTGACTTCGCGGGCCTTGGTGGATCTGTGAAGTATACCCGCTTCCGCGCGAACGCTGCGCAGTACTGGCCGCTTGGCGGAGGCTTCATCTTCTCGATCACGGGCGAAGGCGGGCTGATCAAGTCGCTGGAAAACCGCAATCGGCCATTCATCGACGACGTTCGCCTGACGGACCGCTTCTATCTGGGCGAGCCGCAGATG
Organism: Novosphingobium sp.; assembly: GCA_036400975.1. Taxonomy (GTDB): domain Bacteria; phylum Pseudomonadota; class Alphaproteobacteria; order Sphingomonadales; family Sphingomonadaceae; genus Novosphingobium. The sequence continues at coordinate 2,477 of DASWWL010000083.1, read as the reverse complement.
CGCGGCTTCGACATTCGCGGCGTCGGCCCGCGCGTTATCCGCAAGCCCTACGATGCAAACGGCGGCTTGATCGAAGACCGCAACCAGTGGAGCGACGACGCGCTCGGCGGCAAGTATTATTACATGGGTCGCGGCGAACTCGAGATTCCGCTTGGTTCGGGCGCTCGCGAGCTGGGTCTACGGCCTTCGATCTTCGTCGATGTCGGCGCCGTTTGGGGCATCACCAGGCCGAAGCTCGACGATACCGGTCCAAACGGACTTTTTATTCCCACCCGAGATGTCAACGGTCAGCCTTTGTATAATCAGGTGTGCAATGGCGTCACCACAGTCGTTTCGGGCAACGGCACCACCGCACCGCCGCTTCCATCCAGCTGCACCACGAGCGGCGATGGGATAACGGCCGCAGGCCAGAACTTTGCCTTCAAGGAATTCTACCTTGGCGATACCTGGAAGCCGCGCGTCGCGATCGGCATCGGGGTGAACTGGAATTCGCCGTTCGGGCCGTTCCGCATCGATTTCTCGAAAGTCCTCCTCAAGCAGGATGGGGACGATACCAAGACCTTCACTTTCAACGTGGGAACCCAGTTCTGATGAAAAACCATCTCAAGTCCGCCATTGTCGCCGGCCTGCTGGCCAGCGTTGTCGTACAGCCCGCGTTCGCGCAGACTGCGCCCGCGCCGAGCGGCCCGATCGTGCCGGGCCTCGCTGTCGCCAACCTCGATGCTGTGATCGCGAACTCCAACGCGTTCCGCACCGCGCAGCAGCAGCGTCCCACGACTTACAAGGCGCAGATCGATCAGGCCGAGGCCCGCCGCAAGGCGATTACCGCGCAGCTCCAGCCGCTCGCGGACAAGTTCAACCGCGATCGCCAGGCGAACGTCGCGCCGGCTTCGCTGCAGCAGCAGGCGCAGGCGATCCAGCAGATCCAGCAGTCGGGCGAGCAGGAGCTGCAGCGCATGCTGCAGCCCGTGGCCCTTTCCGAAGCTTATGTGCAGGAGCAGATCGGCGACAAGGTGGACGCGGCGGTAAAGAACGCCATGGGCAAGAAGAAGATCTCGCTGTTGCTGAGCCCGCAGGCGGTGTTGGCGGCGAACAACAATGCCTACAACCTCAATCAGGATATCCTGAACGAGCTGAACACGCTGATCCCTTCGGCCCAGCTCGTTCCGCCCGCCGGCTGGGAACCGCGCGAAGTTCGCGAGGCCAAGGCCCAGCAGGCCCAGCAGCAGGGCGGTGGTGCTGCTCCAGCCCAGCCCGCCGGTCCGCAGCCGCAGGGCCGCTGAGGCAAGCTGGAAGGGGGAGTCGATGACCGGGGAAACGACGGAAATCGCGGCCAGGCCCGCGATTTCCTATGACATTACGAAGATACTCGCGGCGCTGCCGCACCGCTATCCGCTATTGCTGGTCGATCGTGTCCTTTCGCTGGAGATCGGCGAGAAGATTCATGCGGTGAAGGCGGTCAGCTTCAACGAGCAGTTCTTCCAAGGACATTTCCCCGGTCGTCCGATCATGCCCGGCGTTCTCCAGATCGAGGCGCTGGCGCAGACCGCCGCGATTCTCGCAATCGAGACGCTCGAGCTTTCCGGTTCCGGCAAGCTGGTCTATTTTCTCTCGATCGAGGAAGCCAAGTTCCGTAATCCCGTGGAACCCGGCGTGCTGCTTGATCTGGAGGTCGGTTTCGTCCAGAAGCGTGCCCGCGTTTGCAAATTCTGGGGCAAGGCGTCGATCGCTGGAAAGGTGACCTGTGAGGTTCAGTTCACCGCCATGGTCGCGGATCCGCCGCAGTCGTAAGACTGCGGTAGGTCCACCTTGCTGGCACCGGCCCCCTTCCTCGCCGAGCCGCCAATATGATGTTATTGTCGATGGCTGAGCGGGGAAGGGCCGGTGCCAAAACTGGCGGGCAGGCTGGACAAACCGGCATGGTGCAGTTATGCGCGCCGCTTCCATTCCAGGCCGGTCGGAACCGGTCATAGCGAAAGAATGTGCGATGAAGGCCGATATCCATCCCGATTACCACACCATCAAGGTGCAGATGACCGACGGTACAGTGTTCGAGACGCGCTCCACCTGGGGCAAGGAAGGCGACACGCTGGTTCTCGACATCGATCCGACCTCACACCCGGCCTGGACCGGCGGTAACCAGCGCCTGCTCGATGCCGGCGGCCGCGTGGCGCAGTTCAACAAGCGTTTCGGTGGCCTCTCCCTCAAGAAGGGTTGATCCTCACCTTATCGCGAAAGATGAAGGGCGGCTTCGAGCCGCCCTTTTTCGTTTGCGGGAAATTCCTGCCCATTCCTGTGCATGCGCTTGACATGTAGGAATGTTCTACATACGTTCCGCGTATGTCAGTTACCAGACTGGCACTGTGACGGGTGCGGGGGCGCAAGCGCTTCGGCTCTGCTCCTTCGCAGTGCGGTCGGCGCCCGCGCGGTCCGGACAGGCCGCCACGGGATGCGGCGGATGGACAGGCCGGTGAATG
>DASWWL010000082.1:0-8276 GCA_036400975.1 Novosphingobium sp. | reverse complement strand
TGAGTTGTTATGCGAACGGCCGGGCAGCATCACGCATGGCTGTCCGGCACGACCCTGAGGTGCGGGGCGCTGGCGGGACGGGCTCGCTGCCTTGCCGCCTTGCGTCGGGGCATACCCCGAGGTTTCGTCCATGCCGGTGTGGCATTCACCGGCCTGTCCATCCGCCGCATCCCGTGGCGGCCTATCCGGACCGCGCGGGCGCCGACCGCACTACGGGAGACAAGAGAAGCAAAAGGCCTTTCGCGCCTCCCGCACCCGTCGCGGTGTGTCAGTCTGGGGCCTGACACACATGGAACGTATGAAGAACATTCCTACATGTCAAGCGCATGGGCGGGGTTTTTGAGTTGGTCTCAGTCCACGGAAGCCGCGCGTGCCAAACCAAGGGATCAAGTCGTGAGGGACGAATGCATGTGCCTCCGTTCCTGCCGTTTATCTCACCATTCTGCAGGTTCTTCCGTTCGGGCAGAAGACTGCGCTGGACAAGCGCGGAATCGTTGGAGAGTGTCTTGGGATTTCCGGCTAATGATGTCCGGCTGATCCAGAAACAGGAGACAGATCTTGTCCAGCGTCCATCCCGTCCCCGCCGAATGGGCCGCGCGCGCTTATGTCGATGCCGCGGGTTATGCCGACAAGTATCGTCGGTCGATCGAGGAGCCGGAGGCTTTCTGGCGCGAGGAGACGGCGCGGCTCGACTGGATGAGGCCGTGGACGAAGCTGTCCAAGGCGAGCTTTGACGAAGCCGATTTCGGCATCGAATGGTTTGCCGACGGCACGCTCAACGTTTCGGCCAACTGCCTCGACCGGCATCTGGCCGAACGCGGCGATACCGTGGCTATAATATGGGAGGGCGATGACCCGTCGCAGCAGCGCCGGATCACTTATCGCGAACTGCACGAGGAAGTCTGCCGCTTCGCCAACAGCCTGAAGCGCCTGGGCGTGAAGCGGGGCGATCGCGTGACCATTTATCTGCCGATGATCCCGGAGGCGGCGGTGGCCATGCTTGCCTGCAGCCGCATCGGGGCGATCCATTCGGTGGTGTTCGGGGGATTCTCGCCCGAAGCGCTGGCCGGCCGCATCCAGGATTGCGACAGCAGGATCGTCGTCACCGCCGATGCAGGGATGCGCGGCGGCAAGGTGGTGCCGCTGAAAGCCAATGTCGATGAAGCGCTGGCTGCGTGCCCTTCGGTGGAAGCGGTCCTCGTCGTCCGTCATGTCGGTAATGAGGCGGCGGTGGTTCCAGGCCGGGATCACTGGTGGAACGAAATGCGCGGGGACGTTTCCGCCGACTGCCTGCCAGAGGAAATGAGCGCCGAGGATCCGTTGTTCATCCTCTATACTTCGGGGTCGACCGGCAAGCCCAAGGGCGTACTGCATACTACCGGCGGTTATCTGACCTGGGCGGCGATGACGCATCACTACGTCTTCGATTATCGGCCCGGCGACATCTACTGGTGCGCGGCCGATATCGGCTGGGTCACCGGGCACAGCTATGTCGTATACGGCCCGCTGGCGAACGGCGCGACGCAAGTGATGTTCGAAGGCGTGCCCAACTATCCCGATCACAGCCGCTTCTGGCAGATCGTCGATCGCCATCAGGTGAATATCTTCTATGGCGCGCCCACCGCGCTGCGCGCCCTGATGCGCGAGGGCGATGAATGGGTGGAAAAAACGTCTCGCAAGTCACTGCGTTTGCTTGGTTCTGTTGGCGAGCCGATCAACCCCGAAGCCTGGGAATGGTACTGGCGCGTGGTGGGTGAGGGGCGCTGCCCCATCGTCGATACCTGGTGGCAGACGGAAACGGGCGCGGCCATGATCACGCCTCTGCCTGGCGCGACCGATCTCAAACCGGGCTCGGCCAGCAAGCCGATGTTCGGCGTGGCGCCGCAGATCGTCGATGCGGACGGCAAGGTTCTGCAAGGGGCGACCGAGGGCAACCTTTGCATCACGCGGAGCTGGCCCGGCCAGATGCGCACCGTCTGGGGCGATCACCAGCGTTTCTTCCAGACTTATTTCACGACTTATCCGGGCAAGTACTTCACCGGCGACGGCTGCCGCCGCGACGAGGACGGCTATTACTGGATCACCGGCCGCGTCGATGACGTGATCAACGTTTCTGGCCATCGCATGGGCACCGCCGAGGTCGAAAGCGCGCTTGTCGCCCACGCGAAAGTTGCCGAGGCGGCGGTCGTCGGTTTCCCGCACGAGATCAAGGGGCAGGGCATCTATGCTTACGTCACGCTCAACGCTCAGGAAGTGGAAAGCGAGGAGACCCGCAAGGACCTGATCCAGTGGATACGCCACGAAATCGGCCCGATCGCCACGCCCGACGTGATCCACTTCGCCCCCGCGCTGCCCAAGACCCGATCGGGCAAGATCATGCGGCGCATCCTGCGCAAGATCGCCGAAGGAGATATTTCCAGCCTTGGCGATACTTCGACCTTGGCCGATCCGTCAGTCGTCGATACGCTGGTATCGAAAAGGGGTGCTTGAAGTCCGTTCGCGAGCTGCTGGCCCTGGGGATAATAGGGAGAGTGGCGGGTGGATCAGGCGAAGACGGCCGCGCAGGAATGGCGCGAGAGCTGGCGGGTGGTGCTGGCTGCTTTCGTGGGTTTCTCGTTCCTGACGATCATGAGCGGTTCGCTGACGATGTTCATGCAACCGCTCGCGGACGAGTTCGGCTGGAGCCGTACGCTGATTTCCTCGGGCTTCACCGTCAGCAATGTCTTCACCGCGATACTGTCTCCGATATTCGGTCTGGTGATCGATCGATACGGCACGCGCAGGATCGCCATTCCCGGCATTGTCCTGACCATTGGATCGATATGCGCCTTTGCCTTCGTCAATGGCTCGGTGGCGCAATGGTATGCGCTCTGGGCGATCTATGCGACGATCTCGATCGGCGTGAAGACCACCGTGTGGACCGCCGCCGTGGCCAGCCTGTTCAAGGCCGGACAAGGATTGGCGCTCGGCATCACGCTGTGCGGCATGGCGGCCTCGCAAACGGTCCTGCCGCCGCTCGCCAACTGGCTGATCGATGCATACGGCTGGCGTCTCGCCTATGTCTGGCTGGGCGTGGGCTGGGGCGGCCTGACGCTTATCCTCTGCCTGTTCTTCTTTTACGATGCGCGTGACCGCCGCAGGACTTCAGGCGTCGCCCCGATTGTCGAGGAAAGCGCGAAGCATGATACCGGAAACCTTCCCGGCCTGACTATCGGCGAAGCGTGGCGCAACCGCGCGCTTTGGCACATTTCGATTTCCACGCTGATCATCATGACCGTCACGCTCGGCCTAACGATCCATCAGGTTCCGATCCTCAACGGGATCGGCATATCGCGCGCCGATGCGGCGTTGTTGGCCAGTCTCGTCGGGATCGCCTCGTTGCTGGGCAAGATATCCACCGGCGCGCTGCTGGACCGTTTCAGTCCCAACTGGGTGGGCGGCGTGACCCTGGCCGGCACGGCGTTCGCCTTCGTCCTGCTGGTTGACGGCGTCCATTCGCTGCCGCTGATCGTCTTCGCGATGCTCGTCAACGGTTATACCCAAGGCACCAAGCTGCAGATATGCACTTACCTTACCGCGCGTTATGCGGGGATGCGCAAGTTCGGCACGATCTTCGGCTTCATGAACAGCGTGATGGCGGTCGGTTCCGGGACCGGGCCCGTTTTCGCCGCTTTCTCCTATGATATGGGGGGCAGCTACACGGCGTTCCTGATCGCCGGTGCGATCGGTTCGGTCCTGTCGGGTCTGCTGCTGGTAACTTTGCCTCCATTCCCCGACTGGAGCGAGAAACGCGAAGCGGGGCCACTGGGCGCTGCAAGTTGAGCAAGCGATAACGAGGCGGGACAGGGTGGAGAAAAGCGCGTGACCACAGGCACCGATAGTGCATCGCAGGAATGGCGCAACGGCTGGCCGCTCGTGCTGGCGGGCGCGGTCGGTTATTCCCTGTTCTCGATCATGGCCAACTGCGTCGGCGCCTTCATGGAGCCGCTCGGCCGGGAATTCGGTTTCAGTCGTACGCTACTGTCCGCCGGATTGCCGCTCGCGGCCATGGTCAACATGCTGTTCGCGCCTTTCATCGGCCTGTTCGTCGATCGCCGGGGCGCCAGGGGCATCGCCCTGCCGGGGATAATCGCGTTGGCGCTGTGCATTTGCGGTTTCTCGTTCATCAACGGCTCCCCGGTCCAGTGGTTCGCATTGTGGACTGCCTATGCCTTCGCCGCCGTGCTGATATCGGTGAACGTATGGTCGGCGGCGGTGGCCGGCGCCTTCAGCATCGGACGCGGCCTCGCGCTGGGCGCCATGCTGACCGGAACCGCCGTGGCGCAGGCGGCGATACCGCCGGTCGCGACATTGCTCATCGACCATTTCGGCTGGCGCACGGCCTTCGTCTGGCTCGGTGTGGGCTGGGGCGGTGTGACATTCGCGATCTGCTATCTGTGCTTCATGATCGCGCGGCGATCCGAGGCGTCCAGGGCGGCGGATGCGGCACCGGTCGTCGGCCATGATCTCCCAGGCCTGACGATACGGGAAGCATGGCGCGATTCCGGGCTTCAGCGGATTGCCGTTTCCACTTTCCTTTTGCTGATCGTGACGATCGGCCTGATCATCCACCAGATTCCGATCCTGACCGAAGCCGGCGTCACGCGCGAGCATGCCGCCTGGCTGGCCGGGCTGGGCGGGCTCGCCGGCATTGCCGGCAAGATCGTCACCGGCTGGCTGATGGACCGTTTCCGGCCCAATCTGGTGGGCGGGCTTACCATCGCCGTCGTGGCGTTGGCTTTCCTGCTTTTGCTGGATGGCGTCCGTACGCCCGTGTTGATCGTCATCGCCATGGTCATCAACGGCTATGCCGCCGGCTGCAAGGTGCAGATCTGCAGCTACCTGACCTCCCGGTACGGCGGCTTGCGGAATTTCGGCACGATCTTCGGCTTCATGAGCAGCCTGATCGCGTTGGGGTCGGCCATTGGCCCGGTGCTGGCCGGCAAGGTCTATGACATGACCGGCGGTTACACGCCGTTCCTGATCGGCGGCGGCATCGCCTGCGTGATCTGCGGCTTGCTGATCGTCACGCTTCCGGCTTATCCCGACTGGGGAGACAAGGCGTCCGGCGCCCGCTAGGCGTTATTGGCGCTGGCGGACCGCCAGCGGGGGGAGAGAACTGATGTCGACAAGCAAAGCGACGACCGCCGCCGACGAATGGCGCGGAGGCTGGCCCGTGGTGCTTTCCGCCATGGTGGGTTATTCGCTTTTCTCGGTCATGCTCTCTGGCGCCGGTATCTTCATGGAGCCGCTGGGGAAGGAATTCGGGTGGAACCGGACGATCCTTTCCGCCGGTCCCGCCATCGCCACCATAGTAACCGCGCTGCTTTCCCCTCCGGTCGGCATGCTGATCGACCGTTTCGGATCGCGGCGGCTGGCCCTTCCCGGCATCCTCGTCACGACCGCCGGCATGTCCGCCTTCGGCCTGATTACCGGATCGCCCATGCAGTGGTATGTTGTCTGGGGGCTGTTCGGCGTGGCCTTGGTGATGATCAAGACCACGGTCTGGTCGGCGGCGGTCGTCACGTTCTTCGAAAAGGGACGCGGACTGGCGCTGGGGCTGACCATCGTCGGCACGGCGGTTTCGCAGGCGGCGGTGCCCGCGCTCGGCAACTGGCTGATAGAGGATTACGGCTGGCGTCAGGCTTATGCCTACCTTGGGCTCATCTGGGGGCTGGGCACTTTCGTCATCTGCTATTTCCTGTTCAAGGACGGCTTCGTCAGCGCGAGCCAGCGCAAGGCCGAGGCTGCGGCCCACGCCGCCGCCGTAGCTTCCAAACCAGGGCTGACCGTGCGCGAGGCCTTGTGCAGTTCGGCCCTGTGGCGCCTCCTCCTTTCCTCGTTCATCGTCATGCTCACCACCCAGGGACTTTCGGTCCACCTTTTCCCGATCCTCACCGAATCCGGTATATCGCGGGCCGAAGCAGCGGGAATGCTGGCGATAAGCGGTGCGGCAGCGGTCGTCGGCAAGCTTGCCACGGGAGTGCTGCTGGATCGTTTCCGCCCGAACTGGATCGGTGGCCTTACCCTGGCCGCGGCGGCGCTGGTCTTTGCTCCCTTGATGGAGGGCGCGCGCGCTCCCGCGCTGATCGTGCTGGCCATGCTGGCCAATGGCTACGCGGCAGGCACCAAGACCAATATCACGCTCTATTTCGCCGCGGGTTTCGGCGGGATGAAGAACTTCGGCGTGATTTACGGGACCATGTCGGCAGCGATCGCGCTCGCCGCGGGCGTCGGCCCCCTGGTCGCAGGCGTAATGTACGACCACTTCGGCGGTTACAACGAGTTCCTGCTCTTCGGTGTGATAAGCTGCGTGGTGGGCGGCGCGCTCGTCATGTCTCTGCCCCCGATGCCGCGCTGGACGGACGCAGAAGAGGCGGAGGCCGAGGCCGCCCTTGCCTAAGGAACGACAGGTGGCTCAGGCCGCCAGTCGATAAGGCTCGATCTCTCCCGAAAGGTACAGCTTCTTCGCCTTGGCGCGGCTGAGCTTGCCCGAACTGGTGCGAGGCAGCGTGCGCGGCGGCACGAGTTCGACCACGCAGTTCATGCCGGTGATCGAACGGACCTTGTCGCGGATTTCATCATGCAGCTTCCGACGCTCGATCGGATCGGAAACGCGGCAGTGGACGAGAACGGCGGGCACTTCCTCGCCGGTATCCGTTTCGACGGAGAAAGCGGCGATATCGCCCTGATGGAAGCCGGGAAGTTGCTCCACTGCCCACTCGATATCCTGCGGCCAGTGGTTCTTGCCGTTGATGATGATCATGTCCTTCGCCCGGCCGACGATGAACAGATAACCGTCGGTCATGTAGCCCATGTCGCCGGTATCCAGCCAACCGCCAACCATGCAGGCCTCGGTCGCCTCGGGATCGCGATAGTATGAATGCATGACGCTGGTGCCGCGACACCAGACCTTGCCGATGTGGTGATCGGGCAGGCCATGGCCGCTTTCGCCGCGTACCTCGATCTCCATGCCACGTACGGGCACGCCGCAATTGACGATGGCGCGATAGCGTGCGGGACGCGACAGGTCGCGCGGGGTGCCTGAAAGCCGTTCTTCCTCGACCAGTTCGACGCGGATGCCTTCCCCCGGCGGCATCAGCGTGACCGCCAGCGTGGCTTCGGCAAGGCCGTAGCTCGGCATGAAGGCCGATGCCTTGAAACCGGCGTCGGCGAAAGTGTTGACGAAAGCCTGCATCACGTCGGGACGGATCATGTCGGCGCCGTTGCCGGCGATGCGCCAGCGTGACAGGTCGAAGCGTTCCGCGACGTTGGTCTGGCTCGAAACGCGGCGGGCGCAGATATCATAGCCGAAGGTGGGCGAGAAACTGACCGAATTGCCGGGGTTACGGCTGATCAGATCCAGCCAGGCGAGGGGGCGGCGGGCGAAATCCTCGGTCTTCAGATAATCGACCGAGAACTGGTTGCCGATCGGCGAAAGGAAGCAGCCGACGAGACCCATGTCGTGATACCATGGCAACCAACTGATGCAGCGATCCTTGGGGCCGATCTGCATGCCATGGCTGTGACCGGCAAGATTGGCGAGCAGCGAGCGATGCGTGACAGCGACGCCATGGGGGAAACGGGTCGATCCGCTGGAATACTGAAGGAAGCAGATGTCTTCGCCGTCGATTTCGGGCAGCGGGGTCTCGTGGGCTTCCTCGCGTCCGAAGGCTTCCCAGCCCAGCCCTTCGCAACCCTGGCGCTCGGCGGCCGCCATGGCCATGCCGGCGATCTCTTCGGGGAAGAACAGTATCTTCGGTTCGGCGCTCGCCATCTGGACGGCGATCTGGTCGATATAGTTTTCCTTGCCGCCGAAGCTCGTGGGCAGGGGCAGCGGCACCGGCCATGCGCCGGCATAGACCGCGCCGCAGAAAAGCGCGGCGAAATCGGGTCCCGTCTCAGCAATAAGCGCAATGCGGTCGCCGGGTTTGACCCCGTGCGCGATCAGCCGATAGGCCATCGCCAGCGCGTCGCCGCGCAATTCGGAGAACGGATAGGGACGAGTCAGCGTGCCGCGCGGATCGTGGAAATTGAGGCCGCGCTTGCCTTTTGCCGCATAGTCCAGTGCTTCGCCGAAAGTGGCGAAATCGGAATGGCGCCGGGGCAGATCGTCTTCGTTCGCGGTGGGAACAAGCGTCGAATTGGCGGTCGGCACCAGCGTCGCGGTGTCGGTCATATGCGATAACCCGTTGTAGTTTGAGACTTCGTGGCGAAAAGCGGGCGCCCTATACCGG
>DASWWL010000081.1:0-2776 GCA_036400975.1 Novosphingobium sp. | reverse complement strand
CATACCCCGAGGTTTCGTCCATGCCGGTGTGACATTCACCGGCCTGTCCATCCGCCGCATCCCGTGGCGGCCTGTCCGGACCGCGCGGGCGCCGACCGCACTACGGGAGACAAGAGAAGCGAAGGCCTTTCGCGTCTCCCGTACCCGTCGCGGTGTGTCAGTCTGGGGCCTGACGGAACGGAACGCATGAAGAACATTCCTACATGTCAAGCGGATGGCCAAGCTGAAATCAGCAGAAACAGTCCAGAAGCATCACCCCGCCGGAAAATGCGCGCCTGGCGAGGCTCGTTATCTTCAGGAGGCTCCAACCGTGTGGAGCAAACCGCAATCAACCACCCAGTCCCCATTCATGTTCACATGCATCTCATAAGCGTGGCCCACATCGCAACCCATGCCGCACAAATTCCCTATCGCACTTGGTCATCTTTACCACGGCATTACGGTAAATTAACTTGCCCCACATCCCCATTGCATTAAATTTCATGTAATACTCATTACAATAGCGCTGTAAATTTTCACAACTTAATAATATTAGATAAATCTAATTATTAAACACTGAGGAAATGTAATGGGTATTTCAAGAAGGAGCGTTATTGCCGCGAGTGCCGGCATTGCAGGCCTTACGATAACCGGCGCTGCGGCGGCAGCCGAAAGCACGGCATATGGGAATCAACCAAGCCCCGATGAGGCGCTCCGCCGATTGAAAGAAGGGAATGCGCGCTTCGTCGCGGATCGGCCTTCCGCACCCGATATGTCGCGTCAAAGACGGCTGGCATTAGCGGAAGGGCAACAGCCTTTTGCCACACTTGTAGGCTGCTCGGATTCTCGCGTCGGCCCCGAGCAACTGTTCGGGGCGGGACTTGGCGAACTGTTCATCGTCCGCACCGCAGGCAACAATGTCGATACGGCCGGCATGGGCTCGATCGAATATTCCGTATCGGCGCTGGGAGTGCCGCTGGTGGTGGTACTGGGGCACGAAAAGTGCGGTGCGGTCGCTGCCGCTTGCGATGTGGTAAGGAAGGATGTCAAGCTACCGGGAAGCATCGGTCGAATGATCGAGCCGATAATTCCCGCAGTACTTGTCGCTCAACGAAACGGATCGGAAGCAAACCTGGTCGAACGATCCGTCGAAGAAAATGTTCGGCGGATGGTAGAACGCCTGCGCAAGTTTTCCGAACCCATGCTCCTTGATCCGCAGATGACAGGAAAACTCAAGGTTGTTGGCGCAGTCTACAGCTTGTCCACGGGTGAAGTGCGCTGGCTAGAATAAAGCATCAGCGGTAGTATTGCAGGCTTCATGTATCCCCCCTTTTCCACCGCATATGCAAGCGGAAGGGAAAGGAGGTAACACGCACGAGGCATCCGTTTTGGCGGATGCCCTACCCCAGCGCCTTCTTCAGCAGTTCATTGACCAACTGCGGATTGGCTTTGCCCTGCATCGCCTTCATCGTCTGGCCGACGAAGAAGCCGAACAGGGCTTCCTTGCCGCCCTTGTACTGCTCGACCTTATCGGCATTGTCGGCAAGGATCTTTGTCACGGCGTCGTCGATCGCGCCGGTGTCGGAAGTCTGCTTCAGGCCTTCGCGCTCAACAATCGCGGCAGCGCCATCGCCGGTTTCCAGCATCTTCTCGAAGACCTGTTTGGAAATCGTTCCGGAAATCGTGCCGTCTGCCACCAGCGCCAGCAATTCCGCCGCCTGCAAGTGATTTACAGGCGATTCTTCAAGTGCCTTACCAAGTCGGTTGAGCGCGCCGAACAACTCCGAGGTCAACCAGTTGGCCGCCTGTCTGGCAACATCGGCCTCCTTCTTGCCCTGCTTCGCCGCGCTTTCGACCAGCAGCGCCTCGAACCAACGGGCAGTGTCGGCTTCAGCGGTGAGAATCTGGGCGTTGTAGGGGGAAAGCCCCAATGCGTTCTCATAGCGGTGACGCTTGGCGTCAGGCAGTTCTGGCAGGCTGGCGCGGCATTCCTCCAGGAATGCATCATCCAGTTCCAGCGGCAGCAGGTCGGGATCCGGGAAATAGCGATAGTCGTGCGCGTCTTCCTTCGAACGCATCGAACGCGTCTCGTTACGGTCAGGATCATAAAGGCGCGTTTCCTGGATGACCTTGCCGCCGTCCTCGATCAGATCGACCTGGCGGCGCGCCTCCTGCTCGACCACGGCCATAACGAAACGTACCGAGTTGACGTTCTTCGTCTCCGTCCGCGTGCCGAACTCATCGCCCGGCTTGCGCACGCTGACGTTCACGTCGGCACGCATCGAACCTTCTTCCATATTACCGTCACACGAACCGACATAACGCAGGATCGTCCTAAGCTTGCGCAAGTAAGCACCTGCTTCAGCAGGAGAACGCATATCAGGACGGCTGACGATTTCCATCAGCGCCACGCCCGAACGGTTGAGGTCGATATAGGACATCGTCGGATGCTGGTCGTGCATCAGCTTGCCCGCATCCTGTTCCACATGGATGCGTTCGATGCCGATCGTCTTGGTACTTTCCGGATTCTTGTCGTCAAGCGCGATCTCGATCTGCCCCTCGCCCACCAGCGGGTGATAGAGCTGACTGATCTGATAGCCCTGCGGCAGGTCGGCGTAGAAGTAGTTCTTGCGGTCAAAGCGCGACCATTTGTTGATCCGGGCGTCGATCGCCATGCCGGTGCGCACCGCCTGGCGAATGCACTCCCGGTTCGGCACCGGCAGCATCCCCGGCATCGCCGCATCGACGAGGCTGACTTGCGCGTTGGGTTCCGCACCGAACGCCGTCGCCGCCCCCG
>DASWWL010000080.1:0-43312 GCA_036400975.1 Novosphingobium sp. | reverse complement strand
GCCCCGCACCTCAGGGTCGTGCCGGACAGCCACGCGTGATGCTGCCGGCCGTTCGCATAACAACTCACACGCATCCACGCCCGTACTGCCGGGCACATACCACAAGCGCCGGCCGCACTGCCCGTTCGCTGCTCTCTACCTTCCGGCGCACACCCGGCCTCGCCAGCGGGCGATCAAACGCGCCTGCGTTCGGCGTCGGCCAGGACCGTCCGTCAGAAAACCGGATCGTAGCCCGGAGGCAGTTCGCCGTCGTCGCTATCGGGAACGCCTGGAACGTGAATGCCGCACTCCACCTTGTCCCAGCCTTTCCAGCGGCCGGAACGCGGATCTTCGCCCGGCGCGACCTTGCTCGTGCAAGGTGAGCAGCCGATCGAAGGATATCCTTCCGCGACAAGCGGATGCGGCGGCAGGTCGTGCTCTTCGAAATAGGCCGCAAGGTCTTCCGCCGACCAGTCGATCAGCGGATTGATCTTGAGGCGGCCCTGCGCATCCGAGCTGTCAATTTCAAAGCGCGGCAGGTTGGCGCGCGTCGAAGCCTGAAAGCCCTTCCGCCCGGTGATCGAGGCGTCATAGTCGAGAAGCGCCTTGGCCAGCGGCTTCACCTTGCGGATTTCGCAGCAGCCGTCGGGATCGTAGGACCAGCGCAGGCCGCTTTCGTCCTTCTTCGCCAGCTCTTCCTCATCCGGAGTGAGGTTGATGACGTTGGTCAGGCCCAGCCGTTCGATCAACAGGTCGCGGTAAGCCAGCGTCTCGGGGAAGTGCTTGCCGGTTTCGAGGAACAGCACCGGCGTCGCCGGATCGATCCGTGACACCAGATGCAACAGCACGGCGCTTTCGGCACCGAAGCTCGATACGACGGCGACGTCGCCGGCCAGATGATCGCGCAGCACGCTCGTCAACATGTCGAGCGTATCGCTGCCCCGGAAAAGCCGGTTCAGCCGGACGGCGTCCGCCTCGTTGAAGCGGGGTCCGGTGTCGATGCGATCAACGGCGCGCACCAGTTCAGCCATTTGCTCCATTTCCATGCCTCTTTGCCCAGATCGCCGGGCGTCCGTCGCCGGTGGCCTGATAGACGTCGGGCCAGCGATTGAAGGCCGCATCTGCATCGGCCGGATCGAGCGCCGCCTGCGGGGCGAAACTGTCGAAACCGCAGCGGCGCAGATGGGAAAGCTGGTCGATCAGCACGTCGCCCACGGCCCGCAGTTCGCCCGCATAGCCGGCTTCGCGAAGCACGCGTGCCGCGGAATAGCCCCGGCCATCGGTCCATGCCGGGAAGTTGACTTCCACGAGCCGCAGGCGATCGAGATAGGGCAGAAGATCGCGTGCGTCGTCGCCCGGTTCCAGCCGGACGGCGGCGGCGTTCGTCTGATCGCCGAAGGCATCGACGGTGACTGCGGGATCGGCGACGGGTTCGTCGTCGCGGAAGCGGAACTGCGTCTCAACCATAGATCGCCTCCTTGAACGGGGTCATGCCGATGCGGCGGTAGGTATCGAGGAAGCGTTCGCCTTCCTGCTTGTTGGCCAGATAGACGCCGGTCGCCTTCTCCACCGCGTCGACGATGCCGTCTTCGCTGAAGCCGGGGCCGGTGATCTGGCCCAGCGACGTGTCCGCGCCCTCGCAGCCGCCGAGCAGCAGCTGGTAGTTCTCGGTGCCCTTGCGATCGACGCCAAGGATGCCGATGTGGCCGGCATGATGGTGGCCGCAGGCGTTGATGCAGCCCGAGATCTTCAGCTTGAGCTCGCCGATCTGGTCCAGCCGGTCCTGCGCGGCGAAGCGCTCCGAGATCTTCTGCGCGACCGGGATCGAGCGGGCATTGGCGAGACTGCAATAGTCGAGGCCGGGGCAAGCGATGATGTCGCCGATGGAATCCAGGTTCGCGGTTCCGAGGCCGGCATCTTCCAGCTTCTGCCAGAGCGCGTGAAGATCGGCTTTCCTGACATGCGGATAGACGATGTTCTGCGCATGCGTGACGCGCAGCTCGTCGAAGGAATATTCCTTCGCGAGGTTGGCCATCAGGCGGATCTGATCTGCGCTGGCGTCACCGGGGATGCCGCCAGCCGGTTTCAGGCTGACGGTGGCGATGATGTAGCCCTTCTGCTTGTGGGGGGCGCAGTTGTTGTCCACCCACAGCGCGAAGTCCGGGTCCGAACGATCGAGTTCGTCGGCGGCGTCCAGATCGAACGGCGGATCGACGAAATAGGTCTTGATGCGCTCCAGTTCGGCCAGCGGCGGCTCGATGCCCTGGGTCAGAAGGTGCGTGAACTCTTCCTCGACCTGGCGGGTATATTCTTCCTTGCCAAGCTCATGGACGAGGATCTTGATGCGCGCCTTGTACTTGTTGTCGCGGCGCCCATAGCGGTTGTAGACGCGCAGGCACGCTTCGGAATAGGTGATGAGCTGGTCCAGCGGAACGAATTCGCGGATCAGCGGCGCGATCATCGGCGTGCGGCCCATGCCGCCGCCGACATAGAACGCGGCGCCGATTTCGCCCTTGTCGTTCCTGACGATCTCGATGCCGATGTCGTGCAGCTTCATCGCCGCGCGGTCGGTCTTGCTGGCGATCACGGCGATCTTGAATTTCCTCGGCAGTGCGAGGAATTCCGGGTGGAAGCTGGACCACTGGCGCAGCAGCTCGGCATAAGGGCGCGGATCAATCAGTTCGTCGGCGGCGCTGCCGGCATACTGGTCGGAGCTGATGTTGCGGATGCAGTTGCCGCTGGTCTGGATGGCGTGCATCTCGACGCTGGCGAGATCGGCCAGGATGTCGGGCGCGTCCTCCAGCTTGATCCAGTTGTACTGGATGTTCTGGCGCGTGGGGAAGTGGCCATAGCCGCGATCGTACTTGTCGGCGATGTCGCCGAGCATGCGCATCTGGGCCGAGCTCAGCGTGCCATAAGGCACCGCGACGCGCAGCATATAGGCATGAAGCTGAAGGTAGAGGCCGTTCTGCAGGCGCAGCGGACGGAACTGTTCCTCCGTCAGGTGGCCTTCCAGCCGGCGGCGGGTCTGGTCGCGGAATTCTGCGACGCGCGTGTCGACCATTTCCTGGTCGTATTGGTCATACTTGTACATCAGATCACCCAGTTGCCGGCGTTGGGATCGGACGGCTTCAGCGTCAGATCAGGGCGCACGGTAGGTCCGAGCGCGCGGATGCGGTCCTTGATATGGGCCGGGCGGACGCCTTCTGCGGTGACGGTCGCATCGATCGCATAGGCGCTGATGACGCGACGCGCGGCTTCTTCCTCGGCGATGATTGTTTCCGAATGCTCGCCCACATCAACGGCGTCTTCGACATGCAGCGACCAGCTGCTGCCGTCCCACCATGTGACCGCGCCGGTCTTGAGATCGTTTCCAGTAAGGATTTTCACAACACTACCTCCCGAGCGAGCGCGCCTAGAGCATTTTCATCCTCGGCGGCAACCTCGCCGATGACGATCAATGCGGGGCTCTTGACCTTTTCCTTTTCGACCAGCGCCGCAAGCCCGGCGAGCGGCGTGCGAAGCACGCGCATCTGCGCCTTCGTCGCGTTCTCTATCACCGCGACGGGAACGTCGGGCGCAAGGCCGTCGGCGATCAGCTTGTCCGAAATCATTTCGGCGGTGGCGACGCCCATGTAGACGACCAGCGTCCGCCCCTTGCCCGCGAGGCCTGCCCAGTTCTGTTCGGTCAGTCCCTTGCACTGGCCAGCGACGAAGCTGACGATGCTGGCTGCCTTGCGATGGGTGAGCGGGATCTGCGCCGCCGCGGCTGCGCCAAGCGCGGCGCTGACGCCCGGCACGACTTCGACCGGCACGCCGGCGGTGCGGCAGGCCTCGGCTTCCTCCCCGCCACGTCCGAAGACGAAGGGATCGCCGCCCTTCAGGCGAAGCACATCATGCCCGGCGAGCGCTTCGGCGACCAGCAGCGCGTTGATCTCTTCCTGCGGCATCGTGTGGCGCGACCGGCGCTTGGCGACCGAGATCAGACGCGCGCCGGGGCGGGCCATGGCGAGGATCGCGGGATCGACCAGCCCGTCATGCACGATCAGCCCGGCGGCCATGATCAGGCGCGCGGCGCGGAGCGTCAGCAGGTCTGGATCGCCGGGGCCCGCGCCCACCAGGAAGACGCGACCGGGATTCGGATGAAGCTGGGTCATGATCGGCATTTGATGATCAAACGTCGTAATCGCCAGTCATAATGGCTTTCTCGGGATGTAGATCAGCTTTTTCCAGCCTCGCCGGTCGCGGCGGGCCATTCGACGACATGGATGTCGCGCTGAGGATAGGGAATCCTCACGCCGTTTTCCCGGAACAGATGCCAGAGCCGTTTCAGTACGTCCGAGCGCACGTTGCCGATCCCTTCCTCGGGATCGTCGATCCACACCTGGATCTCGAACTGCATCGCATTCTCGCCGAAGGCGTGCAGCCATACCGAAGGAGCCGGGTTGTCGAGCACGCGGGAGGTGTCTCGCGCCGCGGTCAGCATCAGAGTCTCGGCAATCTGGATGTCAGTGCCATAGGCGACGTTGACTGGCACCTTCACCCTGACATCGCGGGAGCTGTAGGACCAGTTCTCTACCTGATTGACCATCAGGTTCTCGTTGGGGATCAGGTATTCCTTCCGGTCGCGCGTGATGACCGAGACGGCGCGGATGCCGATCTTTTTGACCTGCCCGACGGTGTTGGAGATACCATCGTTCACAGCGATGACATCGCCCGGCTTGATCGAGCGATCCATCAGTAGGATGATTCCGGCGATAAGGTTGCCGAAGGTCTTCTGCAGGCCAAAGCCGATCGCAAGGCCGAAGGCGCCCGAAAAGACGGTAAGCGCGGTCAGATCGATGCCGAGGATGTCGATGCCGATGAAGATGCAGAGCACCCAGACCGCGATGCCGACAAGCTTTTCGCCAAGGAGCTGCTCCGTCGCGTCCAGCCGGGTAAGACGGCGGAAGACGCGCCGCACGCCCAGGCTCGCCAGGCGCGCTACCACCAGCACGCCGATGACGACGACAAGGGCGAGGATCGCCCGGTAGATCGAAAGGCGCGTATTGCCGATGTCGAAGCCGATACGATCAAGCTGGTCGATCACTGCCGTGATGCCGGGGTGCAGGATCATACGGCGTCCAGCGCGGCGAAGCCCTGCTCCAGGTCGGCGATCAGGTCGGTCGGGTCTTCCAGCCCGATCGAAAGGCGCAGACCCAGCTTGTCGGCGGGATGCATGCCGGAGAAAGGCCAAGGAGTGACGGCCCGGATGCCTGCGGGGTCCACTGGCACGACAAGGCTCTCATAGCCGCCCCAGCTATAGCCTATGCCGAAGAGCCTGAGCGCATCGACGAACCGCGCGCGTGCGGCGCTGTCGCGGCCCCGAAAGACGAAGCTGAGCAAACCACAGCCTCCCGTGAAATCCCGCTTCCAGATTTCGTGGCCGGGCGCGCCGGGCAGCATGGGGCACATGACGAGCGCCACCTCCGGGCGGGTCGTCAGCCAGCGTGCGATTTCCAAGGCGCTTGCGGTTTCGCGCTCAAGCCGGACGGCGAGCGTGCGCAGTCCTCGCAGCGCCAGTGCGGCATCGTCGGGAGAGACGACCTGGCCCAGAGCCTGCGCGGTCTTGCGCAACCTCGCGTAAAGCTCCGGCCCGGCCGCGGCGCTGCCCATCATCAGGTCGGAATGGCCGCCGACGTGCTTGGTAAGCGACATGACCGAGATGTCGATTCCGCGCTCAAGGGCCGGAAAGCCGAGCGGACTCGCCCAGGTGTTGTCGAGGATCGAGATCAGCCCGCGTTTGCGCGCAATGGCGGCGAGTGCGGGCACGTCCTGCATTTCCATCGTCAGGCTGCCGGGGGCTTCGAGCAGCACCGCCCGGCTTCGGTCGCAGATCGCCGCTTCGAAGGCGGCGGGGTCGAGCGGGTCGAAGAAGCGGGTTTCGACGCCGAAATCCTTCAGCAGGCCCTTGCCCATGACCCGGCTGGGATCATAGGCGTTGTCGGTCATCAGCAGTACGTCGCCAGGACGCAGCACCGCGAGCAGGGCGCCCGCGATCGCGGCGACGCCGGAAGGATAGAGCATCGTGCCCGCCGCGCCGGGTTCGATCTCGGTCAGGGCTTCGGCCAGCGACCATTGCGTCGGCGCGCCACGGCGGCCGTAATAGAAATTTCCGTCGGCATTCTGCTTCCCGCCGCCGGCAAGCGCCGCCATGCTTTCATAGAGATGCGTGCTTGCGCGCCAGACCGGCGGGTTGACCACTGGGCCGGTCCACTCCGCGCGGCGCCCCCCCGTGACGAGGCGTGTGGCGGATTCGATCTTTCCGGGCAGGTCTTTTGCCATATCGTCAGGCCGGGCCGATCGCCTTGGGCGTCTCGGGGGCCGCGCCCCATTCGCTCCAGCTTCCGTCATAGAGCGCCACGTCGTTCTTGCCGATCAGGTGCAGCGCGAAGGCGAGTATGCAGGCGGTCATGCCACTGCCGCAGCTTGTTACCAGCGGTCTCGCCAGATCGACGCCGGCATCCTCGAAAACGGTCTTGAGTGTATTGCGATCCTTGAAGGTGCCGTCCGGCTTGTAGAGCGACGCATAATGGACATTGCGCGAATTAGGGATGTGGCCGGAGGCTAGGCCGGGGCGGGTTTCGGCCTCCGTTCCCGTAAAGCGGGGCGCGCTGCGGGCATCGACCACCTGTTCCGCCGCTTCGGCAAGATTTGCCATGACCTGTGCCTTGCTGCGCAGGCGGCGCGGATCTGACCAAGCGGTAAAGTGCCGCTCGCGCAAGCTGTCTTCGCCCTTGGCGAGAGGACGACCTTCGGCCTTCCACTTTGCGAGGCCTCCGTCGAGGACAGCTACGTGATGCGCCCCGAACATGCGGAGCATGAACCAGGCGCGCGTCGCCGACTTTATCGCGCTGTCATCGTAAAGGACGATGCGGCTGCCATCGCCAAGTCCCAGCTTCTGCATGCGGCTGGCGAATTTTTCCGGCGGTGGCATGGTATTATCGACCGGGGAGGCGGAATCCACCAGTCCGGCAAGATCAAGGAATGCTGCGCCCGGAATATGTCCGGCAAGGTACTCGGTCTTCGCTTCGCGGCCGGTTTCGAGCAGATGACGGCTGGCATCGACGATGCGCACGTCACTCGCTCCCATTTCCTCCGCCAGCCAGTCGGTGGAGACCAGACTGTCCATCGCGCGCTTTTCCTCCGGTTGCGGCAAGGGCATCGGCGATACCCGTTTGACCGCGCTTCGCCAAGGCCGGATCAGGATGAAGGTGATACTTCGCGCTGGCCGACGTCGCGGATCATGCCTGGGCCGCGATCGAGCGGAAACGGCTTGAGCGGTGCGCCGGGCTCGCCGCCCGACTGGCCGACGACGAAGACGCGCATGATGTCGATCCCATCACCCCGCATACGCAGGCGGGCGAGCGGCACGAATAGTCTGGCGGTCCCCTGATGGACGGGCAGGATCGCCGCGAGCGGAAGGCGAAGCTCGCCCTTGAATTCGCGGGTTTCGCCGGGGGCCAGTCCGGGCAGTTCATGGATCGGTTTCAGGTCCGGGCTGTCAGGATCGAGCAGTTGATCGGCGGAGAGCGAGCCGTGCGCCGAAGTCAGATCCGCGGCCACATGCAAGGGGCCCAGCGGCGCCTCCCCGATGTTGCTTAGCAACAGGCGATAGGCGATCGATGCGTTGACCATTGCCTGGCTGAAATGCCGCGCTTCGAATGTGAACTCGACTGGGCCTGCCATGGTCGGGACCGGCTGGGATGCCGGGACGGATGCTGGGGAGGCGGGCGGCGCGGGCTGCATCGGCCGTTTCGGCAAGGCAGCGGGAGCGCTGGGTTCGGGCCCGATCGTCGATTCTTCAGGATCGATCGCGTCGGCCTCTGGCGTGGGTTTCGCGCGCCGGAGCAGCCGGAATGCGCTGCCCGCGAGCAGGAGGAAAAGGAGAACGCCTCCTGCAATCCAGGACCAGTGCGGTTCGCTTTCTGCCGTTGCCGCCGAGGAAGTGGGGATCGCGTTCCCATCCGGTGAGCCGGCCGGTTGCGGTAGAGGGGGCGCACCGATCGAGGGTAGCGGCTTCGGCGGACTGGACGCCATGGATCCTGCGCCCTGCTTCTCATCCTCGCGAGACGACCTGGCCGGGGCTCGGGAGGTCGGCGAGAATGTGGGCGCCGGCGACAGGGTAATCTGCGGCGCAGGCGGGGCAACCGGTTGCGGCGGGGCCGGAGTTGGGGAAGGGCCTGGAGTGCGTGAAGTCGCGACCGGGTTCTCGGGATCGACCGGTCCTGAAACAGATGGCGCGGCGGTACGAGGAGCGGCGGGGAGCTGGTAGTCGTTTACTCCGCCGCTTGTCTGCGCGTGTGCCGTGCAGACGGCGGCACAGAGCACTAACGCCGATGCATGCGCAGGGCTGCGCCAGAAAGTCCGCCAATGCCGATTCATGTCCCTTGCGATCCCGTTTTATCCTGGGTGCTGAATGACGAGTGAACTTGCCGACGTCAAACCGGCGGCTTGTGCCCGGCGCGGGATGGCGGCAAGGATCGTGTATGAGCGAAACTCCCAAGACCCCGCTGCACCTCGGCCAGCAGAGCGCATTGCCTGCATCGCCGCAGGATGCCGTTCTGGACTATGTGCCCAACCCGCGCAGGAGCGCCCTTTACCTCGTGCGCTTTGCCGCGCCGGAATTCACTTCGCTGTGTCCGGTGACGGGCCAGCCCGACTTTGCGCATCTGGTTATCGACTATGCGCCTGATGAAACGATCGTCGAATCGAAGAGCCTCAAGCTGTTTCTCGGTTCTTTCCGCAATCACAGCGGTTTTCACGAAGACGTTACCGTAGGCATCGGCCAGCGCCTTTTCACCGAGATGAAGCCGCGCTGGTTGCGCATTGGCGGCTACTGGTATCCTCGTGGCGGCATTCCCATCGACGTTTTCTGGCAATCCGGGGCTGCGCCCGAAACGCTGTGGGTGCCGGATCAGGGTGTGGCAGCCTATCGGGGCCGGGGTTGAGCCCTGGCGCAAACCCGCTTGCGATGAAGCCGTCCGCCGTTACTGTATCTGTTGGAATATAGTATCGGCGGAGAAATGCCATGATCCGATTGTTGGCGCGCTCCTGGAGCGTGCTTTTGCTGCTTGTATGCGCTGCGAGTCCGGCGCTGGCGCAAGGGCGTGGTCCACTGGTGCTTGCCGCCGCCAGCCTTCAGGAGGCGATGAACGCCGCCGCTGACGGGTGGACGCAGAAGGGCCACGTACGGCCGATAGTCTCCTTCGCGGGATCCTCCGCGCTGGCGCGGCAGATTGAATCCGGGGCGCCCGCGGACCTTTTCATCTCGGCTGACGAGGAATGGATGGACTATGTCGCGCACAGGAACCTACTGGTGAGCGGCACACGCGCTTCGTTTCTTACGAACAGTCTGGTTCTTGTCGCACCGGTTGCAAGCCGTGTTCGGTTGACAATCGCGCCGCGTTTCCCGCTGGCCAGGGCGCTAGGAAACAGTCGTCTCGCCATGGCTGATCCGAATTCGGTGCCGGCGGGCAAATACGGAAAGGAAGCGCTGATCAGCCTTGGCGTATGGCCTTCGGTCGCCAACAAGATCGCGAGTGCCGAGAACGTTCGCGCGGCGCTTGCATTCGTCAATCGCAGCGAGGCGCCGCTCGGCGTGGTCTATGCCACGGATGCGCGCGCGGAGCGCGGCGTGCGCATTGTCGGGACATTCCCGGCGCGAAGCCACGCTCCGATCAGCTATCCGGTGGCTAGGCTCAAGACCTCGGTCGGCCCGGACGCGGAAGGATTCCGCCGCTACCTGATATCGGCCGAAGGCAAGGCGATTTTCCGTCGCTTTGGTTTCGGAACGCGCTAGAGGGCGTCGATGCAGCTTTCGGCGGAGGAACTGGAGATCGTCCTGCTGTCGCTGAAAGTCAGCGGTGTAGCGATTCTGGTTGCGTTGTTGCCGGCCTTCGCGCTCGCCTGGGTGCTGGCGCGAAGGCGTTTCCCCGGACGTGTCCTGCTCGATGCGCTGGTGCATCTGCCCCTGGTGCTGCCGCCGGTCGTCACCGGTTGGCTGCTGCTGCTCGCGTTCGGCAACAATGGTCCCGCCGGACGCTGGCTGATGGAGACTGTCGGTCTTACCTTCATGTTTCGCTGGACCGGTGCGGCCCTTGCCGCGGCGATCATGGCGCTGCCGCTGATGGTACGGGCGATGCGCTTATCGATCGAGGCGATAGACAGGCGGCTTGAAGGCGCGGCGCGGACCCTGGGGGCGGGGCCGTGGCGCACTTTCTTCTCGATCACTCTCCCGCTGTCGATGCCAGGCGTGCTTGCCGCGCTGGTGCTTGGTTTCGCCCGCTCGATCGGGGAGTTTGGCGCGACGATCACATTCGTGTCGAATATTCCCGGAGAGACGCGGACGCTTCCGCTGGCGATCTATTCCGCGCTCCAGATCCCCGGCGGCGAAAGCAACGTAACGCGATTGGCATTGATTTCGGTGCTGCTCTCGCTCGCGGCGTTGGTCCTGTCCGAATTGTTGGCGCGGCGCGGCACGCAGGGGCGGGATGCGCATGTCCTTTGATGTCGATATCACGCTGTCGCGTGGCGAGCCGCCGATCCATGCGAGCTTCACGGTCCCGGCGGGGATCACGGTGTTGTTCGGCCCTTCCGGGATCGGGAAGACCAGTATTCTTGATGCCGTCGCCGGACTGTTGAGGCCCGTGTGCGGACGCATTTCAGTTGACGGCAGCGTGCTGTTCGACAGCAGTCGTCGCATCGATTTGCCACCCGAAAAACGCGCCTGCGGCTATGTGTTCCAGGATGGCAGGCTGTTTCCACACCGCAATGTGCGGGACAACCTGCTCTATGGCTGGCGGCTGGCTGCACCGGAACGCCGCTGGATGGCATTGGAGGAAGCCGTCACCTTCTTGGATATAGGTAGTCTGCTGCACCGGATGCCGCGCACGCTTTCCGGAGGAGAAGCGCAACGCGTGGCCATCGGTCGGGCCCTTTTGAGCGGCCCTCGCTTTCTGGTGATGGATGAACCTTTGTCTTCGCTCGATGTCCCGCGTCGTGAGGAAATCATGGCAGTGATCGAGCGCATCCGTGATGAACTAGGCCTGCCGATCCTCTATGTCAGCCATGATCGCGCAGAGGTAGGACGGTTGGCCGGGCATGTGATCGCCCTGTAATCGTCTTCGGACAAATATACTGCTCCGGCGTTTTCCTGACGGCGGCCCATAGTTTTGTGGAATCCTCCCATAGTTGCAGGCAGGGTCCTTTTCGGACTGTGGGGAGAAAACGATGTCGGAACAGGCGAACGCGAACAAGGCGCTGGTTCTGCGCTTCATGAACGCGGCCCAATCGGCGGATTGGGGTACGATGTCGGACTGCATCGTTGAGGATTATGCCCAGGTCTTTCCCCGACCGGGCGTCCCCGGCATGCCGGCGGGCACGAACAGCCGTGCCGAGATCATGCGCTTCGTCGATGGACTTTCCGCATATCAGAGCGGTAGCAAGCGTACCGAGATCGAATGCTGCATCGCCGAGGATGACATGGTCGCGTTGCAGGTCAGGATGCAGGCGGTGACGGCCCGGGGCGAAGCCTACGACAACTTCTACGCGCATTTCTATCGGTGCCGCGACGGTCGCCTAGTCAAGGCATGGGAATATGCCGATACCGAATACGCCGCATCCAAACTGATCCCCGATGCGCTCAACAAGCCGCCGCTGGCGCCGGGCAGCCACCCTGAAAGCCCGGCGGCGGTTGAGCCCGATCCGGTCGGCGAACCGAAAAAGGCGACTGCGCTGCGCTTCATGCGCGCCGCGCAATCTGCCGACACCGCAACCGTGGCAGAATGCGTGACCGAAGATTTTACGCTCATCTTCCCACGTCCGGGGCGAGAGGGGATGCCGCATAGCGCCGAGGGGCGGGACACCATTCTTGAATTCCTGCGTCACAAGCTGCCCTATAAGCCGGGTTCGCTGAAGATGACGGTGGAAAGCATCCTGGGCGAGGGCGATGTGGTCGCAATTCAGTTCCGCATGAACGCCGTCACAGCGCGGGGCGAGCCCTATGAGAACTTCTACGTCCAGTTCCATCAGTTCCGTGGCGATCGTATCGCCAGGAGCTGGGAGTATTGCGATACGTTGTATGGCGGCAAGATGCTCTTGGCGAACTCACGACAGTAAGGTGCGTCAAGCGGCGATTTTGAGCACTTGTGACGGGAATTGCAAAACTCTTCCTTATAGTTCAATTCTTGAACGGTTCGCTGAAAGGGATTCGGTTGGGTAAATCAAAGCCGGCCCGATCAGCGTGCCCATAAATTTCACGATGGGTGTCGAACATGTTTCGAACACCTGCGAAATGGGAGAGGTGCCTCGACGTGACTAATCGAATCAAGACCCGTATCGCCCTTGCTATAACAGTAGCTCTGCCGTTCTCCAGCTTGTTGCCGGTGCTCGCGGGACCGACAGCGGCGCAGACCCCACAGGCGGCGCTAAGCCCCGCCACGTCGGCTGATTTGTGTGGAAGGGGTGACGTCAAAGAGCCCGGCATACAGGGCGAGGTCCCGAGCGGGCAGACAGCTCGGTTCAATTGCGGTGTCAAGCTGATCGGTCAACTTCCCCGCGTCGGCAGTGTCCAGGGCAACGGCAAGTGCGCCTATGTCCGGTCGGGCGGCAACCGCGAGGGCAGCACGGTCTATGTGATCGACGTCAGCAATCCCGCCAAGCCCGTGGAAGTCGGCAGCTTCCCCGTGAAAAGTGCGTCGGAAACGATGCGCGCGGTAGTCAATAATGAGCGGGCGATCCTCGTTTCGGGCAGTTCGGTCTACGATATTAAGGATTGCCTGAAGCCTGTTCTCCTGGGCGAGATCAAGTGGCCGGCGATCGCCCTTGGCACGTTGCCACCAATGGGAGGCGGCGGCGGCACCGGAATCCTTCCGCATGACTTGCGGATCAACCCCGCCGGGACAAAGGTCTATGGATCGCTCGGCTTGTGGGAAGCCGATATCACCAATTTGCGCGACCCCAACAGCTGGAAGATCACCGATCATCGTTGCGCGCTGGCCGTGCAGGTGGCGGGACCTTGGCAAGGAGTGCACCGCGAGGCTGACCGGATCGGCATGAACCTCTGCGAAGATCAGGCGCGGTCAGGTCCTTACGGTGCGAACAACCGGATTGCGAGCAGCGGGATTCAGGCGGCGCTGTTATGGCCGCTGATTTCGCACGGTATCGGCGTCAGTGGCGACAACAAGCGCGTCTATCTCGGCGAACAGGCGGGTGGTCCTATCGGACTGATCACGCGCGGCCAGGTGGCGCTTCGGGTCTTCGATGTCAGCCAGACGCCGATCAAGCTGCTCGGCGAAACGTTTGGCGCAGGTCACAGCGTCGACTGGTTCCGCGTTGGTGGCCGCGAATATGTACTTCACGCCAATGAAGGAGGCAGCGGTGGAATCGGCCAGGGCGTGGGCGGAGCCACGGGCTCGGCTGGCGATCCCTGCCGGCCGCTCCCGCGCCCGCAGGCGCTCGGCTGGGCGTTCGACGCGTTCATCAGCGATGTGACCGAGCCGACCACGCCGCGCAATATCTCGCGGCTGACGATCGCGATCAACGAGCCGGAGAACTGCGCCGCGCGCAAGGCTTCAGGTCAGGATCCCTCGGTTGCCTATCATCTGATCGACAACCCGATGAACGCAAAGTTCGCGGCGGTGAACTTCGGGCCCGCAGGGCTGCGCATCTACGATATCCGTCAGCCCGAAAAGCCGGTGGAAGTCGCCTATTTCAATCATGGGCCGCTGGTCCATGGCGGGGTGGGCCATTACGATGCGGCGCGCGGGTTGATTTACGCCGCCGGCAGTACTGGTTTATGGATTCTTCAGATCGAACCGCAAGTGCGGCAGCGTTTGAGGCTTTAGAAAATGGTGCCGGTTACAGGATTTGAGCCGGTGGCTCCCTGATTACAAATTGGCCTTACCTCTTGGTAACACGATGTAACTGGTCGCATTGGAACCGCGACGCTAGTAGGATTATATTCTGCTGCGGGTCTTCGCAATCCGCAGCAGAATACAGTCAACTCTTTATACCTTGTTGGACCTCAGTTTGGTGTCACGAAATTTCGTTAGACTGGAAATCCTAAAACTATCTCATTGCGAAGAGCCTAGAAAGAGCTTCAATTTGTCGGCCCTGTCATGTGAGCCGCAGATTGGTGAGGATCGGCGCTGCGCGGTTTATGATGGTTTTGAGCGCAAAGCTGCTTTGTATCTGAGATACGCAAGGAATCTTGGTAATTTCATCAAGTAGATCGCGGTAATGGGTCAAATCTTTTACTACGCAGCGTAGAAGATAATCGGACCCTCCGGACATCATGAAGGCGCTCATAACTTCAGGAAGCTGAACCACCTGAGCTTCGAAATCATCGAGAGATTCTCTTATTTGCCTGTCCAACGTGACGGAAACAAAGACGCTCATTTCTCCCGCGATGACCTTTTCGTCAAGGCGAGCAAAATATCCCGTTATATATCCTGCATTCTCAAGGTGTTTGACCCGCCGGATGGTTGGTGTGAGCGATAGGCCGATTTCGTCGGCGAGGTCACGCCAAGTGATCCGTCCATTCTCCGTCAGCTTCGTGAGAATCTTTCGGTCGTAATTGTCCAGTGACACAGAGGCGGTCCTTTTTGAAGGAATCGTTCGCATGTGCAGTACGCATATGCACCAAAAAATCAATTATATATAGAAAATATTACTATTACTTCTGACCGGGAATGTGAAATTTGGCAACCTTTTTCATTCTCCTATGGGTATGATCAATTAATCGGCGGACCTAGATAAAGCAGGGTCGTTGAGACTTGAGTGCGCCGTTCTCGTGGCTGCAGCGGAATGAAGAAGCTTTAGAAGGTCGGAGTGGATGGCAAGCAAGGTCAAGCTAACATTCTCCGAGCCCCCCGCGCGCCCGGGACAGGCTCCGGATTTCTCGTTGATCGAGATTCCCGCAGTAGGGGAACTCGATGTGCCGCCCCTCGATCTCTCTGCCGATGCTGCATATCCATTCGCGCAAGGCCTGATCCGCGTTCTTGATGACGACGGGAAGGCATCAGGCCCTTGGGCGAAGTATCTCGAGAATACGGACCCGATGCTATACGTGCAGGGCCTTGTCGATATGCTGAAGATGCGGGTGATTGATCAGCGGCTGCAGAACGCCCAGCGCCAGGGTAAGACCTCTTTCTATGTACAGTGCACAGGCGAAGAGGCCATTGGCTGTGGCTTTCAACGCCAACTCAGCCTTGGCGATATGAACTTTCCAACATATCGCCAGCAAAGCCTGTTGGTCGCTGCTGATTATCCCCTTAAGTTTCTGATGGGGCAGGTATATTCGAATGAATGCGATCCTACGGAGGGGCGTCAATTACCCGCCATGCATTCTTCGCGTGATTACGGTTTCTTTTCTATATCCGGAAATCTGGGAACTCAATATGTCCAAGCTGTAGGCTGGGCAATGGCTAACGCGCTTAGTAACAATGGTAATATTGCTGCCGGGTGGATCGGTGACGGCGCCACGGCATCCAATGACTTCCACGGTGCGTTGCTATCGGCATCGGTCTACCAACCGCCTGTCATCTTGAATATTGTGAATAACCAATGGGCCATCTCCACTTACACGGGGATGGCTGTTGGCGCTTCGCGTACCTATGCGGAGCGCGCGCGCGGATATGGCATTCCCGCCCTTCGGGTTGATGGGAACGACTATCTAGCCGTTGTCGCCGTTTCGCGCTGGGCGGTCGAGCGAACGCGGAACGGTTTCGGTCCTATCGCGATCGAATGGTTTACCTATCGCGTCGCCGCCCATTCTACTTCGGACGATCCCAGCGCATACCGCCCCAAGGACGAAGGTAAAGCATGGCCCCTCGGCGATCCGATCGAAAGACTAAAGACTCATCTCGTCGGTCTGGGCGTATGGTCGGAACAACAGCATGCGCAAAAACAGGCCGAATTGTTCGATGAAGTCGTGGCCGTTCAGAAGGACGTCGAAACGCACGGTACATTCGTAAAACCCCAGCCTTTTTCACCGGCCAAGATTTTTGAGGGCGTCTATGCGGACTTGCCCGATCATCTGCGTCGTCAGCGTCAGGAAATGGGCTACTGACATGCCCGCAATGACCATGATCGAGGCCATCAAAGATGCCATGGACGTCAAGCTGTCAGATGACAGCAGCGTTATTGTATTTGGAGAGGATGTAGGATTTTTCGGAGGCGTTTTTCGTTGTACAGCGGGGCTGCAGAAGAAGCACGGCGTCGAACGGGTGTTCGACACACCGATCAACGAAAGTGCGATTGTCGGCATGGCGGTGGGCATGGCGGCGCAAGGAATGCGCCCCTGCGTTGAGATCCAGTTTGCTGACTACGTCTATCCGGCATTCGACCAGATTTCACAGGAAGCGGCGCGTCTGCGTCACCGTTCTAACCAGCAATTCACCTGCCCGCTTGTGGTGCGGATGCCAACCGGGGGAGGAATCTATGGAGGCCAGACGCACAGCCAGAGCCCCGAGGCGCTGTTTACTCATGTTGCCGGGCTAAAAGTAGTCGCTCCATCAAATCCGCATGATGCTAAAGGCCTGTTGATTGCCGCGATCGAAGATCCCGATCCGGTAATCTTCCTGGAATCTAAGCGTATATATAATGGTCCATTCTATGGACATTCGTCCGGAGAAGCGGTTGGTTGGGCTTCGCACTCCGCAGGGGAGGTGCCTGCAGGGCATTATACGATTGAAATTGGCAAGGCTACAATAAAACGGCTGGGCTCTGATGTTACGATCCTGGCTTATGGAACGATGGTCTTCATTGCCGAGGAAGCGGTTCGGCAGACTGGAATTGATGCTGATATCATCGACCTGCGCAGCTTGCTTCCGCTCGATCTCGAAACCATTCGGAACTCAGTCCAGAAGACAGGCCGTTGCATTGTTGTGCACGAGGCGACCCGCACCAGTGGCTTTGGGGCTGAACTGATCGCTGAGATCCAGGAAACCTGCTTCTGGCATCTGAAAACGCCTGTTCAGCGAATTACGGGCTGGGATGCACCTTATCCTCTTGCTGCAGAGTGGGACTATTTCCCCGGCCCGGAGCGGATCGGGCGAGCTCTGATCAAGGCAATGGAGGATTAAATGGCGACGCACTCCGTAAAATTGCCCGACGTCGGAGAGGGCGTGACCCAAGCAGAATTGGTCGAATGGCATGTCAAGGTTGGCGACGTCATTCGGGAGGATGATCTGCTGGCGGCAGTCATGACCGACAAGGCTACGGTCGAAATTCCCTCGCTCTACAGTGGTACGGTAGTGGAGCTGGGTGGACAGATCGGGGAAGTCATTCCCGTGGGGGCGAACCTTGTCCTGATCGAAACCACACAGGCCACCGGCGAAGGGGAAACCCCTCCAGCCAGCACGGAAGCGCCGGCAGCTCGCACCCGGTCGGGGAAGGCTGATACGCCCGTTGTCAGTAGTCCTCCTGCTCCGGCGCCCCGCATCAATGTTCCGCCTCCATCTGCCGTAAGGTCCCCGACCCAAATCGGTGCGCCTCGAAACGAAGGCACTGCAACGCTCGCCTCTCCTGCGGTTCGCGCTCGTGCTCGGGAGGGGGGCCTAGATCTGCGCCAAGTGATTGGCAGTGGGCCAGCGGGCCGGATCACGCAAGCTGACCTTGATCTGGTCTTCGCCACGCCCCCGGGCAAAAAGGTGGTTCACCAAGGATCATCCATGCGCGCCGTGCGCACCGGTGCGCAGGAAATCAAGGTAGTGGGCATGCGGCGCAAGATTGCCGAACGCATGGCGCTGGCCAATAGCCGCATTCCGCATATTACCGTCATCGAAGAAATTGACGTTACCGCTCTGGAGGATTTACGGGAAAAACTGAATGCGGCACGTGGCGAAAAATCGAAGCTGACCGTACTGCCGTTCGTGACCGCAGCCTTGTCACAGGCCTTCATCGACCATCCGGAGATGAATGCTCACTATGAGGACGATGCGGGTGTCGTCATCCGCCATGAGGCAGTGCACCTCGGCATCGCGACCATGACCGATGCAGGTCTTGCCGTCCCAGTGCTGCGGCACGCGGAGGCCATCGGTCTGTTCGAAACGGCAGCAGAGATCGCACGGCTGTCTGCCCTGACGCGAGCCAGCAAGGCCAACCGTAGCGAACTGTCGGGTTCAACCTTCACGATAACATCGCTCGGCCCGCTAGGAGCGATCGCGACGACGCCAATCATCAATCATCCAGAAGTAGCAATCCTGGGCATCAATAAAATGGCCGTGAGGCCGATGTGGGACGGAAGCCAGTTTCAGCCGCGTAAGATGATGAACATTTCAGCAAGCTTTGACCACCGTGTAATCGACGGTTGGGACGCGGCTGTCTTCGTCCAAAAGATTAAGTCGCTGCTTGAAACACCGGCGCTGATTTTCATGGGTGAAGGCCGATGAAAACCGAAACATGCAAGCTCCTTGTGCTGGGTGCCGGGCCGGGCGGATATGTTTGCGGTATCCGGGCGGGCCAGCTGGGCGTGGACACGATCGTGGTGGAGGCCGCAAAGCCGGGCGGAACTTGTCTGAACGTCGGATGCATTCCTTCCAAGGCCCTGATTCACGCCGCGGATGAATTCGCCAGAGCGCGCGTGTTCGCCGACGAGAACGAGCTTGGCATCAGGGGCACCGCGCCGACCATTGATCTGGAAAGAACTATCGCCTGGAAGGATGCCATCGTGCAGCGCCTGACCGGTGGTGTAGCGGGGCTGCTGAAGAAGGCACGGGTCCGGTATATCCAGGGCCATGCCTCTATAGTCGATGGCAAGATGGTGGAAGTTCAGACCGGCGCCGAAGCAATCCGTATCCGGGCTGAAAACATTGTGATCGCGACGGGATCGATCCCATTCGAACTGCCTTTCCTGCCATTCGGGGGACGGGTCGTCAGCTCGACCGAAGCCCTGTCGCTTCAGCACGTTCCCACCAGACTCGCGGTCGTTGGCGGCGGATATATCGGTCTTGAGATCGGCATTGCCATGGCCAAGCTGGGGGCGACGGTCACCATCGTCGAAGCGGCCGATCGCATTCTACCTCAATATGACGCCGAACTGACTGAGCCGGTCCGCAAGCGCCTCGCCGATCTGGGCATTGCACTACATCTTTGCGCAAAGGCGCGGGGGCTCGACAAGTCCGGTGAGGCACTTGTGGTGGATACCACCAATGGTGAGCTGGAAATTCCGGCCGACCTCGTCCTAGTCACAGTCGGGCGAAAACCGGTGACAGCCGGTTTCGGGCTGGAAACGCTCGGCCTTGATATGAAAGGCGATTTTGTCGCCGTAGACGATCGATGCGCCACTTCGATGCGCGGAGTTTACGCGATTGGCGATGTAACCGGCGATCCGATGCTTGCTCATCGGGCAATGGCGCAAGGCAATATGGTTGCGGAAATCGTCGCGGGACATGATCGCCGCTGGGACAAGCGAGCCATACCTGCTGTCTGCTTTACCGACCCCGAACTGGTTGTTGTTGGTCAACTGCCAGGCGATCCACGTTCACCGGGGGCAAAGGTGGCGACATTCCCGTTTAGCGCGAACGGACGTGCGATGACCACGGAGCGCAGCGATGGCTTTGTTCGGGTTGTCTTCGATCCAGATACGGAGTTGGTTCTGGGGCTTCAAGCAGCGGGCGCCGGCGTCTCGGAAATGGCAGGTCAGTTCGCCATGGCGCTCGAAATGGCCTGCACACTGACCGATATTGCAGAGACCATCCACGCTCATCCCACACTTGGCGAAGTGATCCAGGAGGTGGCGATGAAGGCGCAGGGAAGGGCTTTGCATTGTTGAGCGTTATATCCAAATGCGAATAATATTTATTATAATAAATATTAAAATTCAATAAATTAAAATACTAAATTTTCCTATTATATAAATGTGGAGGGGATGAAAAATGATATATCCAATCGTTCGAAAAGCATATGGGCCGGTGCTTACATCGATGGTGGCGATCACAACTACACTGCTCCTGCCTTCGGAAACTTGGGCTCAGGAAGGTGCAGGTCAGCCAAGCCAACAAACTGGTGATGTGGTACCGTCTAGAGAAAGCGACGGCCCAATTGCAGATGGGGCCGATCAAGGTATCGTTGTCACCGGCTCTCGTGTTAAACGCGACGGGTTTCAGGCGCCCACGCCGCTCACGATGCTTGGTGTTGAGCAAATCGCCCTGACGGCGCCAGCGAATGTTGCGGATGTCGTGAACCAATTGCCCGCGCTTTCCACGGGGCTTAACCCCCGCGCGGGCAACGTCGGCACCTCATTGGGCGTAGGCGGCCTGAATATCCTCAACCTTCGCAATTTGGGGGCTACTCGCACTCTGGTGCTGGTCGATGGGCGGCGCGTGGCCGGCTCGACATCCTCCGGCCTTGTCGATGTCAATACCATTCCGCAGCAATTGATCGAGCGCGTTGAAGTCGTGACTGGCGGTGCTTCCGCAGCCTACGGTTCGGATGCGGTCGCGGGCGTGGTCAACTTCATTCTGAACAAGAATTTCACTGGTCTTAAATATGAAGCGCAGGCCGGCATCAGCAGTCGGGGCGACGGCGGCTCGCGCAAGATCGCGGCATCCTTTGGGACAAAGTTCGCAGACGGGCGCGGCCACTTCCTTATCAGCGGCACGTATTCAGACCAGGACGGGGTGTTCAATACCAACAGCCGAGGCTGGTACAATGCCTCAAAACTAGTGCCAACTGGCTCCACGCCAACCTTCAGGTTGGCTGCGCCTGTCTATATTTCCAACGCCGCTGCCGGTGGTCTCATCCTCAGCGGCCCTAATGCCGGCACCCAGTTCGGCGCCGGCGGCGCCCCCAGCCAGTTCCAGTTCGGCACGCCGGCCGGCGCCGGCCTGATGATCGGCGGAACGCCTAGCGATATTGCTGGAGCCATTCCTTTAGCGGCGGAGGTGCGCAATCGCAGCGTTTTCTCTCGCCTGTCCTTCGACGCCACGGGAGATCTCAATCTGTTCGTCGAGGGATCCTATGCCCGGTCCAAAGTGTTCAGCCCCAATGTGTACCAGTTCAAGCTGGGCAATCTCTCCATCCAGAGCGACAATCCCTTTCTCCCCGATTCGATCAGGGCGCCGGCAGGAACTGGCACGGCACTGACGTTCGGTACCTGGAACCAGGACATCGGCAAGCTGGAGGTGCATAACGACATCCAGACGTATCGGGCATTAGGCGGATTACAGTGGAAGCTCGGAGGCAGCTGGACGCTCGATGCCTACTATCAATATGGCCGCACCGACGCGCTTAACGAGGTCCGGAACGAAACGATCACCGCACGCTACAATCAAGCGATCGACGCTGTCCGCAATTCGTCCGGCACAATCGTTTGCCGCGATCCGGCGAATGGATGCGTGCCGCTCAATATCATCGGCACTGGGGTCGCTTCGCCCCAGGCCATTGCGTGGGTCACGGGAACGACGCAGCGCGATTCCCGCATCGAACAGCATGTCGTTGCGGCATCAATACAGGGTGAACCGTTCTCGACCTGGGCCGGTCCTGTCTCGGTTGCCTTTGGCGGCGAATATCGCAAGGAAAAGGTGAGCGAGACGGTGGATGCCCTGTCGCTTGCGAGCGCCTATTTCTCCGGCAACTTCAAACCGATCAACGGCTCCTATTCCGTCAAAGAAGGCTTTGCCGAAGTCGTCGTGCCCCTGGCCAAGGATGCTCCGTTCCTCCAGTCGCTCGAGGCGAATGGCGCGGTCCGTGTAACTGACTATACCACGTCGGGTACCGTGACGACCTGGAAGATCGGCGCGACCTGGCGTCCCGTGGACGACATCCTGTTCCGGTTCGTTCGATCGCGCGACATCCGCGCACCTAACATCGCCGACTTGTTCGCCCAGTCCCAGGCGACCCAGACCGTCACTGACCCCTTCAACGGCGGGCGACTCGACACGATCACGGCTTTCCTCAACAGCGGCAATCCCAACCTCAAGCCCGAGATCGCGCAGAGTTTTACGGCCGGTGTCGTCCTGACGCCTCGGTGGATCAACGGCCTGTCCGTCTCGTTTGACTATTACAACATCAAGATCGGCGGCTACATCACCTCGATCGCTGGCAATACGCAGCAGGCGGTCAATCTTTGCTTCGCCGGTAATCAGGCGGCGTGTTCGCTGGTCACACGTGGATCGGATGGCCACATCACGTCTGTAAGGCTTGCAGGCACGAACGCCGGCAGCTTGCGTACCTCGGGCTTTGACATTGAGGCCGCTTACAGGTTCGATCTGGGGGCGGGCAGAGTGTCGCTGCGCGCTCTGGCAAGCCATCTCAACAAGCTGAATGTGGACACCAGCGTGGTCCGTACTGAATATGCTGGCGAAGTGTCGGGACAGAATGTGCTGGCCTCGGTCCCCGCCTATTTTCCTAAGTGGAGAGGATCGCTCACGGCGACTTATGAGCAAGGTGGGTTCACGCTTGGTTTGGTGGGCCGTTACATCGGCAAGGGTGTTGTCGCAAACAGCTTCAATTCGACGACTATCGCCAACAACAACATCAAGGCGGTAGGCTATCTTGACGCGGCGATCAGCTATCGGTTCGAAGATGTGAAAGGCAGTCCGGAATTTTTCCTGACGGTTGAAAATCTCCTTGATCGTGATCCGCCGCGCCTGGCCCCAAACAGTGCACTACAGTTCCTCAATACCGGCACCAGCCCAGGCTTCTACGATACGATTGGAACGTCATTCCGCGCCGGCATTCGTGGCAAGTTCTGAGATGTCCACTAAAAACGAGATCGCCGGCCGCGTAACTGCGTCGGCGATTCCCGTCGCCCCCGAGCGGGGTGAGCGTGCCTTGGCTCGGGCGGCTCGCAGGCTCATCCCGCTGTTGGCGGCGCTTTACTTCGTATCGTTCCTCGATCGCGTGAACATCGGTTTCGCGGCGTTGACGATGAACGCCGACCTTGGACTTTCGGCGAGCGCTTTCGGTCTTGGCGCCGGCATCTTCTTCATCGGCTATACCTTGTTCACGGTGCCGGCCAACATGATGCTGCAACGCCTGGGGGCATCGAGATGGCTGGCGCTCATCTCTATCGTCTGGGGGCTGGTTTCGGCCAGTACCGCCTTTGTGACGACACCGTTTGAATTCTATGCTGTCCGTCTGATTCTGGGCGTGACGGAAGCGGGCTTTCTACCGGGCGTCATTCTGTACCTGACTTACTGGTTTCCCAAAGAGATGCGTGGCCGCATCATTGGCAACTTCTTTGTGGCAGTACCCCTTGCGAACGTACTTGGCGCGCCCCTTTCGGGTTGGCTGCTTACGCAAAGCGCCCTGGGATTCCGGGGCTGGCAGGTGATGTTCATTGTCGAGGCGCTCCCGGCCATCACCTTGGGCATTATTACCCTGTTCTGGCTGACCGACCGGCCATCTCACGCAAAATGGCTGAATGAGGATGAAAAGCGCGCGATCGAAGCAATGGTGGACGACGGCGCGGATGCTGCCGGGCACCCCGCCAGACTTCGCGATGGTTTGCTGAACCCGGTCGTGTGGACGCTTGGCATGCTCTATTTCCTGATCGTGATCGGACTCTATGGTTTCGGTTTCTGGTCTCCGCAAATTCTCCAGTCTCTGGGCAATTTGAGCACGGAACAAACGGGATGGATTGTCGCGATCCCCAACCTTGTTGCGGCGATAGGGCTTCTCCTTTGGTCACGTCATTCCGACAGGGCTGGCGAGCGTATCTGGCACATCGCCATACCGGTTCTTTTGAGCGCTGCCGGATTTCTGGTTGCGGGCCAAGCTACATCATTGATTGTGGCTACGTTGGCCTTCGCTGTGGCGACGCTCGGCATCTATGCGGCCTGCCCTGTATTCTGGACGCTGCCCAGTCTTGTACTGCGTGGATCGGCCGCTGCAGCCGGGATCGCATTGGTCAATTCGCTTGGCAATCTCGCTGGCTATGCGGGACCGATGACTATGGGTTGGCTGAAGGACAGCACCGGCGACTACAGTTACGGCCTGGCAGTTTTAGCCGGCAGTATGATGTTGGCGGGATTGCTCGCGCTGTCACTGCGCAAAGCGATCGCACACTGAGGGAGCCCTACTTTGACCTCGTTTGACAAATCGCGCCTTCCCAGTCGGCACGTCTCCGTGGGTCCCGAACGCGCCCCTCATCGAAGCTATTATTATGCGATGGGGCTGACGGAGGAGGATATCGCTCGACCCTTCGTCGGTATCGCATCGGCCGGCAATGATTCCGCGCCGTGCAATATCACCCTGAATGACCAGGCGGATATCTGCCGGGAAGGCGTGATCGCCGGGGGCGGCATGCCGAGGCGGTTCAACACAATCACCGTAACCGATGGGATCGCGATGGGCCATCAAGGGATGAAATCCTCCCTCGTCAGCCGCGAGGTGATTGCCGATTCAGTTGAGCTCAGTGTACGCGGTCATTGCTATGATGCCCTGGTGACCTTTGCCGGCTGCGATAAGTCGCTTCCCGGGATGATGATGGCGATGTTGCGACTGAATGTGCCATCGATCTTCGTCTATGGCGGATCGATCCTGCCGGGCCGCTATCGGGGCGAGGATGTCACGGTGATCGACGTGTTCGAGGCGGTGGGGCGGCACGCTTCTGGTGCATGTCCTTTGGCAGAACTCAGCGAAATCGAGAAAGTCGCCTGTCCGGGTTCTGGTGCGTGCGGCGGGCAATACACGGCCAATACGATGGCCGGTGTCGCCGAAACTATCGGTCTCTCGCTGCCCATGAGCAATATGGCCCCGGCCGTCTATCCTGAACATGCCGATGTTTCGCGGGCGGCGGGACGACAGGTGATGGAATTGCTTCGTCGTAATCTGCGCCCTCGCGATATTTGTACGCGCCAGGCTTTCGAAAACGCTGCGCGCGTGGTTGCTGCGACCGGCGGATCGACGAATGCGGGATTGCACCTTCCTGCAATGGCGAACGAATGTGGCATTGACTTTGATCTCTTCGACGTCGGCGAAATATTCAGGACTACCCCCTATATCGCCGACCTGAAGCCAGGGGGCAGATATGTCGCTCGCGACCTCTACGACGCCGGCGGAATTTACATGGTCATGAAGACCCTGCTCGCAGAAGGGCTGCTGCATGGCGATTGCATGACCGTGACCGGCCGCACGTTGGGCGAGAACATAGACGAGATCACCTGGAATCCGGACCAGAAGGTCATCCGCGATGCAAAGAACCCATTGTCCCCGACAGGCGGCGTCGTAACGCTCAAGGGCACGCTTGCCCCGGATGGCGCCATCGTCAAGATCGCCGGCATGAAAACGCTGGTCTTCGAAGGACCGGCGCGGGTATTCGATTGCGAGGAAGATTGTTTCACCGCGGTCGAGAAGCGCGAGATTGCGTCCGGCGAAGTGCTGGTCATCCGTTATGAAGGGCCGAAGGGCGGGCCTGGCATGCGCGAGATGCTCGCCACGACCGCTGCCCTTTATGGACAAGGGCTGGGTGAGAAAGTGGCTTTGATCACGGACGGGCGTTTTTCCGGCGGAACGCGAGGTTTCTGCATAGGCCATGTCGGGCCAGAGGCTGCCGTCGGTGGACCTATCGCGCTGGTTCGAGACGGCGATCGCATTCGGATAGACGCGACCATGGGAAACATCGACCTGCTTATCGAAGAAACGGAACTTGCCGTTCGCCGTGCCGACTGGAAGCCGCGCCGCAACGACTACCAATCTGGCGCGCTCTGGAAATTCGCGCAGACCGTGGGCCGAGCAATTGAAGGGGCAGTCACACATCCGGGGGGGCGTGTGGAAACGCACGTCTACGCGGATCTATGAAAGAAGTGGTCTTATGAGCATCGCTATGATGAATGTCCGAAGTATATGGGCATCGTTCGCTTGTGTCGCGTCCCTGTTGTCGTCCGTCGCCGGTGCACAGGATACGGATGTCCATGATGTACTGTCGATGGCGAAGAAATGCCGGACTATCGAGACGCCGGAAGTAAAGCGGCATATCGACCGTGCCTATGTACTGATTGGCCGGGATCTTCCGCAGGGGTTGATCCCCAATTTGTTCATTGCACCGCGAATGGCTGGTTTCTGTCCTCCCCCTTCCGTGCCGCAGGTCGGGATCGATAACTCGGAAGTGGCACCCATCCGGGCGTTCGACAATCTGTTCTATGTCGGTAACCGCTTCGTCGGGGCATGGGCGCTGAAGACCTCCGCCGGCATCATCCTTTTCGACGCGATGTGGAGCGAGAAGGATGCGGTGACTATTATCGAGCCCGGTCTGCGTTCCCTTGCTCTCGATCCGGCGGACATCAAATATCTCGTGATAACGCACGGTCATATCGACCATAGCGGGGGCGCCAAACACTTCCAGGACACCTATGGCACCAAGGTTCTGGTAGGCAGCGACGACCTGCCGCTACTTACGATCCCATCGGCGCCCGGCCTCCCTGTCGTGCCTGCACCCACGATAGATCGACCCATCAAAGATGGCGACGAACTGATCTTGGGTGATACTACTGTCCATCTGTATGTCACTCCGGGCCACACGCCCGGGTCGGTTGCGGCTGTTTTCCCTGTGACCGATAAAGGCACGAAGCATGTCGCTACCTTGTTCGGCGGCTACGGTCTGCCGGGCAGTCTCGCAGCCGACACATCCATCCCACAACGTCATAGTGGTTTGGATACATATATCGTTCAGCTCGAGCGGTTCCGGGAAATCGGCCGGGTTACGCGCGCGGACGTGGCGATCAGCACACACCCGATATTTGATGACACCGTACAAAAGGGGGGCGGCGTTCGACTGGGGGACGGAAAGAGCCCTTGGGTTCTCGGCCATAAGGGTTGGCTCCGATTTACGGACGCAAATCTTGAAGTTGCCCGTGCATTCAAAGCGATGCTGCGCACAGAAACCGTAGAGAAACCGTAGAGTCAGGTCAAACATTGGGCGTGATTTTGGGAATAACCATGATCACTATCGGATGTACACGAAAACGGCGATCAGGGCGTCTTCGCTGACGCACTGACCTCTTTACTATGATCTGTCCCGCGTCGAAAACGGTAAGCTCGCCGAGCATTGAGATGTGATCGGACCATTCCGCCGCAACGCGAATGGAAGAAGCAAAACGGCAAATTAGGTTTCTAAAAAGTCGGGGGCGGTCGAGGAGAGTACCCATGACTGAATATGACTACATCATCGTTGGCGCGAGTGTTGCCGGCTCGGTGCTCGCCGCGCGCCTCAGCAGCCTTTCCGATGCCAGCGTGGCACTGATCGAAGCTGGCGACGAAAACCCCCTCGACATCGGCCGCAGTCAGGGTGCGTTCTTCCTAACTTGGGGTGGCGAGCGCGACTGGGCCTACGAGACCGTTCCGCAAGACGGTCTCGGGGGACGGTCGATTGCTCACCCTCGGGGGCGCGGCATGGGGGGATCGAACGTGCTTAATGTCGGTGCGTGGCTACGCGGTCGACCTGAGGATTATGACGCTTGGGAAGCCGCTGGTGCCATTGGTTGGAACGGCGATGTCGCGCTCGACGTTTTCCGGAAGGTGGAGCGGACCGATCGCGGACCCGACACCCTGCGCGGCCATGACGGTCATCGTGATGCATGATGTCGCGACCCCCACCGACCTATCGGAGCGGCTGCATGACGCATTCGTTGCGGCAGGCCTTGGGCAGCGCGGTGACTCCAATGGCGTGGACCCGTTCGTCACCGATCGCTACCAGACAATGTTCGCAAGTGGAATCCGCCGCACGATTGCCGACGATTTCCTCACCGACGAGGTGCGGTCACGGGCCAATTTTACGATCGTCACGAACGCGCAGGTTAATCGCGTTCTGGTCGATAGCGGCCGGGCCATCGGTGTCGAAGTCAGGGATGCCGACGGCATCCGCTCAATCACGGCCGGGCGCGAGGTGATACTTTGTGCAGGCACATTCAATACGCCGCAGATTCTGATGTTGTCGGGCATCGGTCCGCGCGATCATCTCGAAGAACTCGGCATCGAGGTTCTGGTTGACGCGCCCGCGGTTGGCGCCAACCTTCAAGATCATGTCTATACGCACATTTATACGCTAGCCGCTGCGGGCGTCGAAGGGTCAGTAGCGCCGGGGATGGGTGAGGAGGACATCTCTGCCTGGCTGTGCGACCACACCGGGCCATCCGGCTACTTCTCGGAGAACGGCGTAGGTTGGGCCGCGCTGAATGGTGGATCAATCCCCGATATCGAACTGCTGTTCTCATACACTACCACGTCCGCAAATTTCGGCGGAATAACCGACGCCGGGAGACGTTCGGGAACGTCGATTGGTGTGGCGTTGCTGCAACCGGCAAGCCGCGGCACCCTTCGCCTGGCGTCCTCCGATCCAACGGTCAAGCCGGTGATCGATCCGTGTTATCTCAGTGAAGATGCGGATGTCACAGCACTGGTGGCCGGCCTGCGTATCGCCCATCGCATCGCCTATGAGCCCGTTCTGGCTCCTTGGGCTCAATCGGTGTTTTCGCCGATTACTGCCACCGACGCAGAATTGGCCGCCCATGTGCGGCGCGATGCAACGACCGTTTTTCATCCGGTCGGCACGATGCGGATGGGAGCAGAGGACGATCCCACGGCGGCCGTCGATGCTGAGCTGAGGGTGAAAGGCATAAGCGGGTTGCGCGTCGTGGATGCTTCGGTGATGCCGCGCCTCATCCGTGGACATACGATGGCCCCGACCGTTGTCATTGCTTACAGAGCGGCCGATATCATCAATGGTCAAAATATGATTGTTAGACGTTGATGTGTCTACCATCAGCACTAATGCTATAGATTTGAGACTGTTATTTAAGGATTTCGGCATCGTTACTGTGCCGAAGGAACGAAGATGAAATCCAAATCGTCAAGCGCCCCGCCGAGCACTACAGGGACGGGCATAGGAGGAGCAGCGGTTGCCGGTTGAGCTGAAGCGAGGTGGATTATCACCAACACGGCGGGCCAACTGCTTATCGCCGGGCGATTAACGCATCTTGCGCCTGTGTCAGAGGTTCTGCCAATGCGCTGTGCATCTCCGTTACAAGCAGTGCAGCGCCCCCGATCGTGGCCGCGACTATTGCCGACCATTCCAGCAGTCGACCCAGCTGCCGGCTCGTGTCCTTTCTCGCCAGGGCCATCGCCGATTGTGCCGTCGTCGCCCTACTAGCCATGCTCCTTCGTTCGACATTGCCTCGCTTCTCTTGTCGCTGTTCGATCAGGGAGGTCGCGTCGATCTTGTCCTGACTGCGCAGCCCAAAACGAAGACCATGCGACCATTTTACCTGCCCGACGACACAGAAGGAGCCGCGCCGGATTTCGACGAAGGTGCCTCTCGCGGGAGGGGCAGGGCACTTCACCATCAATCCTCGAGAGGAGACGTTGCAAACCGTGACGGCCGACCATCCCGCATTCTGAAGCATGCGAGCATTCAAGTGGACGTTTTGGCGCGACTCGCGCTGCTTGAACGAAGCCATTTGCAAGTATTTGCGCTTCGCGACTTAAAAAAGAGTGCATGCTGCCGTGCACCTTCTTTCGCTCAAAGTGGGGCGCTCCTTACACATGATGAAACCCCTTTGAACCGCTCCGGGATTGTCGGAGGCCCTAACTCCTGAGAGGAAGGGTCTGCGATGAGCAAGACGACGAACAAGTTTGCACTGGAGGTTTGTGAGCGGGCGGTCCGCATGGTGCTGGACCATGAAGACGACCATCCGTCCCGCTGGGCAGCGATCACATCCATTGCCGAGAAGATCGGCTGTTCGGGGACACACGCTGCTTGAGTGGGTGAAGAAGGCCGAGGTGAACAGCGGCAAGCGGGCCGGTGTGCCCACCGAGTTGGCTGACAAGCTGAAGGCGTTGGAGCGCGAGAACCGCGAACTGCGCCAGGCCAACGAGATCCTGCGCAAGGCTTCCGCATATTTTGCCCAGGCGGAGCTCGACCGCCCGTTCAAGCGATGATTGCGTTCATCGACGAGCACCGCGATGATTATGGGGTCGAGCCGATCTGCCGGGTTCTGCCGATCGCCCCATCTACCTACCATGAGCATCTGGCGCGGCGACGCGATCCCTCGCGGCTATCGTCGCGTGCTCAGCGTGATCAGATGTTGAAGCCGGAGGTGGTACGCGTCTTCGCCGAGAACTTCTGCGTCTACGGCGTGCGCAAAGTGTGGCGACAGATGCGGCGCGAAGGCTTCGATATCGCTCGATGCACAGTGGAGCGGCTGATGCGCGATCTTGGCCTGCAGGGCATAATCCGCGGCAAGCCGGTGCGCACGACGATGAGCGACAAGGCCGCACCTTGCCCGCTCGACCAGGTGAACCGGCAGTTCCATGCGCCGGCGCCGAACATGCTGTGGGTCTCGGACTTCACCTACGTCGCAACGTGGTCGGGGTTTGTCTACGTGGCCTTCGTGATCGACGTCTATGCCCGCTATATCGTGGGCTGGCGGGTGAGCTGGACGGCGCACGCCAGCTTCGTGCTGGATGCCCTCGAGCAGGCGATCCATGATCGGCGCCCTGTCCATCGTGGCGGCCTGATCCACCACAGCGACCGCGGCAGCCAATACGTCTCGATCAAATATACCGAGCGCCTTGCCGAAGCAGGGATCGAACCATCGGTGGGCAGCGTAGGCGACAGCTACGACAACGCTTTGGCCGAGACGATCAACGGTCTTTACAAGGCCGAGGTGATCCACCGGCGAGGTCCGTA
Source organism: Novosphingobium sp. (assembly GCA_036400975.1). Classification (GTDB taxonomy): domain Bacteria; phylum Pseudomonadota; class Alphaproteobacteria; order Sphingomonadales; family Sphingomonadaceae; genus Novosphingobium. Next base: position 12,660 of record DASWWL010000080.1, on the reverse strand, counting down.
GCGATCCTTTGAGGCCGTTGAATACGCCACGCTCGAATGGGTGGACTGGTTCAACAACCGCCGGCTCCTCGCCCCCATGGCCGCATAATTTAAACCAAATGGCCCCCGGCAATCCCGGGGCGGTTCATAACTCAGCCGCCAAACTGTCCAAGAAGGCGGTAGCACCTCGGAACCATTCGGGAATGTAATGTGAACGCCGTCGTGAAATCAGCGCTATCCATCGTCGAAGCAAATGTTTGGCTTGACTGCTAGAGAGTCAATCAAATAAGTAGACATTACTCCGCATGGATACGGGTGGTCAGGCCCGCCGTGCATGAACCGGATCCTGACCCGCGGCTTTTGATCGGGAAGCAGCTTGCTCCGCGTTACCAACGGCTAAAGCGCGCGATGCTCAGGCGACAGCGCCAGGCTTCGTGTTCCCCTCTCGCAACGATGAGGTGAGGCGATGCACATGTGTTCCAACAAACCTTGACCTAAACGGGGCGTAGGACGGGCTGCACAAACCGAGCCTGGCGCCAGCGAACGGCGTAGATCCCAAATCTCGCCAGCTCCCGCGGGAGGACGTGTATGTCCTGCTCCCCGTTACGTCACCCATTTCTCAACCCTGCGTCTTGCAGCGCAACCCGCCGTGCACCCGCGTTCGGTGAACCAATTTCCGTACCCACTTCAGGAGACTTCCCATGACCACGCTTATCGACCGTTATCCCAATGCCAAGGACCCCGCATCGCCGCTCGACATCCGGCCGATCACCGGCCGCATCGGCGCCGAAATCCGTGGCGTGCAGCTGTCGGGCGATCTTGCCTCCGAAACGGTAGGCGCAATCGAAGCGGCGCTCGTCCGTCACAAGGTGATCTTCTTCCGCGGCCAGCAGCACTTGGACGACACCGAGCACGAGGCTTTCGCCGGTCTGTTCGGCGATCCCGTTGCTCATCCGACGGTGCCGGTGGCCGAAGGATCGCGCTACCTGCTCGAGCTCGACAGCAGGGAGGGCTACGCTGCGTCCAGCTGGCACACCGACGTGACCTTCGTCGACGCTTATCCCAAGGGTTCGATCCTGCGCGCGATCAACGTGCCGGAGGCGGGTGGCGATACGCTCTGGGCAAACACCGAAACAGCCTATGAAGGCCTGCCCGAGCCGCTGCGTCAGCTGGTGAACAACCTCTGGGCGCTGCACACCAACGACTACGACTATGCCGCCCAGTTCGGCCTGGCGAGGGATTCCAAGGATCTTGGCGAGGCCCAGCAGGAGCGCGCGCGGTTTCAGCGGAACATCTTCGCTTCGACCATCTATGAGACCGAGCATCCCGTCGTGCGCGTTCATCCGGTTTCCGGCCAACGCAACCTGCTGCTTGGTCATTTTGTGCGGAATTTCATCGGCCTGAACAAGACCGAATCCGCGCGGATCTTCGATGTGCTGCAGGATCAGGTTACGCGGCCGGAGAACGTCGTACGCTGGCGTTGGGAACCGGGTGACGTGGCCTTCTGGGATAACCGCGCAACGCAGCATCGTGCCGTCGCCGACTTCGCGTTGCAACGGCGTACCTTGCGCCGCGCGACTGTCCACGGCGACGCGCCGGTGGGCATCGACGGCCGCATCAGCAAGACGACGCGCCAGGAGAAGGCCGCACGGGCCGAACACGCCTGATCCGCTCGAGGGGGCTGGCGGCTGATGCCTCCGGCCCCTTCAGCGCCCATCGATCCCTGCCTGGAGTGCCGCGATGGCCACGACATTTGCGCCAGCCTCATTTTCGTCAGCCCCGCCGGCGCGCACCCCACATAGCGGCCCGGCCGCCGGACGCCTGGCCGCATTCTCTGCCTTGGCGGTGCCGGTCTATGCCGCCCAGGTGCCGGTCGCCAACTTTGTGCCGGCGTTTTATGCTCAGCAGTTCGGTTTCTCGCTGGGCGTACTGGGGCTGATCTTCTTGGTCGAGCGCGTATGGGGTGCGTTCGCCGATCCGCTCGTGGGCGCCCTGAGCGACCGGACGAACAGCCGGTTCGGCCGGCGGCGTCCCTGGATGGCTGCGGGAGCGGCACTCTATGGCCTCGCGACGCTGGCGCTGTTCTTCCCGCCCGCTGATGTGACGCCGATCTATCTCGGTGCGGCGCTATTCGTGTTTTACCTGAGTTGGGCCATGATCCAGATTCCCTATCTGGCCTGGTCGGGCGAGATATCGAGCGACTATCACCAACGCACCCGCATCGCGACCTTCATGGGCGTTGCCGGTTCCAGCGCGCTGTTACTGGTGCTGGTGTTGCCCGCGATCATCGATCAGGTGCGGCCCGGTGACGATCGCCTGCGCCTTGCAGCGATGGGCGCCGTAATCCTGCTGACCCTGTTCCCCGCTGTGTGGTTTACTCTGCGGGCCTTTCCCGAAAAGTCCCACAGTGATGCGGAACGCCAGCGGCGACCTGGTCTGATCGAAACCCTGCGGATTCTCGCGCAGGAGAAATTGCTGCGGCGGGTCGTGCTGTCGGACCTTGCCGTCACCTTCGGCCAGGGCGTTCGTGGGGCGCTGCTGATCTTCGTCGTGACCATCTACATGGGCCTGCCGCAATGGGGCAGCGCGCTGATGCTGTCGCAGTTCGTGTTCGGTATCGCCGCCGGGCCAATCTGGATGCAAGTGGCGAAGCGACTGGGCAAGCACCGCACCGCCATCGCCGGAGAGCTTGTTCAGGTTGCGATCAACCTTGGCTTGCTGCTGCTCACGCCGGGCAACTTGACGCTGTTGATCGGCCTGACGATCGCCCAGGGCCTAGCGCAAGGATCGGGCAACCTCATGCTGCGATCGATGGTGGCCGACATCGCCGACCATCACCGCCTAGAAACCGGCCATGACCGAACGGCACTGTTCTTTTCGACTTTCAGCGTATCGATGAAAGCGGGCATGGCTCTGGCGGTGGGCGTTGCGCTGCCGCTAGTCGGTGCATTCGGCTTCGATCCGTCTGCATCACGCAACACGCCCGAGGCGCTGAATGCCCTGGTCATCGTCTTCGGGCTGGGCCCAGCTGTCGCCCACCTCGTGTCCGCCGCTCTGCTGCGCGGCTTCCCGCTCGACGAGGCGGCACATGCCGCCGTCCGCCGTGAACTCGATCTCCGATCCTCAAACCCCGCCTGACCTTTTTCTCCAGGAGAATAGCATGAACGCCATAACCGCCATCAAGCCCGCCATTGCCGCCAGCGAAATCCAGGTAATCCAGGTCGAAGCCAATCTGGGCGCCGAAGTGCGCGGGCTGAACCTCACCGCTCCCATCACTGACGAAGTCGCGACACTGCTGCGCCGGTTGCTGTGGGAGCATCAGGTGCTGTTCTTCCGCGACACGGGCATTGACAACGCGCAGCAAGCCGCGATCGGCCGAATATTCGGCCCGCCGGTGGCCGACAGCATCGCTCGCCGCCGCGGGATCGCAGATGACGAGATCCGCCCAATGGATACCGGGCCTTATTCCAACGCCTATTACGGCACGCCCTGGCATGCCGATGCGACCTACCTCGAAAAGCCGTATCTTGTGTCGGTGCTGCGTAGCGTGATCGCGCCGGAACTGGGCGGCGACACGGTCTGGTCGAGCGGCATCTCCGCTTATGAAGCGCTACCGCATGATGTGAAGAAGCGTATCGCCGACCTGACGGCGATCCATCGGCCCAACAGCAAGGCCTACAAGCTGATCGACGACAAGGCCGAGCTCGAGGATTACCTGGCCGACTACAGCGGCGTTCAGCATCCGGTGGTGATCACCCACCCTCACAACGGGCGTAAGGTTCTCTACGTCAATGAAGGCTTCACCGAGCAGCTTGTCGGCCTGTCAGAGGCAGAAGGGCGTGAGTTGCTGACTTACCTCAAGCAGCAGTTCGCCAAGCCCGAGCATCAGGTCCGCTTCAAGTGGCGCCCGGGCTCTCTGGCGATCTGGGACAACCGTGCCGTGCAGCACAAGGGCGTGGCCGATTATGGCAATGCCCAGCGCCAACTCGTGCGCGTAGTGGCGGCAGGCGAGCGGCCCAGCCGGTAAGATCCCTTCCATCCATCATCCCTCGGCGCGCGGGACGTTTCCCGTGCGCCGCCCCCAGGACTGCCGTCCGCTGTCGGTCCGTATCGCGGAAACGACCGCGCGCGTCCGCACGACACAGGAACTTTTCCATGAACACCATAGCACTGCACGGGGGCGTCGCCGTGCTCGCGCTCATCGCCGCGACGCCGGCCCTCGCCGCCGACGGCACCGTCTCGGAAGCAGCAGCCGAAGCCTCTTACGGTGAACCGATCGTCGTTACCGCCCGCCACCGCGAAGAGAACTCGCAGGACGTTCCAGTCGCGATCAGCGTCGTCGGTGGCGAACAACTGGAACGCACCGGCAATTTCACGATCGGGCAGGTCCAGCAACTCGTGCCAACCCTGCAGGTCACGGCTACCAATCCACGCAACAGCAACATCAATATCCGCGGATTGGGCGCCAATTCGGCCATCGCCGTCGATGGGCTGGAGTACGGCGTGGGCTTCTATGTGGACGGCGTATATTACGGCCGTCCGGGCCAGTCGCAGTTCGACCTGATCGACCTGTCGCAGATCGAGGTGCTTCGCGGGCCGCAAGGCACGCTGTTTGGCAAGAACACTACGGCCGGCGCCCTCAACATTACGACTCGCGAGCCGAGCTTCGATCCGGAGCTGACCGCAGAAGCGTCTCTGGGCAACTACGACTATCATCAGATCCGGCTGTCTGCCTCAGCACCGATCGTAGCCGACCGGATCGCTGTGCGCATCAGCCTGGCCGATACCCATCGGGGCGGATATCTCCTCAACCGGTTCGATAGCAGCAGGGCGCAGGACTACGACAACTTTACAGTTCGCGGGCAGCTGCTGGCCAAGCCGACCGACGACATCAAGATTCGTCTGATCGGCGATTATTCGAAGCAGAAGCAGCATTCGATGCTGACGCTGATCGACGGCTACTACACGTCTTTCGCCAACGGTGCCGCCATCCCAAACAGCATTTTCGACCGTGCGGCGCGCTTGGGCTATTCGTTGCCCGCCGGCAGCGCGTTTCGCCGGACGGGCGACGCTGATTCCCACTTCCAGGCCAACATGGAAAGCTATGGCGTGTCTGGGCAGATCGACTGGGGCACCGGTCCGGTGACGTTAACATCGATCACTGCATACCGCTGGTGGGATTGGTATCCATCGAACGACATCGACGGCACCTCGCTCCCGATCAATACGCTCGCGCAGCAGGCGAACTTCCAGCGTCAGTTCACGCAGGAACTGCGTCTTGCCTCGAACGGCCGCAACACGATCGATTACCAGCTCGGCCTGTTTTATTTCTGGCAGGTGGTCCGCGGCTACGGTCGCAACGGATATGGGAAAGATTTCGCCGCCTGGAACCTCAATCCCGCAACCGTGCCCGCGGCGACCATCGCCAACACGAACCTTGCCCTGAACGGCTTTGAGGCCGACTCCTTCTCTGATCCGCGCACCAAGAGCTACGCCGCTTTCGGACAAGCGGACTGGCACATCAACGATGCGCTGACACTAACTGCTGGCCTTCGCTTTACACATGAAGACAAGACGGGGTCGTTCACTCGATTCCAGGTGCCCGGAACCGGACTGGACCTCTCGACGCTTCCCGCAGAACAGGCCGCCGCACTTCAGACGATCCGCGACAGCACCGCCTACCAACTCGGCAATCTCAGCTTCTCCGCCAGGGACAAGTCTGACTCGCTATCTGGCCTCGTCACGATAGGGTACAAGCTCACGCCGAGCGTCCTGCTCTACGGCACTTACTCGCGCGGGAACAAATCGGGTGGGTTGAACGTGACGGCCGGCGGTGCAAGCAGGCCAGTGGTCGCGCCTGAAAGGGTGAATTCTTTCGAGGTCGGGCTCAAATCACAGCTTTTGGATAGCCGCCTGACCTTCAACCTCGCAGCGTTTCGCACCGAAATTCGCGACTACCAGACAACCATATCCGAGCTGCTGCCAGGAACGACCGTCTACACGCAGTACATCGCCAACATTCCCAAGGTGCGCTCGCAGGGCATCGAGGCAGACGTCAGCTTCGCTCCTGTCGAATGGCTCAGTTTCACCGCGTCCGGTGCCTATACCGATGCGAAATTCGTGACGTTCACGAATTCACCCCAAGCGCCGGAGAAGACCAATCAGGGGCCCACCCAGGACTTGTCGGGGCAGGCCCTGCCCAATGTCTCCAAGTTCGCGTTCTCGCTGGGTGCCGATGTCTCGCAGCCGATCGGACACGGGCTAGAAGCCTATGGTCATGCCGATTACCTGCACCGCTCCCCGTTCAACTCCACTGCGACTCTCAGTAATTATGGCGTGGTTCCAGCCTACGGGCTGCTCAATGGACGGATCGGCCTGCGCACCGAAGATGGCGCCTATGATTTTGCGCTGTGGGTGCGAAATCTGACGAACGAGAACTACTACATCGTCCGCGCCCCCGGCACGTTCGGCCTCATCACCGCAACCGTTGGCGAGCCCCGGACTTTCGGCGCCACTCTACGCGCCAAATTATGACTGCGGTTAGGCTCAGGACCCATTGGGCATCCCGTCAAAGGCCAACCGCAGGATATCGTCGTCGTATTTGGGGCGATGCCAGTATTCGAGTTCCATTGTCGCGCTGGCACTTTCGGGATGCCCAATGGGTCCTGAGCCTAGAATGGTGGAAAGGAGGAGCTGCATCACCAACCCGCTGTCGGGATCGTCAGCTATCCCCGCTATCGCTCTCGCGAGCGGCCATTCCGGGCTATCCGACCAGTAAGGCAGGGTAATGCTCTGATGCCCATTGGTGTCCCACTGCGAGGCGGTCATCCATTCTCGCATCTAACTCATTGAAAAATGGTGCCGGCTACAGGATTCGAACCCGTGGCCCCCTGATTACAAATCAGGTGCTCTACCAACTGAGCTAAGCCGGCCTTTGCGCGCTCCCATACAATCACGGAGCGCCGAAGGTCCAGCCTTCCGTTTGCGCGATCTGGGGAGTAAGCGCCGGGGGAAACCAAAGCTCGTGCATCGAGGCGGCGTGACGAAGCCATGCAGCGGTCAGGATGGCATCGCTGCGGTGGTCGTCGATGGCGCCGTCGCCGTTGATCGACGCGCTGTTTAGCGCGGTAAGGGCGCGGTTGAGTTCTGCAATGTCGCGGATCTTTGAGCGCCCCGGAGAGCGGCCTGCGGCGAGTGCGGCAATCGTGGTGTAGATTTCGACTACCACCGAGCCGATCCGGGGTAGCGGATCGATCGGCCAGACGGGGAAGCGGCGGGAAAGCCGATGGAGAAGGCGCATGCCGGTGAGGCTCGACTTGCCGACTTGCGCTGCGCCGACGAGATTGAAGTTGCTGTAGGGCCGGCAGCCGAGCGTCTCTTGTGCACGTTCGGTTACGCGCAAGCGGCCCCGGCCTCCTCCGAAATGTTCGCCCTCGCGCCCGCCGTGGCGGCGGAAATGGCGTGCCGCTTCGGCGTGATCGACGAAGCTGGTGGCCGCAAGGTAGGGGTCGGCGGCGCAGAGACTGTCCACGAGCGCCCAAAGCGAACAGGCATCCGGCGGACTGTCCGTCCATCCGGGGAAAAATGCGCCGCGATCGGCAAAGGCGAGCGAGATGCCAAGGTCGAAGCCGACGAGCGTTTCTGCCGGCATTCCTTCCATCATCCATTCGAGCACTTCGTGTCGCGACCAGCGGTGATCGGCACGCACCAGCGCGGGCGCGCTATCGCCTTCCTCGCAGATGGCGACGGCAATGCCCTTGTGCCGCTCGCCGGCGGCGCCTGACCAATCGATCGCGGCGAAGTGTCGGAAGTGTGGAATCACTGTCGGCGCTGGGCGCGCAGGCGGTCCCAATAGGCGATGCGTTCAAGCACCTGGCGCTCGAATCCGCGCTCGACGGGGCGATAGTAGGTTTGCGGTTCCATTTCCTCGGGCCAGTAATCAGCGCCCGAGAATCCTTCGTCGGCGTCGTGATCGTATGCATAGTCCTTGCCGTAGCCGATGTCCTTCATCAGCTTCGTCGGTGCGTTGAGGATGCTGGCGGGCGGCATCAGCGATCCGGTTTCCTTGGCGCTCTTCCAGGCAGCCTTCTGCGCCACGTAAGCGGCGTTCGATTTCGGAGCAGTGGCGCAGTAAAGGCAGGCCTGCACTATGGCCAACTCGCCTTCCGGGCTGCCGAGAAATTCGTATGCATTCTTCGCCGCCAGACATTGCGCCAGCGCTTGCGGATCCGCGAGGCCGATGTCCTCGCTGGCGAAGCGCGTCAGGCGGCGCAGCACGTAGAGCGGTTCTTCACCGGCGGTCAGCATGCGCGCGAGATAATAGAGCGCGGCCTGCGGATCGGAACCGCGCAGCGATTTGTGCAGGGCGGAGATTAGGTTGTAATGTCCTTCGCGATCCTTGTCATAGACGGCCACCCGGCGCTGAAGGAATGCGCCCAGCGCCTGCGGGTCAAGCGGGTCGGGGATATTCGCGGCATAGAGCGTTTCTGCCTGGTTCAGCAGGAAGCGCCCGTCGCCGTCGGCCGAGGCGACCAGCGCTTCGCGCGCGGCGTCGGCAAGGGGCAGGGGGCCTTCCAGCGCTTCGGCCTTTTCGAGCAGGCGGCCCAGCGCGGTGGCGTCCAGGCGGTGGAGGATCAGAACTTGCGCGCGGCTCAGCAGTGCGGCGTTCAGGGCGAAGCTGGGGTTTTCGGTGGTGGCGCCGACCAGCGTCACCGTTCCCCGCTCGACGAATGGCAGGAAGCCGTCCTGCTGGGCGCGGTTGAAGCGGTGGATCTCGTCCACGAAGAGCAGTGTGCGTTGCCCGGCCCTGGCCGCGAGATCGGCTTCCGCGAAGGCTTTCTTGAGGTCCGCGACGCCCGAGAAGACGGCGCTCACCGCCACGAAGCGCATGCCCACCGCATCCGCGAGCAGGCGCGCTATGCTGGTCTTGCCGGTGCCCGGCGGTCCCCAAAGGATCATCGACGACAGGCGGCCGGCGGTGACCATGCGGCCGATAGCTCCTTCGGGTCCGGTCAGATGCTCCTGTCCCACGACCTCGCTCAGCGCATGGGGGCGCAGGCGATCGGCGAGGGGGGCGTCGCCGCGCGGTTCTTCCGGCGTGGGGGGCGGCAGGTCTTCGGCGAAAAGGTCGGCCATGGGCGGTTATGTAGTATGCCAGACCGGAGATTTCACCGCCGCGCGCTGGCGAATGAGGCGCAGATAAGTGTCGGCGACCGCCTGGTTGATGCGATCCCAGGCGAAATCGGCGCTGCGGGCTTCTCCGGCGGCACCGTGGGCGGTGCGCAGCTCCGAGCTTTCCGCATAGGCCTTGAGCGCCTCGGCGAACTGGCGGACGGCGCCGGGCCGGATCAGGCGGCCGGAAACGTGATCGTCGACAAGGCTCTCGCTGCCGGTCGCCTCGGCGGCGACCACGGGCAGTCCGCAGGCCATCGCTTCAAGCGTGACGTTGCCGAAGGTCTCCGTGATCGAGGGGTTGAACAGGACATCCATGCTGGCGACGGCGCGGGCCAGTTCCTCTCCCGCCTGAAAGCCGGCGAACACGGCGTCGGGCAGGCGCGCTTCGAACCATCCCCGCGCCGGACCCTCGCCGATTATCAGCACCTTGTGCGGCACGCGGCGGCGGCGAAGCTCGTCGATCGTGTCGGAAAAGACATCGAGACCCTTTTCCATGACGAGCCGGCCGAGAAAGCCGATGACCACTTCGCCATCCATGATGCCTAGCGAGCGGCGCCATTCGGGCGAGCGGCGAAAAGGCCCGAATATCTCGCGATCGACGCCGCGCGACCAGATGTCGATGTCATAGTTCATGCGCCGGTCGCGCAGCACTTGCGCCATGCTTTCCGATGGCGCCACCAGGGCGTCGCAACGCCGGTAGAAGCGCCGGATGATCGCCTCGATCAGCGGCTCGCCCCATGCCATGTTGTAGTAGCGCAGGTAGGTTTCGAAGCGCGTATGGACCGACGCCAGCACCGGCAGCCTGCGTTGCCGCGCCCAGCTGACCGCGCGATGGCCCACCACGTCGGGCGAGGAGACGTGGATCACGTTGGGGGAGAACGCCTTGAGATCCTTCCGGACGCGGGGGGAAAGGGCGAGGGGGAAGTGATATTCCGCGCGGCCGGGGATCGGTATCGATGGCAGGCTTACCAGATCGCCGACCGGGGCGAATGCGGGTTCGTCGATCGTGGGCGAATAGATTCGCACGGCGGCGCCCTGACGCAGCAGGTAGCCGACCAGGCGGTTCAGGGCCTGGTTCGCCCCATCGCGCACCATGTTGTAGTTGCCGCTGAAGAGCGCGATGCGGAGATCCTGCGTCTGCATGTCTGGCCAATATCCCGCTACGCCCCGATTGGCGAGGGACGAAAGCCCGCCTCTCCCCAGGGAAAGGCGGGCCGGGAACCGGTCATGGCCGGGTTTCAGTAACGCCAATAGCGGCGGGGCGCGTCGCGATGACGGTATTCGCGATAGAAGCGATAGTCGCGTCGCGGATAGCGATCGTAATAGTATCCGCGCGGGTAGCTGCGATAGTAGTAGCGCGGATCAGGCCGGTAATAGCCCCGGTCGTGATAATAGTAGCGATCGTCGCGATCCGATGCGATCGCAGCACCGATGGCCAGGCCGATGATGCCGGCGCCGATCGCCAGGGCGGCGTCATCGCCGCGGCGGTCGTAATATCGGTCGCGGGCTTGGGCGGATGTCGCGATGGTTATGGCGCCGACCGCCAGCACCGCCGCCAGGGCTCCGCGCTTGAAACGGTTCAACATGGTGGCTCTCCTTCCCGCAGCGTTTGACGGAAGCTGCGTCGAAGTCCGACTCCAGCATATTCGGCGTGAACTCATACTTAATGACGCGCTTACGCGGCCGTGACTGGATGTGGTGTTTATGCCGCCAAATCAGCCGTCTGGCTTTCAATCCGCGACATGGCCGGAAACCCTTTTCGCTGTCGCCCGTTTAGAGGCCCGGATGCGTGCATCCGAGAGGTCGTAACTTTCGAAGGAAGAACATATGAGGTTGCATCCGGCAGGCACCGCCATAGTCCTGGCAATAATGGCGGGTTCCACTCCCGCGCTGGCGCAGGACGCCAGGGACACTCATTTCGATGGACCTTACATTTCGGGGTTCGTTGGTCTTGGCGCGCAAGGCAATGACGGCAACGATACTCTGGGGTTCGATACCAACCGGGATGGTTCGTTCAACGATACCGTCACTACCGCGCCACCGGCCAGCGCCAATGCGTTCACTTCCTTTTGCGGCGGTCAGGCGAACGGGCCGACGGCTGCTGCAGGTTGCACCAAGGATCGTGACCGCGCCGATTTCGGTGCGCGGATCGGTTACGACAAGCGCATGAGCAACAACTTCGTCCTGGGCGGCTTGTTCGAAGTGAGCCGCGCGAGATCCCGCGATTACGTTTCGGGATTCAGTTCGACGCCCGCCAGTTATACACTGGATCGCAGGGTGGATTACGCCCTCTCCCTGAGGGGCCGCGCCGGCTACACCCCAGGCGGTGGCGCGCTGTTTTATGTTACGGGCGGCGGCAGCTACGCCAAACTCGATCACGGTTTCTCGACGTCCAATACCGTCAACAGCTTTTCCGAAGTCAACGACGGCAAGATGGTCTGGGGTTGGCAGGCCGGCGGCGGCGCAGAAATCATGCTGACCAACAAGATCAGCCTGGGCCTGGAATATCTCTACAACCGCTATGACGACGACAAGTATCATGTCGCTGTCGGTCCGGGAACGGCGCCTCCCACCAATCCGTTCCTGCTCGCCTCCGGCGGCACGAACATTCGTCCATCGGATACGCGCTATGATTTCCATTCGCTGCGCGCCACGCTGGGTTTCCGGTTCTGACGATAAAGGTTCTGCCCTCGGGCAGGTCACGCGCGGGCGGCTCCGAAAGGGGTCGCCCGTTGCCTGTATGGAAGGGGCGCAAGGGATAAGTCCCTTGCGCCCCTTCGCCCCGGTGGCCGGTCAATACCCGCGATAGTATCCGTCGTCGCGATAGCCCCGACGGTAGTAGTCGTCCCGGCGGTTGTCGCGATCGTAGCGATAGCCGTCCCGGTCGTAGCGATAACCATCGCGGTCGTAGTAGTAGCCGTCGCGATAGACGCGGTTGTCGTAATAGCGGTCGCGGCGATCGTGGTTGTTGCTGGAGGCGATGATGGCGCCCAGCGCCAGACCGATGATGCCGCCGGCGATCGCCGCGCCGGCCGCGTCTCCACCCCGGTGGCCATAATAGTGATCGCGCGCCATGGCGGGGGTCGCCGCGGCTACCGCGGTGGCGGCAAGGGCCGCGGCGAGTGTGGTCTTCCTGAGAATGTTCATGGGTCAACTCCGCAGCGGAGGGGGCTTCAGTGCTCCCGTGTCTGACCGCTTCGAAAGTGCTTCTAGACATCCCCTGCTGAACGGATGCGGGACAAGTCGTGCAACGTTTGTTCATATTTCTTCCTATTAATGTGAACAATCGCGGCCGTGTGCGGGAGCAGGGCGGTACGGAACGCAGGCGCGTTTGATCCCCCGCTGGCGAGGCCGGGGTATGCGCCGGGAGGTAGAGAGCAGCGAACGGGCAGTGCGGCCGGCGCTAGTGGTATGTGCCCGGCAGTACGGGCGTGGATGCGTGTGAGTTGTTATGCGAACGGCCGGCAGCATCACGCATGGCTGTCCGGCACGACCCTGAGGTGCGGG
>DASWWL010000079.1:0-2365 GCA_036400975.1 Novosphingobium sp. | reverse complement strand
GGCCGTGGTGTAGAGCAGAATCTCGACGATCTGCGGCAGATAGGTGTAGACCCAGCCGGTCAGAACCGGGTTTCCGACCGCGTAGATGCGCAGGCCGTCGTGTGCTTCCGCTTCGCGGATTTTCTGCAACCCGGCGAAGGCTTCGAGCAGTTCGTCGGATGTCGAACTGTTCATCTGTGCCCGGATAATGGCCACCTTGCCATCGGCCGACACCAGGCGCCCGCTGATGCGTGGATCCGCCTGCACCTGCAACTGCAAGGTCTTGAGTTGAGCCGCCGTCAGGGTCTCGGTATTGGGGTCATAGTAAGGATCGGAGCGGATCGTGCCGGCTTCATTGATATAGACCCGGCGCGTCGTGCGATGGGTGATGCTGGCCACGAGGTTGTGATTGACCCCGGGCAGCATGTCGATACCCTGGGTGATGCGTTCGATCGCGGCGAGTGTTTCGCTGCTGAAGATCGTGCCCTGCCCGACCTCCACCGCAACCGTGATGACATTGGCTCCGCCGAAAATCCCGCGCACCTCGTTGTGCAGCTGGATATAGGGATGCTGCTGCGGCAGAAGGTCCTCGAAATCCGAAGCCATCTTCATGCCGGGAATCTGGCTGGCGAAGAACGCCGACAGGCCGAGAATCAGCGCGAGCACGAAGCGCGGGCTGGCAAAAATCCACTCTTCGCCCCGCTGCAGCGCGGCGACTATCTTCTGGCGAATCAATGGACGCCCTCCGATTCGATGTTCACTATCGCCGGCGTGCTGGCGCCGGAACCGCCGACCACGATCAGGGACGAGCGGCCCGGGAGGGCGACGCCGCCACGGAGGTAACCGCTGCCGGAGGTACCGCTCGGCAAAACCCGCCACTTGCCGTTGGATCCGCGCTGCTGGATCAAACCGAGTTCGCCCACAGCAAACAGGCGACCACCGGCACCCGAAAGAAACCCGTACATCGGCACACCGGCGGCATTGGTCTCCGGCGTCCAGCTCTGGCCGCCATTGCGGGTGCCGAGGATGATCCCGCCGCGACCCGTCAGCCAGCCGGTATCGGCGTCGGTGAACCAGACGTCGAAGGCGTAGAAATCGTCCGGAATGGGGGGCAGCATCTCCCAGCTGGCGCCGCCATCGCTGCTGCGCGCAACGATGCCAAACTCACCGGCGACAACCGCATTGCCGGCGTCGAGGAATCGGATGGTGGTGAGGATCGCGTCTTGGCCAAACTCGGTCTTCTGCCAGCTCACTCCGCGATCGCCGCTATGCAGAACAGTGGAATAGGTCCCAACGACCCAGAATCCGCCGTCCGGAGCACACGCCAGGGCCATAGGGGTGAAGTCCTCCGGCATCGAGCCCGCGGCAAGGCGCCAGCCGGTACCTTGTGCATTCCCAGTCCAGACACGGCGATGGAAGTCGAGTGCGACAAAGCTTCTGTCCGCGCAAGCCGCGACATCGATCAGCGCCGCTCGCCTCTCTAGCTTTTGCGCTTCCCAGGTCTTGCCGGAATCGGTCGAACGGGACAGTAGGTCATTGCCGACAGCCACGATCGCCTGGCCATTCGACGCAATTTTTTGCAGGTCGTCAGCGACGTGCGTGGCGCCATGGGCGATCGGCGAAAAGGCGGCAGCCACAGCAAAAATGGCCAGGATCGCGCTGGGCAATCCAAGATGGAGCGCCAGTGGCGCGCGACGGCTCATTGCCGAGTCTCCTCCTAGTAGTAATAAACTGCGGAGGGAGAATCAGTGAAGCAGCGATATAAGTGAACCCGATTGCGGGAATGATCGCCATCACTAGGATGAATAATCTGGTGCTATCCCTCGGTCGACAAAAAGGGAACCGCGTTTCCTGCAGAAAAAGCGGATTTTGGTAGCGGAAATCGCCGCGCGGCCGCTCGCTCTTGGCACCAGCGGGGAGCAACCTCGATCTGCAACGTAACGCAGATGAGCGTGCAATTTGCCGGGGCGGAGTGGCGCTCTATCCCGGGCCTGCTTTGCGGGAACCTACTGGATGCCCCGGCGGCCTCCGAGCGGGCAGTCGCGTGTTCAGCTGCTCGCTGCGACAGCAAGCATCATTACCGCATGGTCTTTGTCGCTTCTGTGCTTGAGCCCTGCCAAGGCGTCGCGGCTTCGCAAGGGTTCCGACCTGCGGAAGTAAGAAAGGCCCGTCATTTCACCGGCGCTATATTGCGGGGATGGCCCTGCAGCTCTTGCGCGAGAAATGGAGCGGTTCGACTGCCCGCTGCCTGAGATACTTGATGCGGCGTGCCGCTCGCCACCAGCCGGCCACCGGCGTCGCCCGCGCCCGGACCCACGTCGATCACCCAGTCGGCTTGCATCACCGCGCGCATGTCATGCTCGATCATCACTACCGTGTTGCCCGC
>DASWWL010000078.1:0-17869 GCA_036400975.1 Novosphingobium sp. | reverse complement strand
AGCAATTCGCCCATACCGTCATAATCGGCGGAGTAGATGACCGATCGGCCTTCGCGACGCGATCGGATCAACCCGGCGTGATCCAGGATCGTCAAATGCGTCGACAGCGTATTGGGCAGCACACCGACTTCGCGCGCTATCTCGCCCGCTGGCAGGCCATCCGCACCCGCCCGGACCAGTAGCCGAAAAACGGCCAGCCGGTGCCCGTGGGCGAGCGCAGAGAGGGCTTCGACGGCTTCGGGCAACAGCATCAGCAGCACGCCGCCTTGGGGACCGCAGCGGGCATGCGACAGGCGCCAGCCGCCGGTTCGGGCAACACTTCGTCTTCGCCGTATGCGGTGCTTTCACCGTGCGTGAAGAAAGTTTCCCAACGAACGCCCGCCGTGTCCGTAACCCAAGTCTTGTCCGACTGTGCATAGCAGCACGTCGTTGCCTCTTGGTCGAACGTCGTTGCACCAGCGGCCTTCAGCCGGGTTGCCAGTTCGGCAAGTTCGTCTGCGTTTTCAACTTGCACGCCGACATGGTCGACGCCGGTTTCCCGAACGCGCGACGAAATCGCCAGGTTCACGCGGGGATCGTCCAGCATCCATTTCGCATAATCGTCCTTCAGGACGGACGGCGGTGCATCGAAAAGCGTGCTGTAGAACGCGACGGCTTCGTTGATTGACGGAACGCTGACATGAAGGTGCAAACGCTTCATGGCGAATCTCCAATTGCTTCGATATTTCTAATATCGTCGAAATATCGATTTCGCAACCACGATTGACGACGGATCCTATATCCGTCCGCCCATTACCGCCCGAAAATGGCTGAACTCCCCTACTTCTATCCACGCCCATCATACCGCCGAATTTCGCGAATGACGGTGACAGGTGCGCAATTCCCTATTTTCGCACCCTCCTGTCATGAAGGGCAATGCCGTGACGAAGTGATCATTCGGGCTTTCCTACATTCTCCGAAAGAGTGAAGATCGGCCCGCCCTTTCTTATTGTAGTATCATATTGATTTATAAATGATAATTACACGAAATTCCGCCGCGCGATCTTCTTCGCTGCATGTGCCATACGCGTGACCTTCGCGAAGTTCCCGCCTCCAGCCGTATCAATGGAATGACTGCCGCCATGCGGCAGCCCACGCCCTTCCACTCGGCGAGCGACCGGTCCGTCAGTCGAAGATCGCGTTGTCCACCAGATGATGCGTCCGGCCATCCGCATCGAGCCGCCGCGCGACAAGGAAGCGGTTCCCCACCCAGCCGCGATGCATCCAGTTCCCGAACGAGATGCGCGTGCCCCCCGCACCGCAGGCGGCAGGCAGCAGCTTCACGCGCTCCAGCGCGTCGCGCACGCCCTGCGGGCTCAGCGGGTGGGCATCGGCGAAAGCATGGACGAGGATCGTGGCGAGGTCGCGGCGGGCGAGCGGCGAATAGCTCGACGGACGGATTCCATGGGCCACCTCGTAGCGATCCAGGAAGGCCTGGCCCACGGGATTGCCCTCGTCATAAAGGTCGATGCCGACCCAGCCTTCGAGCCCCTGCCACAGCGCCGGCGTGGCGAAGGCCATCTGCCAGGCGGTGCCGGTATAGCGCGGCGGATCCCAATCGAGCGCGCGGAGCGCCGGATTGACGTGGAGTATGCCAAGGCCGAAACCGCAATGGACGATCGCGTCGGGACGCGCCGCATGGATGCGGCCGATGGCCTCGCCGACATCTTGCGCGACTTGCGGTATCGCCTCCTCGGCAAGGATGCGCAATCCTTCGGCGCGGCAGGCAGCGCGGAAATTGCGCAAATAGGTCTCGCCGATCAGCGACTGCTCGATCACCACGCCGACGGTCCGGCCGCCGCCCTTCGCCACCAGCCGCGCCCAGGCGCGCGGTTCGTCCGACATCGAGCCCAGGGGCAGCGAGAACGTCCAGGGGCCGAGCCACTCTTCAAGACCGCACATCGACAGCGCGGGCACGCGAAAGCGTTCCTCGATCGCGGCGCGCACCGGCGGGGCGTTGTCGGAAATGCTGGGACCGATCACCGCGAGGCAGCCTTCGTCGACCAGCTCGGCGAAAGCATCGAGCACCGCCTTGATCGAACCCTTGGGCAGGCCTTCGACCTCGCGATAGACGATCTCGACCGGGCGATCGATCAAGCCATCCCGCAGCGCGTCCTCGAACACCAGCCGCATCGCCTTGAACAGATCCTCGCGCGGGAAGCCAGGCGCAAAGGTCATGTCGCTGAGATAGCCGAGCTTGATCGGCTGGGCGCTGCTTTCGAACGACATGCTGTTTTCTCCCCCGGCCGTTACCGGCTCTGCCACGGATCGGCCTGCGCCTCTCCTATCACCATATCCATGGCATCCTTGAGCTTCAGATGGAAATCGGAAAGTCCCGTCAGGCGTTGGCGCGCGACGCCTTCGGTAACGGCGTCCTTCTTGCGCTCGATCAGTTCGGCCATCAGGCCCAGCAAAGCGGTCTGCCGTCGCAATCCGCCCCCCGGATTGCCCGCCACGTAACAGACGCGCTTGCTGCCGCGCACGCCGATCCGCCGGGCGTTTCCCGAATCCTCAAGCAGCCTGGCCGCCGTGCTGGCGTTGCTCTTGCTGACCTGCAGATCGGCGGCGATCTCGTCGAGCGAAGCAGGCTCGCTGCGGAGTTGGAGATAAGCGTAAAGCCGGGCCGCCGTGGAGTTCAGCCCCCACGGCATCACCAGCGCCGCAAATTCCTCAATGAACTGACGCTGCGCCTCCGTCAGATCGACCGTTTCAATATTTGACATATTCTGCATATACTGAATATACCGATTTTATAGAGCGACTCAAGTCGCGACGATCAAGGAAAGGATGGCAGATGACCGTACTCCCCGAAGCCCTGCTTTATATCGACGGCAAGCTGCACCCCGCGCAAGGCGGAAGAACGTTTCCCAACGTAAGCCCCTGGAGCAACGAAGTGATCGGCTATGCGGCGGACGCCGACGCCAGCGACATCGAGGAAGCCATCGCCTCGGCCCGCCGCGCCTTCGACAAGACCGACTGGTCGCGCGACAAGGATCTTCGGGTAGAGCTTGTCACCAGGCTGCGCGACCTGATGCGCGCCAACCGGGACCGCATCGCCGAAATCCTGCGCCATGAGGCCGGGGCGACACTCGGCAGCCTGCGGGTGCCTCATCTCGACTGGGGCCTCGACGGCTTCGACGACCTGCTGCGCCAGTTCCCCGAAGTGACATGGCAGCAATCGCGCGGCCGCCGCAATGAGTGGGGCTTCACCAGCGAGCGTCTTGTCGTGCGCGAGGCGATCGGCGTCGTCGGCGCGATCACGCCATGGAATGCGCCGGTCTTCGTCAACATCGCGAAGCTGGTCTCGGCGCTGCTCGCGGGCTGCACCGTCATCCTCAAACCCGCACCCGACACGCCGCATTCAGGTGCGATTTTCGGCGAGCTTGCCGCGCAGGCCGGCTTCCCCGCCGGCGTGCTCAATGTGCTGACCGCCAGCGACCCGGTGGAGGCAGGCGAGACGCTCGTCACCGATCCGCGCGTCGACCTCATCAGCTTCACCGGCTCTACCGGCGTCGGCAAGCGCATCATGGAAAAGAGCGCGCAGACGCTGACGCGCGTCTTCCTCGAACTGGGCGGCAAGTCGGCCAAGATCGTGCTGGAGGACGATCCCAACTTCATCGCCAGCGTGAAGAATTCGCTGCTGACCACCAATGCCGGACAGGGCTGCGCCTCGCTGAGCCGTCTGCTGGTGCCCCGCAACCGCTACGCCGAAGCCACCGAAGCACTGAAAGAAGCAGTCGCCGATTACGAGACCCGGTGGGGCGAATTCGACAATCCGACGCACACGATGGGCCCGGTCATCAATCAGAAGCAGCGCGACCGCATCCTCGATTTCATCCGCATCGGCCAGGAAGAAGGCGCAACGCTGCTGGCTGGCGGCAAGGCCCGACCCGACAAGGGCAACGGCTGGTTCATCGAACAGACGGTCTTCACCGACGTCACCAACGACATGCGCATCGCGCAGGAAGAGATCTTCGGCCCGGTGCTCGTCGTCATCCCCTTCGAGGACGACGAAGACGCGATCCGCATCGCCAACGACAGCGAGTTCGGCCTTTCCGGCGGCGTATCCTCGGGCGACGAAGCACGCGCACTGCGCATTGCCCATCGTATGCGCACCGGCACCGTCGGGGTGAACGGCGGCATGTGCATCACCAGCGACCTGCCTTTCGGCGGCTACAAGGTCAGTGGCATCGGCCGCGAATGGGGCGTCGAAGGCATCGAGGAATATCTCGAGACCAAGGTCATCTCGATCAAGCGCTGAAACCTGGCGTTCCCCTCTTCTCGGCAAGAGGGGAACGCATGACGGCCCGGACGCAACAGCGCGTCCGCTTCGCAGCATTGCGGTTCCGGCGGCCAGCGGGTTACCCTGCCCCGGCCCGCATCGGCGGGAGAGGGAGAACCGCCGTGGCCAGCCTGAAGCCCGAACTGTCCGTATTCGCTTTCATCCTGTCACCCGAACCGCGCGACAGCTGGGAATCCGTTTTCGAGTTCATCCGCGCCGCCGATCGCGCCGGCGTCGATCGCGCGGTGATGACGGGCGAACATGTCGTCTTCGGGGAAAATCTCGAAGCTTATGCCGATCCCAAAAGCGGCGGCAGAACAGGCGGCAAGCAGCTTACCGATCCCGACGGCTATTACCTCGATCCCTTCATCGCCGCCGCGACGATGTTCGCGACTACGAAGAACATTCGCCTCGCCACCAACGTCATACTCGCGCCGCTGCGGCGCCCGATCGTGCTGGCCAAGACGACGACTTCGCTCGATGTCCTCTCGGGAGGTCGCCTCGACCTCGGCGTCGGCGTCGGCTGGCAGAAAGAGGAATACGTCGCGGCGGGCGTTCCATTCGAGAAACGCGGACGACTGCTGGATCATGCGTTGGAAGTCTGCAAGCTGCTGTGGACCGAGAAACGCGCCAGCTATTCCTCGCCCGAACTGGAATTCGAGAATATCCACATGATGCCCAAACCGGTGACGCCGGGCGGCGTTCCAGTGTGGATCAGCGGCAATCTCAAACCGCCGGTCGTGCGCCGTCTCGCCCGGTTCGGATGCGGCTGGCTGCCTTGGTCGGAAGCCGGACAGGACAACGCAGTGCTGGTGGAGGAAATCAAGCTGATGCGCGAACTGGTATCGCGGGAAGGCCGCGATCCCTCGGATATCCAGGTCTCGGGCATGATGCCGGTGGTCTACGATGCCGCGGGTCAACCGCTGATCGGCCCCACGATGGAAGCCGTTCCAGCCTTAGTCGAAGCCGGCATAACGGAATTCCGCATCCGCTTTCCATGGCCCGAGGATCCGGCGGCGGCGGAAGACGCGATGCGGAAATGGGTTCAGGCGTTCCGCGAAGTCACGGCCTGATCAGGTAAGCGATCCCCTCCCGCAAGCGGGAGGGGATCATCATCTCAGTAGCCGCTGCCCTGAGTCATCGGCGCATCGCCATCCTTGGCTCCGGCGCTCGGGGCGGCTCCGCCACCGAGCACGCCGAGGTTATCGCCTTCCTCGCCATACCAGGTACGGAATTCCTTGAAGCCCGGAATACCCGCGAAAGTGCTGTTAACGAGTTGATCCACCTCGACATGAACAACCGCCGGCTTGCCTGAAGCGAGCGCACGCTCCACCGCCGGACCGATATCCGCGACCTTGTCGACGTATTCGCCATGCGCGCCGAGACTCTCGGCCAGCTTGTCGAGGCGGACCTGATTGCCCCAGCGGGCTTCGGGGGTCGGCGTCTCGTCACCGAAATTGGCCTTGTACGAAGCGGCCTCGATACCCCAGGCATGGTCGACCGCGACGATCGAGATGACCGGCAGGTTCTTGCGCACCGCCGTCTCCAGCTCGGAGACGTGGAACAGGAACGAGGAATCGCCGGTCAGCAACACGACGCGACGCTCCGGCGCGGCGATTTGCGCGCCAATGGCATAAGGCAGGCCGGGCCCAATGGCGCCGTAGTTCGAATTCCACATCGCATCGCTCGGCGGATGCTGCATCAGGCCGGAGAACCACATGCTCGATGCGCCGCCATCGCGCACCAGCACGAAGTCCTTCGGCAGAACCTTGGTCGCCTCGATGGCGAGACGGCCGGTGTGAATCGGCTCCGTGGCCGGGACCGAAGCCGCCAGCTCCTGCTGCGCCTTCACGTTGAGCTTCGCCCACTCGGCAATTTCGGCCGGAAGCGGACGCGACAGGTTGCCCAACGCCTTGCTGAGCTGCGGCACCACGCCGCGCACATCACCGACAAGCGGCACGTCGATCGGACGATTGACGCCGATCGCGGTGGGATCGCGCTCCACATAGATCCACTTGCGGTCGGCGCGGCCCTTGGCCCAGTGATTGCCGCGGCCATAGTGCATCGCCTCACCGATCTCGGTGCCGATGGCCAGAACGACGTCAGCGCGTGAAACCGCCTCGATCGCAGCGTCCGAGCCATAGGGGAAGCTGCGATCAGCATAGCCTTCCAGCACCGCCTCTACCGCCGTGGTGGCGATGATCGGGCAGTTGAGCTTGGCTGCAAGCTCACGCAGTTCGGCATGAGCGCGGGAAGCGAATGCGCCCTGGCCAAGAAGCATGATCGGCGCCTCGGCATTGGTCAGAAGCTCGACGGCCTCGGCCAGCGCATCAGTGCCAGCCTGCTGATTGACCAGGCGATAGCGCCCGGGCGCCAGAACCGGCGGCAGATCGAGTTGGGCCTGTGCGACGCTCAGCGGCAGTTCGACATAAGTCGGGCCAGGAACCCCGGTATAAGCCCGGCGGAAAGCCTCGTGGAAGATTTCATCGACCTGCTCGGGATATTCGATCACGCCGATGTACTTCATCGCGCCGGTGAACAATGGCGGCTGCGGCATGTGCTGCATCTTGCCGCGACGCACACGGTGTTCGTAGATGCGCTGGCGCTGCGCCATGATGAACACCGCCGGGATGTTCTCCTTGGCCAGATAGGCCGCGCCGGCAGCGATATTGGCGACACCAGGACCCTTGTTGATACCAAGCACACCCGGCTTGCCAGTCATCCGATAAAGACCATCAGCCATCAAGGCCGCAGATTGTTCATGGTGGGGCGACACCACGTTCATGCCGCGCTTTTCCGCCTCGATGAACATGGCGAAGAAACTGGGATCGGGAATGCCGAAGATCGTATCGATGCCTTCGGCCTGAAGCAGATCGACGATCCGCTCATGCATCTTGAAAACTGTCATCCGTCCCTGGCTCCCTTGACGAATATGAGAATCCCTGCGCGGCAGGCTGCCGGTCCCTTAGCCATAGCACGCGCCCAGGGCCATAGGTTGATTTCAGAGCTGGTCCGGCTCTCGCCGCGCTCCGTCGAGAAGTTTGGCCAACCGTTCCGCTTCGGTCGAACGTTTCGTCTTCTCCGCCTTGCTTTCACCAAAGCGGGCACGGTTGGCGACGGCCGCAGCTTCGTTCTCGCTGCGCTTCCGAGCCTTGCGCGCCTGTCGAAGGTTTACAACGTCCCCCATGCTCAGCCCGCCATGCCCGTCTTATGGCCGATATAATCCATCCAAAGCACGATCTTGCCTTCGCGCAGCGTGAACACGCCAGACATGTGCACCGCCTGGTCGTGGCCCATGGCGATCTCCACAGGCGTATCGGTGCGACGAGTGACGACTACCGGGCCACAGGCGAAAATCTCATGGATCGACGTGTTGTAGATCACCCCGGCGCTTACATATTCACTCGCGGCGGCAGCCGCTGCAGCCGGCCCTTGGTAATAAGTATCCTCCAGCCACTGCGTTTCGGAACCGGGCAGCGATTCCCACCATACCCGCGAATCCGCCGCGAAAGCACGCCCATACCTTTCCTCGGCGGGCACCTTGCCCATCGATTCGATGAATTCGCGCACGACTTGGGCATTAGCCATTTCGGCCTCGGTCACGGCGTGAATCTGCATCGTTCTCTCCCATGCCGGCCTTGCAGGCGAGCGCGAAAAGAATAGGCTCTTGCGGATCGCCGGCGCAAGACTGGCATGCCGCTGGCGCAAGGAGAGATGAATGGAATTCAGCCGACGCTACGGGCCGTGGGCTATAATCGCCGGCGCATCGGAAGGCGTCGGCGCGGAGGCAGCGCGACAGCTCGGCGAACGGGGCGTCAACGTCGTCCTCGTCTCGCGCCGCCGCGAGCTTCTGGACGAAGTCGCCGCCACCGTCGCGTCCGAAACGCGCGTTCTGCCTCTGGATCTCAGCAGACCCGACGCCGCCGAAGTGCTGGCACGGGAGACGGCAGATCTCGACATCGGCCTGTACATCTACAACGCCGGCGCGGTACCACCCGCGTCTTTCCTGGGCGACCCCCTCGACAAATGGCGCGGCGTCGTGGCCCGCAATTGCGGCACTGTCCTCGACAGCGTCTATCACTATGCCCCGCTCATGGCGCAACGCGGAAGCGGCGGCATCGTGCTCGTCTCGTCCAACGCGGCATGGTCGGGCGCGGCCAGCCAAGCGATTTATGGAGCGACCAAGGCGTTCAACCTTGTGCTTGCCGAAGGACTTTGGGCCGAATTCAGGCCGCTGGGCATAGATGTACTGTCGATGGTGCTTGGCGCCACGGACACGCCGGCCTTTCGCGACGTGCTGAAAGGCCGCATAGTGCCGATGGCGACTTCGGAGGAGGTCGCGCGCGACATGCTGGACAACCTCGCCAACGGCCCGACCTTTCCGCCCGGTCCTGCGCAGTTCGGCACCATACCGCGCCGCGAGGTGGTAGAGACCCGCAGCGCAGCGATCGCCGCAGCACTGCTCGATTGATCCCAAGGAGGATGCCGATGCTGAAAGTCGTTGCCCTGTTCAAGCGCAAGGCCGGGCTCACCCCGGAGCAATTCCGCGAATATTACGAGACGCGCCATTCGGTGCTGGGCATGACGCTGATGCCCTTCTTCTCCGACTATCGCCGCAACTACATCCGCCACGACCTCGGTCCGCAGCGGTCGAGCGCCGAAGCGCCGAAATCGAGCCTCGATTTCGACGTCATCACCGAGATCACGTTCGCCAGCCGGGCCGATTACGACGCGATGCTCCAGGCCTTGTCCGACCCAGACATTCGCCGGCAGGTAATCGACGACGAAAGCCAGTTCATGGATCGCAGCGCCACACTTTCATACATGGTCGATGAATGCGTCTCCGCGATTCCGGTCCGTACGGAGGCATGAAAAAGGGTGCCGGATCGCAATCCGGCACCCTTTTCCGTTCAGAAGCAGTCCTCAGAACGGCAAGTTGTAGAGCTTGACCGCGTTATCCTGCAGAACCTTCTTGCGGATGCCGTAATCGTAGCCGCCAAGCGTTTCCACGAGATGCTCCTGCACGCCCGGATAGAGCGAGGTCGGATGCGGGAAATCAGTCTCGAACAGCACCTTGTCCACGCCCACCGTTTCGAGAAGCTGCTTCGGGCCGATCGATTCGAACCAGTAAGTGCACCAGAAGTTGTCGCGCCAGTATTCCCACGGGCGGCGCTGCAGCGAGCTTAATTCCTTGGGCAGCATCTCGTTGAATTGGTGCTCCATTGATTCAAGCACGAAAGGCACCCAGCCCATGCCACTCTCGATCAAACCGATCTTGAGCTTGGGATGGCGATCCAGGATACCGCTGACGATCCAGTTCCCAAGCGTCGCGGCATTGCACACCGCGAACATCATCGAGACAACCGACAGCTTCTGTTCGAAGCCGAAGTTGTTGAACGTGAAATCATTGGGATCGATCGCCGCATTCAAGTGGAAATTGATCGGCGTTCCGGTCTGCTCGCACAAATCGAAGAACGGATCCCAGTACGGATCGCCATAAGCCGGCACGCCCAGCCGTTCGGGCAGGTCAGGCATGACGAAGGCCTTGAGGTTGAGATCGACGACACAGCGCTGCGCTTCCTTCAGCAGCTCCTTCTGGTTCCAGGTCGGCAGCATGACGACGGGGAACAGGCGCTGGCCCGATTCCACCTGCCGTTCGGCGGCCGCATCATTGAAGGTGCGCATCACCCAGAGGGCGAACTCCTCGTCCTTCAGGGCCATCAGCGAGCCGGCCTGGGTAACGCCGGAATTGTGGTAGCAGATCTGCGCCCAGATCCCCATGTCGTCCATCGCCTGCAAGCGCGGCTTGATCTCCCATGCACCGGGATGCCCCTCGGCCATGGTCGGGAAGGCCATGCGGCCCAGCAGCTTGTTGTTGTCCTTGCGGATCACGTTACCGCCGGTCGAGCCGAAGTCTCGGCCATCGACGACCCAGCGGTCGTTGCCGTTCAGGTTGGCCTGGCGCGGTGCGCGGTCCTTGTACTTTTCGGGTGCGCGGCTGGTGAAGAGGTCCGGCGGCTCGCTGAAGTGCGTGTCGCAATCGACGATCTTGATACCGGCGAGTTCAGGCGGCAGCCCCTTCTGCGTATGTTCGTAATCGACCTCGCGGATGACACCCCCGGGCGCCCATCCGCCATCGCTCCAGTACTTGCGCGCGGAGCTGGAAAGTTCTTCGTCGTCCATGGCATTCCTCCATCCGGGACATGTCGTCCGGGACTCGGCCCGGATCGCGGGTTATGCCCCATCATACCACAGCCGATGTCCCAGAGGCAGGATACCGAAGCAGTTCGGCGCAAGGATCGCATGGGCGGTCCGTATCGCGGCTGCGATGAAATCCCGCCCGCTTCGCTTTTTGAGTCCACACGCGGGCCGGAGAAGGCCCACAATCGACCGAAGAGCCGTAGCGCCGCCTACATCCGGAAGAGAGGACAGCATGTCGATCGAGCAGCACGATCTCGCCGCCAACAAGGCAGCGGTCATCCGTTATATGACCGCCTCGCAACGCAACGATTTCGATACGATGGCGGAGATCCTGCACGAGGATTGCCTGCGCTATTTCCCGCGCCCCGGCGTCCATGCCGATCCCACAACGCGGGGCAGCGCCAACATCATCGGCCATCTGCCGCACCGCAGCCACTACGTGCAAGGGACGCTGGAGATGGAAGTGGAGAACATGGTCGCCGAAGGGCCGCTCGTGACCGTGCAGTTCAGCCTGAAGGCCAAGACGGCGGACGGCCGCGACTATGAGAACTTCTATCACTTCCTCTTCGAGCTGCACCACGGCCGCATCACGAAATTCTATGAATATTGCGACACGATGTACGGCGCGCAGATGCTGCGTCCCGAGGCCTTGAAGGAGGCGGCCGCCGCGATCTGATATCGCGGCGCATGGCCGAGAGCGCCAGCGCCCGAATTTTTCTCAGGAGGAACAATGTCCAACAGATTTGAAGGCAAGGTTATCGCCATCATCGGCGGCTCGGGCGGTATCGGCACCGCGGTGTCGGAACGGATCGCGAGCGAAGGCGGCGTCGCCATCGTCGGTGACGTACGGCTGGAAGCGGCGGAAGAAACCGCAACGGCCATCGCCGCCCAGGGCGGAAAGGCGAAGCCGTTGGCCGTCGATATCGGCGACGAGGCCAGCATCCGGGCTTTCTTCGACGCCATCGTGAAGGAATACGGCGGCATCCAGGGTTGTCACGTCAATGCGGTCGATACCCGTCTCGGCAAGCAGGATACCGACGCGACCGATATGGACATGGCCGTCTATGACGAACTGATGCGCATCAATCAGCGCGGTTACTTCCTATGCACCAAGTACGCGATCCCGTTGCTGGTCGCCAACGGCGGCGGGTGCATGCTCTACACCGGTTCGGGCGCCGCCTATGTCGGTATGGCCGATCGTCCGGTCTATTCGATGCTCAAGAGCGCGACCAATGCGCTGATGCGTCAGGTAGCCCGGCGCTGGGGCAAGCAGGGCGTGCGCAGCAACGTCGTCTCGCCCGGCCTCATCGTCCACGCCAATGTCGTGACGACCAAAGGTAACTCCTATCTGGAGGAAGCACTGAACGGCGTCTGCATGCCGCGTCTCGGCAAGCCGAGCGATATCGCTGGCACCGCCGCCATGCTGCTTTCCGACGACGGCGAATATGTCACCGGCCAGGTTCTCTGCGTCGATGGCGGCCACACGATGCGGGCCTGACCAGTCCCGACGACAAGGAAAACATCCTCATGACCATCACCAAAGAGAAATTCGGTCCCTGGGCCGTCATCCTGGGCGGTTCCGAAGGCATCGGCGAACACATGGCGCTGATGCTGGGCAAAGTCGGGATCAACAGCGTCCTGATCGCGCGCAAACCCGAGGCGCTGGCTTCCGCCTCCGAATATGTGCGCCGCGAAACCGGCGCCGAAGTGCGGACGCTGAGCCTGGACCTCACCGCGCCCGACATGATGGAACGCGTGCGCGAAGTCACCGACGACATCGAGGTAGGGCTGCTCGTGCACAACGTGTCGGGCGGCACATATTTCGGTTCGTTCGTCGAAAGCCCGCTTGATGTGGCCATGAACATGGTCATGGCCAACCCCATCGCCGCAGTGAAGCTATGCCACCACTTCGGCAAGCCCATGGCCGATCGCGGACATGGCGGCATCCTTTTCATCGGATCGTTCGGCGGTGTCGTCGGCAGCTATTTCCTGGCCGCCTATGCGGCAGCCAAGGCGTTCAATCAGGTTCTCTCGGAAGGCCTCTGGGCGGAACTGGGACCACGCGGCGTCAACGTCATGTCCTACCTTATCGGTCTGACCGATACACCGTCCTACCGCCGCGCGGGCGTGACGGACCAGAACGACGCCAATATCGGCAATCCGATCACCATCGCCGAAGATGCCTTGCTGCGCCTGAGCCAGGGAGAAGGCCCGATCTGCGTCGCACCGGAGAACGAGGAATACTTCAAGCGGCTCTATACGATGTCGCGAAAGGAATCGGCAGAACTGAAGCGCACATTCATGACGAAGAACCACCCCGACAAGAAGTGATCTCCCTTCTCATCGCGTCGCCGAAGGCCTAGGCTTACACCCAAAGCGGCATATGGTCGGTATGCCGCAATCGGGTGGATGCAAGGCTTATGACTTCCAGAGTGATCCTCACCGCGATCGGCAACGATCGGCCGGGCCTTACGCAAGCGCTGGCCGACGCTGTCTATCGCACCGGCGGAAACTGGCTGGAAAGCCATCTCAGCCATCTCGGCAGCCATTACGTCGGCTCCGTGCTCGTAGACATCGACGAGACATCGGTGCCGGCGCTGGAAGAAGCCGTGCGGAACGTCGGCGCCAGCGGGCTTCATGTCTCGATCGTGCCCGCCGTTGACGAACCTGCTCATTCCCATACTCCCGGTGCACCGCTGACGATCGAATTGGTGGGCCAGGACCGGCCTGGTATCGTGCGCGAGGTCAGCAGCGCGCTGGCGAGTCTGGGCGTCAATATCGAGGATCTGATGACCATGACGGAGAACGGCGCATGGTCCGGCGAACGCCTGTTTCGCGCCCATGCACGAGTGAGCCTGCCTTCAGGCGTGTCGTCCGATCAGGTTTCCGCCGCACTGGAAGCAATCTCGGGAGAGATCATGGTCGACTTTTCAGTCGGATAAACTCTTATGATCTTGTCATAGCCGATCAATAAGTTGGCTCCACCATCAGCATCGCACTGCGATTGCCGGACTGCGACATCACGACATCCACAGCCGCTTCATCGGCCTTGCGGCGATATGCGGCCGCCATGGCCTGATGCATTTTTCGCGCGGGCTCGTCCGACGTGGCCGCGGCAAGCTGTTCATGCATTTCAGCGCGCTGACGATAGGCAGCGGCCTTGTCTTGCGAATCGAACATGGTTCTCTCCCTAGCTCGATCTTCCAGCAGCTTTTACGCCGTTTAGGCATGCGGGAGAAGCGGATTCGATAAGTCAGTCCGCGCCCAGTCGCGGGCCGCTGCCGGTTGGGCTTGCCTTGTGCTGCCTGAGCGAGGCTCCGGTCTCACGATCGACCTCGTCGAGACAAACCTCATAGCCCCACAGATCGGCAAGGTGCTGCATCACCTTTTCCGCATCGCCTTCCGACAAAAGCACCCCCTCGGAAACGCGATGCTGGAGCAGCAGCCGGCGATCGCCGGCAAGGTCCACATCGACGATCTGTATGTCGGGTTCCTGCCAGCTCACATC
Source organism: Novosphingobium sp. (assembly GCA_036400975.1). Lineage (GTDB taxonomy): Bacteria > Pseudomonadota > Alphaproteobacteria > Sphingomonadales > Sphingomonadaceae > Novosphingobium. The sequence continues at coordinate 3,839 of DASWWL010000078.1, read as the reverse complement.
GTAATTGCGGGCCAGAGAGCGACGCAGTTCACGATAACCGCGTTCATCGTGAATGGCATCGACCCGCATCGACGCCTCCTTCTCGCGGTCTCCCACCTTGAACAGCCGCCATTTGCGCATCAGCCGCGGGCTGAGGAACTGCGAGATGAAGCTTTCATCGCGATAGTTGGCCCAGATCGTCTTGAGCGTTCCCTCGACATCGCCACCGCCGGCGATATCCGGGAACCACACACGATCCTCCTCGGTCGGCTCCACGCAGATACGGGCAATGTCCTCCATCATGTTGTAACCAACCCAATAAGGATTGAAGCCGCCATAGTGGCCGGAATCGTATGTCGGCTGATTGACCACGTTGGTGTGCGACGACAGAAATTCCAGGAAAGAGCCCTCGGTGATGTGCCCTTGCCGATGCAAGGCATTCATGATCCGGTAGTGGCAATAGGTTGCAGTGCCCTCGTTCATCACCTTGGTCTGGGTCTGCGGATAGAAATATTGTGCGATCAGCCGGGTGATGCGCAGGATTTCGCGTTGCCATGGAGCCAGACGGGGCGCGGATTTCTCCAGAAAATAGAGAATGTTCTCCTGCGGCAGCTGGAGCAGACCCAGCCGCTCGGGCACGATCGAGGCGGCCTTGGCCTTCCCCTTGGGCAATGTGCGCCAGAGATCGTTATAGATCTGTTCCTGATGGGCATGCCGTTCCGCCTCGCGCTGCATCTCGGCCTTCAAATCGCGGGCGCGGGTGCGCGGATAACGATGGACGCCTTGCCGGTTCAGCGCATGCGCGGCATCGAGCAGCCGTTCCACCTCGATTTGGCCGTAACGCTCCTCGCAACTGGCAATATAGCTCTTGGCGAACTCCAGATAATCGAGAATCCCGTCGGCGTCTGTCCACTGACGGAACAGATAGTTGTTCTTGAAGAAGTGGTTATGCCCGAACGCGGCATGGGCGATGACGAGCGTCTGCATCGTCGCCGAGTTCTCTTCCATGATGTAATTGATGCAAGGGTTTGAATTGATGACCAGTTCGTAGGCAAGCCCACGCATTCCCTTGCGGTACATCATCTCGTTGACGACGAACTGCTTGCCGAACGACCAGTGGTTGTACAGCAGCGGCATCCCCACCGAAGAATAGGCATCCAGCATCTGCTCGACGGTGATGACCTCGATCTGGTTGGGATAGATATCGAGCGCCAGCTCCTCCATCGCGACGGTTTCGACGGTGTCGTAGATCCGCTGGATCAAGTCGAAGTTCCAGTCGCCGCCTTCGAACAACGGCTTTCTTGCGGTTCGGGTGGAGGTCCTGGCAGTCATGCCCGCTGCCTCCGCTGCCCGGCCCCGCGCCGCGCGAACAGTTCACGGAACACCGGATATATCTCGCGCCGGTGGTGGACCCGACGCATGACGAACAATCCATCGCCCTCGCCGACCTCGCTATATGCCTGCCACAAGTCGCTGGAGCGCGGGATCGGTCCGAAAGCCATCGGATCCTCCTCACGTCCGACCTCAAGATAGGCGACATATTGCGAGATCGGCAGGATGGAATCACGCATCAGCGCAATCGCATGGGGGTTATCGCGAGGCAGGTTGTCGCCATCGGACGCCTGCGCGACGTAGATATTCCAGTCTTCCGGCGAATAGCGCTCCTTCACCACCGCCAGCATCTTTTCCAGCGCGCTGGAAACCAGCGTGCCGCCGGTTTCCTGGCTGTTGAAGAAGGTCTGCTCATCGACTTCGTCCGCCGTATCGGTGTGGCGGATGAACACGACTTCGACATGGCGGTAACAGCGCGTCAGGAACAGGTGCAGCAGCGCGTAGAACCGCTTGGCCAGATCCTTCATGTGCTCGGTCATCGAACCCGAAACGTCCATCAGGCAAAACATCACGGCCTGCGCCACCGGCTTCGGCGTCGGCTCGAAACGGCGATAGCGCAAGTCGATCGGGTCGATGTAGGAGATCAGCTTGCGGCGTCGGGTGGCGATCTCGAGATGCTGCCGCAGGCGCGCGATCTCGGCGGACTGGTCGCTGGGCAAACCTTCGAGCCGCGCGATCTCGGCTTCGATGCGTTCGATCTCCTCGCGGCTTGGGCGCCTCAGCGCGATGCGTCGCGACAGCGAATTGCGCATCGTGCGCGACAGCGAGAGGGCGGAAGGCGATCCGCTCGTCTGATAGCCAGCCTGGCGTACGCCTTGGGCGTCACCCGTGGTCAGCCGCTTCTTGGCCAGTTCGGGCAATTCGAGATCGTCGAGGAACAAGTCGAGGAATTCCTCTCGGCTGAGCACGAACCGGAAATCGTCCTCGCCCTCGCCTCCGTAACCGCCGGAACCCGCGTCGCCCGAAGGCCGTTCAATCTCGTCACCCTGAAGGTATTCGCGGTTGCCAGGCAGCACATGCTCGCGGTTGCCACCGGATGCGCCCCGGCGCAGCGTCGGTTCATGCACGTCGCCGCGAGGAATGGATATCTCGCCTTCCTTCTCGAGATCCTTGATGCTGCGGTCCTTCAGGCTGTCCCGTACCGCACGCTGCACTTGTGCCTTGGCGCGCCGCAGGAAGCGCTGCCGATTGATCAAGCTCTTGCCGCCGGGGTTCAGGCGACGATCGACGATATACATTCCCAGGCTAAGCCGCCTCCTTCATCCCGCTTGCTTCACGCGCATGTACCATTCAACCAGCCGGCGGACTTGCCGCGCGGTATAGCCTCGCGAAATCATGCGCTCGACGAACTCGTCGTGCTTCTTCTCGGTATCGCCGTCCTTCTTCGAACCGAAGCTGATGACCGGCAACAAGTCTTCCACCTGGCTGAACATGCGCCGTTCGATCACGTCACGGATCTTTTCATAGGAGGTCCATGACGGGTTGCGACCGTTGTTCGACGCCCGCATGCGCAGCGCGAACTTGACCACCTCGTTACGGAAGTCCTTCGGATTAGCGATACCCGCGGGCTTCTCGATGCGGGTCAGTTCCTGGTTGATGACCTCACGGTCCAGAAGCTGGCCGGTGTCGGGATCCTTGAAGTCGAGATCCTCGATCCACGCGTCGGCATAGGCGACATAGCGGTCGAACAGGTTCTGGCCGTAGTCGTGATAGCTTTCGAGATAGGCCTTCTGGATCTCGTTGCCGATGAACTCGGCATAGCGCGGCGCAAGATCGCCCTTGATGAATTCAAGGTACTTGCTCTCGGTTTCGGCCGGAAGCTGCTCCTGCCTGACCATGCGTTCCAGCACGTACATCAGGTGGACGGGATCGGCGGAAACCTCGGTCGGATCGTGATTGAACGTCGCCGACAGCGCCTTGAAGGCGAAACGGGTGGAAATACCCTCCATGCCCTCATCGACGCCGGCCGCGTCCTTGTACTCCTGCATCGACTTCGCGCGCGGATCGACCTCGCGCAGGCTCTCGCCGTCATAGACGCGCATCTTCGAGAAAGCATTGGAGTTCTCGTGCTCGCGCAGACGCGTCAGCACCGAGAAGCGCGCCAGCATGTCGAGCGTGCCGGGCGCGCAAGGCGCCGAAGACAGCTCTGATCCGGAAATCAGCTTCTCGTAGATCTGCCTCTCTTCCGTCGCGCGCAGGCAATACGGGACCTTGATAACATAGATACGGTCGATGAATGCTTCGTTGTTCTTGTTATTCTTGAAATTCGCCCACTCGCTCTCGTTCGAGTGCGCCATGACGATGCCGGTGAAGGGGATCGCGCCGATGTTCTCGGTGCCGATATAATTGCCCTCCTGCGTCGCCGTCAGCAACGGGTGAAGCATCTTGATCGGCGCCTTGAACATCTCGACGAATTCGAGAATGCCCTGGTTCGCACGATTGAGGCCGCCCGAATAGCTGTAGGCATC
>DASWWL010000077.1:0-2946 GCA_036400975.1 Novosphingobium sp. | reverse complement strand
GGGCGGGGTCTGCGCGATCTGCGCGCGGTAGCCAAGATCGCCGAGCAGCGCAGTCAGCGTTTCAGCCCCCGCCCGGTCGGTGCGGTCGGACAGGCCGATGATCACGCGGTCGGCAAGGCGCAGCACATCACCGCCGTCGACATGTCCCGGCCCTTCCAGTTCAAGGACGCGGCCGTGCCGTTCTGCGAGCGCGGCGCGTATGTGCGCGACCTCGCCCGCGCGGCTCGGCGCACCGGGGCGGAGCAGGATCGCGCCTTCGGCAAAGGTCAGCGCGACGTCCTCGACGAACAGCGCATCGGGAAAGGCATCGAGCGGCGGCAGAACATCGACCGTCAGGCCCAACTCGCGCAGCGCCGCGACATAGGCGGCATGCTCGGCCATGATTCCCGCCAGCTCGGGATCGGGTCCGCCGCCCGCACGGATGCCGTTGACGGCCGACGGCGCCGGGGTCCGGCAAAGCGCGTGGGTGAAAGCGAAGGGCGCGGTCATGTTATGGGCATAGTCCGAATGCCCCGATCTCGCCAAGGCAATCCTCCCTGCCGCGCAGCGGTGGGGAGGGGGACCGTCCGCAAGGCGGATAGTGGAAGGGCCGCGAGCGCGCCGGCGTCAACGCCCCCCCCGTCAGCCCTTCGGGCTGCCACCTTGTATCTTGATAATGATGCATAAGCGCGTTTGCGGGAGGGTCCGCTAGCGGACCCTCCCGCGCCGTCTGCGAGCCCGTTGCCACCTAGGTTCTCGAGACCGCTGGGGAGCTTGGGCCCGGACGGATCTTTGCCAGCCCGCACGGTTGCGAGGGGTTGTACCCCGCACACGCAAGGAAGGGAACGAAGATGACGCAGCAAGATGTGATCGCCGGGATCGATGTGTCGAAGGACCGGCTCGATGTCTGTCTCTGGCCGACGGGTGAGACGATGGCCTTTGCGAACGACCCCGCCGGCTGTGCCCGGCTCGCCCGCCGGTTGGCAGGGCGGGCGGTGACGGCCGTCGCGCTCGAAGCGAGCGGCGGTTACGAGCGCGAGGCGATGGCGGCGTTGCGCGCGGCAGGCTTGCGCCTCCATCGCCTCAATGCGCTGCGGGTCCGCCGCTTCGCGCAAGGGTGCGGGATCATGGCCAAGACCGACCGGATCGACGCCGCGGTGATCGCCCGCTACCTCGCCGCCGTACCGCAGCGCGCCGCCATCGACGAGCCGGCCGCCGAGGCCGTCGCCGAACTGGTCACCGCCCGCCGCCAGCTCGTCGAGGAGATGACCCGCTGCACCAACCAGGCCGCGCAGAGCCGGCAAGCTGTGCTCCAGCGCCTCGCCCGGCGGCGCATCGCGAGGATCAAGGCGGACATCCTCGCGCTCGATCAGGCCATCGCCACAGCGGTCGAGGCCGATGCCGACATGGCCCGCAAAAGCCGCCTGATGCGCTCGGTCCCCGGCGTCGGACCGGTCCTCACCCACAGCCTGCTGGCGCTGATGCCCGAACTGGGCCGCCTCTCGGGACGCCAGGCCGCCGCCCTCGTCGGGGTCGCGCCCTTCGCCTGCGAAAGCGGACGATACAAGGGACAGCGCCGCATCAGCGGAGGACGAAAACCCCTGCGCGATACAGCCTATATGGCCGCCCTCGTCGCCGCCCGGCACAATCCCGTCATGGCCGCCTTCAAACAACGCCTCGTCGACGCAGGAAAACCCCCAAAGCTCATCATCGTCGCCATCATCCGAAAACTCGTCGTCGCGCTCAACGCCATCATCCGAGATGAGCAGCCTTGGAAAGCTTGAAGACGGTTGCTCCCCATGGCTTCGCCAAAGGGAGGATCGGGTGGGACTGTTGCTGTGTGCCCCGGCCTTCGCCTGGGATCACGGGGCCGGGGGCGTGGAAACGGGAAGCGGCGGGGTTGCGCTGGCGGGGCTGGCGTCGGGGCGCAGCTGTCCCTATTTGTGCGGTTGATGAGCAATGGGGACAGAAGGATCGTCGTGATCGCGCGGCTGAAGCCCAAACCGCTGCTGGCGGGGGCGATCGTTTGCGCGCTGATATTGGCGGCGCTGGCGCTGGGGCAGGCGGAGCCGGTGCGCGGCGACGGCATGGGCGCGATGCTGCGGAACCTGGTCTTCGGCGATGCGGTGGCGACGACGGCGATGATCGCCGCGGCGATCGGCCTGTCGACCTGTTTCCGCCTGTGGCGCCAGCGCGACGCCTGGATCTTTCACGACGGTATGCGCCTCTATCGCGGCAACAGCCTGTCGTGGCCTCTGGCGACAATCCGCGATGTGGTTGTTGAACGCAGTGACATCGGCATCGCCTCGCTGCGGCTGGTCGTAGACGACGACAGCGAGACAACGCGCGAGCTGGTGAAGCTGCCGCTGCTCGAAGGCTCCCCCGAAGCGGTGCGCGGTGGCGTGCTGTTCGCGGCGGCGGGGGTGAAAGCGGTGCCGAGCGGGGTCACGGTGAATTGAGGGTGGCCGGGGGCGGGCCTTTCGGATTTCACACGAAGACGCTAAGCGGTCTGGCTTCCTCCCCATCGTCATTCCGGACTTGATCCGGCATCCATGGGCCATTGCGTCGGCTATAATGTCATGTCTGCCGCAATAACCGTCGCAGGTTTCGGATCAAACCGAAAACCCGCCCTTGTTCCGCCGGTTCGACCCCGCCGCCAGCACCTTCTTGCCCGTCGGGGTCAGCGTCCATTTCGCGCCCTGTTGCGCCACCAGACCCAGCTCGACGAGTTCGTCGCGGACGGGGTCGGTGAGGAGTTGGGGGCGGCGGTTCGACAGACCCTCCAGGCAGGCGCGTTGCGGCTGGCTGAGGATCAGCAATTTCAGTTTTTTCTTGTCGGTCATTTGCGACTTCTCTTTTCGATTATCGTTTCGGGCCGTGTGGCCCACCCCGCTTCGTCAAGCCAGCAAGCCGGCAAGCTTCGCTGCTCTTCCCCCCGGCCTGCGTCGGGGCAGGCTCTGAAGGAGA
>DASWWL010000076.1:0-7101 GCA_036400975.1 Novosphingobium sp. | reverse complement strand
ATGCAATACGAGCGCAAGAATCCGCTTACTGGTGATTTGGCGTCGGCATCGTTGGCGATGCAGGCGTCGGATATGGGGATGATTGCTGCGCGTGCGGATGCGGCGTGGCGTATCTGGTCGGGGCAGGGACCGAACGCGCGGCGCGGGGTTTTGATGCAGGCGGCATCGTTGCTGGAAGCGCGTGCGGATGCTTTCGTCGAGGCGATGATGTCCGAGATCGGGGCGACGCGTGGCTGGGCGCTGTTCAATCTGGGTCTTGCCGCCTCGATGGTGCGCGAAGCGGCGGCGCTGACCACGCAGATTGCGGGCGAGGTGATCCCGTCGGACAAGCCGGGGTGTCTGGCCATGGCGTTGAAGGAGCCGGTAGGGGTGATCCTGGGCATTGCGCCGTGGAACGCGCCGATCATCCTGGGCGTGCGCGCGATCGCGGTGCCGCTGGCCTGCGGCAATGCCGTGATCCTGAAGGCGAGCGAGGTGTGTCCGCGCACGCATGAACTGATCGTCGAGGCCTTCGCCGAGGCGGGCTTTCCGGAAGGGCTGGTCAATGTCGTGACCAATGCGCCGGAGGATGCGGGCGCGGTGGTCGGCGCGCTGATCGACGCGCCGCAGGTCAGGCGCATCAACTTCACCGGCTCGACGCATGTCGGCCGGATCATCGCGAAGCGCGCGGCCGAGCATCTCAAGCCCTGCCTGCTGGAACTGGGCGGCAAGGCGCCGTTGCTGGTTCTGGAGGACGCGGATCTCGACGAGGCGGTGAAGGCGGCGGCTTTCGGTGCCTTCATGAACCAGGGCCAGATCTGCATGTCGACCGAGCGGATCATCGTCGTCGATGCGGTGGCCGATGCCTTTGCCGAGAAGTTCGCGATCAAGGCGCGCAGCCTGGCGACCGGCGACCCGCGCGCAGGCGCGACGCCGCTTGGTGCGGTGGTGGATATGAAGACCGTGGAGCATGTCAACGCGCTGATCGACGATGCGGTGGCCAAGGGCGCGCGGCTGCTGTCGGGCGGCCGGGCGGAAGGCGTCCTGATGCCTGCGACGGTGGTCGATGGCGTGAGCGATGCGATGGCGATCTACCGCGACGAGAGCTTCGGCCCGGTGGTCGCGCTGATCCGCGCGCGCGATGCCGACCATGCCGTCGAGCTGGCGAACGACAGCGAATATGGCCTTTCGGCGGCGGTGTTCACGCGCGACACGGCCAGGGGCCTGGACATCGCCCGCCGCATCCGTTCGGGCATCTGCCACGTCAACGGCCCGACCGTGCACGACGAGGCCCAGATGCCCTTCGGTGGCCTCGGCGCCTCCGGCTATGGCCGCTTCGGCGGCAAACAGGGCATCGACAGCTTCACCGAAACCAGATGGATCACCATCGAAACTCAATCAGGACACTTCCCTATTTGATTTCGGTGTGATGGTAATGCCCTGTCGCGGGCACAATGCGCGGGCGGATGGATAGCATCCGGATTTCGTGCAATGCATCGCCGCGACCATAATTGTCCGCAGAGAGCGAGACAGGGGTAGGGGAGCGCGGAGATGGGTATTAGTCCTGGTACGGAACCACTGCGCCTTCCCGAAATCGGCGACCTGGCGAACACGCTCCATTTCGCTCCGGAGCAGGGACACATATGGCTGGCCGGGCGGAGAATGGTGCTGATGCATGCGAGCGGGCTTGGCTTGCTTCGCCGCGAACTGATGGATGCCATCGGCCTCGATCGCGCTCGGGCCATATTCACCCGCCAGGGTTATGACAGCGGCAGCCGTGATGCGGAAATAGCCGCCGAGATCCGGGGCAGAGCCGGCCTTTTTGATGCCTTCTCGGTCGGGCCGCAGCTGCATGCGCTGGAAGGCGCGGTTCAGGTTGAACCCCTCGCTTTCGATGTCGAAATCGAAAAAGGCCGTTTTTATGCCGAATATCGCTGGCGCCACTCTTCGGAATGCGAGGCGCATCTTGGGGCTATAGGTGTGGGCCATGTTCCTGCGGGATGGTCGCAGATCGGCTATGCCAGCGGCTTTGCCAGCGTCTATCTTGCTCGCCCCATCATCTATCGTGAAGTCGAATGCATCGCCATGGGGCATGAATGCTGCCGACTGATCGGCCGACCCGCAGAGGAATGGGATGACGCGGACGATGATCTCCGGTTCATGCGCGCGCAAAGCATGCAGGAAAGGAGCGCCGTTCAGACCGCCGCCATGCCGCGTCCGGATCGACCCGCGCAGCGCGATCCCTGGCAGCTGGTCGGAGCGTCGTCCGGCTTCAACGTTGCCCATGACATGTTGAGCAGGGTGGCCGATACGGATGCGGTCGTCCTGTTTCAGGGAGAAAGCGGCGTCGGCAAGGAGATGTTCGCCCGCAACCTTCATGCCATGAGCTCAAGGGCGGATAAGCCTTTCGTGGCGATCAACTGCGCGGCGATACCGGAAACGCTTATGGAGGCGGAACTTTTCGGGGTGGAGAAAGGCGCCTTCACTGATGCGACATCAACCCGGGCCGGGCGTTTCGAGCGCGCTCACGGCGGAACGCTGTTCCTCGATGAAGTCGGCACGCTTTCGCTTTCGGCGCAGTCGAAGCTGCTGCGCGTGCTGCAGGAGCGCGAGATCGAACGGGTCGGTGGAGAACGGACGATCAAAGTCGATGTGCGTCTGGTTGCGGCGACGAACACCGAATTGCGTGCGGCTGTCGATGAAAAGACGTTTCGGGCCGACTTGTTCTATCGGATGAGCGTCTTTCCGGTGCGCATTCCGCCCCTGCGAGACAGGATTGGCGATATTCCGCTGCTTTTGAAGCATTTTCTGGATATCTATACCGAAAAATATAAGAAGAACGTGACCGGGTTCGATGAGGCCGCGCTGTCCATACTACTGTCGTATGAATGGCCCGGAAACGTGCGCGAACTCGAGAATATCATCGAACGTGGCGTCATCCTGGGGACGCAGGATGAGCCTTTGCGGATCCATCACCTGTTTACCAATGGCGAAGTATTCCGCGAAGGGCGGTTTTACCTCAAGCCCGACGGCAGGATTAGCGTGGATGGCACAGATCAGAACCAATCCGCGATGGATGGGGACGCTGCCGTCAAATTCCTACTCGACTCGGGGATGTCGGTGGATTGGGTGAGCGATGTCATGATGGAGCATGCGCTTGTCCGGAACCGGGGCAATCGTTCGGCCGCGGCGCGTGCGTTGGGTCTGTCGCGGGCGCAGTTCAACTATCGATATGCCAACCGGGGGGATGGCGAGGGGGCTGGACAGGATTAGCGGTGTTGCGCCGGGAGTACGGTGTGACGTCTATCTAGCTGCGTTCCGCGGCAGGCCGCCGGCCCGTGATCCGCAAATAGAAGCGGGAAAAGTAGGAGGGGTCGGCAAAGCCCAGTTCCATGGCCACTTGCGTGACCGAAGCGTTGGTGTGCCGTAGAAGCCGCCGCGCCTCAAGCGCGAGGCGGCGGTTGATCGCCTCGAGCGGAGTGCAATCGAGCCGCCGGCGGACAAGGCGGGTGAGGGTGCGTTCCGTAGCTCCGAGGGCCTGCGCGTAGAAACTGATCGGGCGATGCTCGGCCAAATGCGTCTCGATGAGACGGCGGAACTGCGCGAGGCGTCGGTCTTCGCCGCTTGCGGGGTGCGCATCCATCGGCAGAGAGCGCATGAGTGCTTCGGCAAGCGCGTGGAACGGACTTCCGCGGTTCCATCCCCTGTCCAGCAAAAGCAGTTCCGTGGCGAGTATTTCCACTCGCCTGGCCGCTCCGGGTTCCAGGATGCCCCGGCTTCCTTCGGTCAACAATCCGGAGAGCGGATCACCCGAGCCGCCGGCGCGGCGGGCAAATTCCTGACCGAGGGTGAGTACCCATCCACGCGTGTCGGGGGTGAAGCGAAAGCCGTGGACGGCGCCTGCCGGGACGACCACATGGCAGGGTGCAGCCAGTTCCGTCCGTGCCCCGTCCAGCCACGCCGTCACTTGGCCTTCGCTGATGATTACTACCTGCAGGCTGTGGCTGTGCCGGTGCGTTTCGATTTCCCAGTCATGCAGCGAGCTGCGCTCGGCAATGGTCTCTATATGGCCGAAATCGGAAGGATTATCGTCATCTTCCTCCCCATAGAGGGTGAAATTGGGAATCTTCCTGGCGGTTTCGTCCATTGTCCGGAAAGTACCAATATTATGTCCGTTCGGTGTCTTCAGTCCAAACCGCGGTAATGTCAAATTGCGTCAATAAAGCTTGTCGGGGAAGGTTTTGTCATGCGTACCCAAGTCGCGATCGTCGGTGCGGGACCCGCCGGACTGCTGCTGGGCCACCTGTTGCGTGCAGAGGGCATCGAATGCGTAGTGCTGGAGCGGCAGACGGGCGACTATGTGCTGGGCCGTATCCGCGCGGGCGTGCTTGAGCAGATCACTGTCAGCCTCATGGAAAGGTTGGGTCTCGATGTGCGGCTCAAGGCCGAGGGGCTGGTCGAGGGGGGCTTCTGTCTCGCCGATGGCGAGCGGTTGATCCGCATCGATGTCGCCAACCTCACGGGCAAGACGGTGGTGGTGTATGGTCAGACCGAGATCACCCGCGATCTGATGGATGCCGCGCCGGAACGCGGCCTGCCGGTGATCTATGAGGCTCAGGACGTCGCGCTGCACGACATCGAAGGTGGTGCGCCTTATCTCACTTATCGCAAGGACGGCGCCGAACAGCGGATCGACGCGCGCTTCATCATTGGCTGCGACGGCTTCCATGGCCCCAGTCGCAAGGCGATCCCGGCCAGCGTCGGGCGCGAGTTCGAACGGGTATATCCATTCGGCTGGCTGGGTATCCTCGCCGATGTGCCGCCCTGTCACGAAGAGCTGATCTACGCTAATCACGAGCGGGGCTTCGCGCTGGCTTCGATGCGCAGCCATACCCGCAGCCGCTACTACATCGACGTGCCGCTGACCGAAAGGATCGAGGACTGGAGCGACGATCGCATCTGGGACGAACTGGCTGTTCGTCTGGGGCCGGAGCCCGCCGCCAGAATCGCGCGCGGTCCCGCGATCGAGAAGTCGATCGCGCCGCTGCGCTCCTTCGTGTTCGAGCCGATGCGCCACGGGAGCCTGCTGCTCTGCGGCGATTCTGCGCATATCGTGCCGCCGACCGGCGCGAAGGGACTCAATCTGGCGGCGAGCGACGTTCACTATGCCTGCGAGGCGCTGACCGCCTGGTTCCGGCGTGGTGATGCCGATGCTATCGCCGGCTATTCAGCGAAGGCGCTGGCGCGGGTATGGAAGAGCGAAAGATTCAGCTGGTCGCTGACCAAGCTCATGCACCGTTTTCCCGAAGACGGACCGTTCGAACGCGCCATGCAGGTTGCCGAGCTTGACTACATCGCATCCAGCCGGGCGGCGCAGACGACGATTGCAGAGAACTACGTGGGCCTGCCTGTCTGAAGCGCTTGCCGCCGTTTGATCGCCTTGAGCTGGCAGGCGCTGCTTTGGGCATATGATGATGAACTGGTCGGGACGAGAGGATTCGAACCTCCGACCCCCACACCCCCAGTGTGATGCGCTACCAGGCTGCGCTACGTCCCGACCGAGGGGTGGGCCTATAGGCATGGACTTCACGCATGGCAAGCGGCCTGTTCGCAGGCGGCGGACAAGACGGACGGAGGTTGCGTTGCCACGCCTGCGCTTTGCTGCTAACCGGCCGAAACTCTTGCCGGATTGCGGCGGCGCAAGCCTTGCGCGGCGGTGGTCCGGTGCTTGCAAATGTTTATAACAAGGCCGAATTCTTCCCCATGAGCAGCGAAATCCTGAACGTTCTGTCCGCCGCCGCGTCCGCTGGCGAAGCGCCGCCGGCCTGGATGCAGTTCCTGCCGCTTGTCGCCATGGGCGTCATCTTCTGGTTCCTTATTCTGCGCCCGCAGATGAAACGCCAGAAGGAACAGGCGAACAAGATCGCCGCGATCAAGCGTGGCGATCAGGTGCTGACCGGCGGAGGGTTCGTCGGCAAGGTGATCAAGGTTGACGACAATTACGTCGAGGTCGAGCTGGCCCCGTCGATCAAGGTCAAGGCGGTCAAGTCGACGATCGCGGATGTTCTGGGCGCCGACGGCAATCCGCCGGCGAATGACTGAAACGGGCTCGCAGGGTCCGGATCGGGAGAGCGCATAGAATATGCTCGATTTTCCTCGTTGGAAGCAGGCCTGGTACTGGCTGATCACCCTGGCCTGCGCCCTGGCGGCGCTGCCGTCCCTCTATTCGCTGGGCAATGCACCCTGGCCCAGTTTTCTGCCCGCGCCGATGATCAACCTTGGTCTCGACCTGGCCGGCGGCAGCCACATCCTGCTGGAGGCCAATCCTGACCAGGTGCGTCGCCAGCGGCTGGAAAGCATGGAGGAAAGCGTTCGCGCGAGACTCCGCCAGGCCGAGCCGCGCATCCGCATCGGCGATATCTCCAGCAAGGACGGAAGTCTCAGCTTCCTGCTTGAGGATCCGTCGCAAGTCGATGCGGCGCGCGAGCAGATCCTGCCGCTCACCAGTGGCGCCGGCCTGACCGGCCAGCGCGACTGGGACATTCGCGTCGTCGATGGTAACCGCTTCGTGTTGACCCCCACCAAGGAGGGGATCGACCAGGCGATAGCCATGGCGATGGACACCGCGACCGAGGTCGTGCGCAAGCGCATCGACGCATTGGGCACGCGCGAGCCGACGATCATCCGCCAGGGCGCGCAGCGTATCGTTGTGCAGGTTCCGGGCCTCAAGGATCCGCAGGCGCTGAAGGACCTGCTGGGGAAGACGGCCAAGCTCGAGTTCAAGCTGGTCGACACGACTGCCTCGCCCACCGATATCGCGCAGGGCATCGCCCCTCCGGGCAGCGAGATCGTGCCTTACGCCGATCCCAAGGAAGGCCGCGGCGTCTCCGCCATCGCGGTGAAGCGTCTCGGCGGCATCAAGGGCGACCAGCTCACCGATGCGCGGCAGAGCTTCGCGCAGCAGACCAACGAGCCGGTCGTTTCGATCCAGTTCGACCAGCAGGGCGGTGCCAAGTTCGCCAAGCTGACGACCGAGAACGTCAACAAGCCTTTCGCCATCATTCTCGACGGCAAGGTGCTTTCGGCTCCCAATATCAATGAGCCGATCCTGGGCGGCAGCGC
>DASWWL010000075.1:0-48163 GCA_036400975.1 Novosphingobium sp. | reverse complement strand
GGCCGTTGACGACGTAGACGTCGCCCTTGCGCTCTGCGCGCGTTTTGATCGCGGCGAGGTCGGAGCCGGCGTTGGGCTCGGAGAAGCCCTGGCACCAGGTCTCGCCTTCCAGGATCTTGGGCAGGTATTTCGCCTTCTGCTGGGCATTGCCGCATTCGAGCAAGGTCGAGGCCGCGTGATAGGTCGATACGAACGACAGCAACAGGCGCGGCGTGTCGGCGCGGGCCAGCTCTTCGTAGATCACTTTCTGTTCGGCAAGACTGCGGCCACCGCCTGGCCATTCTGCGGGCCAATGCGGTACGGCATAGCCGCCTTTTGCCAGCGTGTGGAACCAGTCGCGTTGCGCCTGGGCGAAGCCTTGATGACTCAGAGTCGGATATGTTTCGCGCCAGTTCTTGGGCGCGTTGGTCTCCAGCCAGCCGCGAACATCGCGGCGGAGGTCTTCGAGATGGGTGTCGTCGCTCATGGCGGCCTCATGCACGGCTAGTTTTGTCGCGTCCAGACCCCTCGAAGATCAGACGGCGACCTCGATCGTATCCTCCACGATCCGCACCTCGAACACGTCGATCGGCAGCACAGCGGGCGGACCCAGCACTTCACCGGTTTCCAAATCGAAACGCGCGCCGTGGACGGGGCAGGCGATCCACCCATTGCGCATGCGGCCGCAATGCAGCGTTTCGTAAGCATGGCTGCAAAGGTTGCGCACGGCATAGATTCGCTCGCCGTTATTGCACAGCAGGATTTCATTGCCGTTCAGCGTCACCACTTTCTGCTCACCAGCGGGAACCTCGTCCAGTTTGGCGGCGGCTGTGAAGGTCTTTTCGCTCATCCATTATCTCTCTTGCGCCGGCTACGGTCGGCATGGCGACGCCCTTGCCGGGAAACGCCGCGCGACGCAAACAGGTGATGCCTCTTGGCGAGCGGCGCTTCTGTCGTCTAACGGGCGCTGAAGCGCATTCTGGCGAGCGGCATTCCTGCAAGGGCGGACGGCTATGGATTTCGAATGGACTGACGACCAGCAGGCGTTCCGCCAGAGGATCGATGACTTCCTCCACACCACGCTGCCCGTCGATTGGGAAGAGTTCTCCAAGCACGGTCCGGCATCGCCTGCGCTCACCGCCTTCGCGCGCATCTTCTGCGGCAAGCTCGCCGAAGAGGGCTTGCTTTTTCCGCACTGGCCAGTCGAGGCCGGCGGCGAAGGTCTTGGCCCCTGGGAGCAGCAGATACTTTCCGAAGTCATGTGGGAGTGGGGCGAACCACGCGGCGGCCAGTACATGAACGTGAACTGGATCGGCCCGACGCTGCGCAAGTACGGCACGGCCGAGCAAAAAGAGAAGTACCTGCCCGCAATCATCGAAGGCAAGGGTCTATGGTGCCAGGGTTTCTCGGAGCCTGACAGCGGCTCGGACCTCGCCTCTTTGCGTACTCGTGCTACGCTCGATGGGGACGTTTACCGCGTTAACGGGCAGAAGATCTGGACATCCTACGCCGGGCTGGCCGATACCTGTTTCCTGTTGACGCGTACCAGCGATGACAAGAAACGCGGCATCACCATCCTGCTCGTGCCGATGGACACGCCTGGCATTACCGTACGCCAGATCCCCAGCCTGATCGGGGAGGGCGACATCCATGAGGTGTTCTTCGACGACGTCGTCGTGCCCGTCAGCCAGCGCTTCGGCGAGGAAGGTCAGGCCTGGGAGATCATCGGCTTCTCGCTGACGAACGAACGCCTTGGCATTCCCCGCTTCCATCTGGCGCGCGCGGCGCTCGAACGCGCGGTGAAGATGTTGAAGGAGGCCGGCGACTTCGCGCGCGAGGCCGTACGGATCGAGGCGGCGCGTTGCGCGGCACTTTGTGAAGCGGCGCGCGTGGCGAGCTATGCCATCGTTCAAAAGCGCGTCGATGATCTCAAGGTCGGCTCCGAATCTTCGTCTGCCCGCTATGCCACTGTGATGGCCGAGCGAGCCGTGTCCGAATTCGTCGTGGAATTCGTGCCCGAGGCGCTGGCCGGCGGATCCGCCTATCTTCAGATGCACCACCAGCGCGGTATCGTTGCCGGCATCGCCGCCGGTGCCGCCGAGATCCAGCTCAATATCATTGCGTCGGATGTGCTCGAACTGCCGAGGGAGCCGCGCTGATGCAACTTTCACTCAATGAAGATCAGAATCAGATCCTCGACTTCGTCGATAGTCTGGCGCGGCCCTATGCTGCGGTGCCACTTCACGATATCTCGTTCGCCCTACACAGCACCGAGCTGGACCAGGCGCTCGTCGAGGGTGGGTTTCTCGACATCATGGCGGTCGAGGAACTTGGCGCGGTAACGGCGGCGCTGGTCGTCGAAAAACTGGCGCGGCTGCCTTTTGCGGTGGAGGCGGGTTTTTCGGCGCTGGTGCGTCCGCTGCTTGATCCCGAGCTTCCGCGCCCGATCTGTCTTGTCGAGGAAGGTCAACTCAGGAAGCCGGTGCGTTTTCTTAAACCTGGCGCGACCGTGGTGGTCGTTGGCGAAAGCGGCGTACGCAGCTTTACCGCTACTGAGGCGCAGGTGCGGAGTGCTGGTGACGAAGTACTCTACGCCTATCCCATGGCCTATCTGGGCGAAGTTCCGACCGAGACCCGCGCGCATGGTGCTTCACCTGATGCACTGCTCGCGCAGTGGCGCGTTGCATTGGCGGCTGAGGCAGCAGGGCTGCTCGCGGCGGCGTTGCAATCGACCGTGACCTACGTTTCGGAACGGAAACAGTTCGGGCGCCCAATCGCGACATTTCAGGCGATCCGTCATCGCCTTGCCGAAGCGCAGGTGGTGACTAATGGGGTATACTGGCTGGCGATGAAGGCAGCCGCGACCGGGGATGCTGGTGATGCCGCGCTGGCGGCGTTGCATGCGCAGGAAGCGGCCAAGCGTGTCGGTTATGACTATCACCAGTTCCTCGGGGCGATGGGCATGACTCTGGAGCATCCGCTGCACTTGTGGACGTATCGCCTCAAGGCGCTGACGAGCGAGCTGGGAGGACGGGGCGCTCAGGCGGCTGCGGCCGCGAGTGCGATTTGGGGGTAACGCCTCGCGCCCGCGATGCTTGATGACGCCGATGGACTAGATGGTGCGCACTATCTAAAGCTGCTTCCAAATATGGGAGAGTTAAGATGAGTGACCTGCTGGATCTGGGAGGACAAATCGCGCTGGTGACGGGCGCCGGGCAGGGCGCTGGACGCGGTATCGCGCTGGAATTGGCGCGCCACGGTGCGGGTGGTGTCGCGGTCAACGATTTCGTCGCCGAACGAGCCGAGAAGGTCGCCGAAGAGATTCGCGCGCTGGGCGTTCCGGCCAAAGCGGTTCCTTTCGATGTCTGCAATCTGGAAGCGGTGCGTGCTGCTGTGAAGGCGGCGGACGACGAACTTGGGGCAATCACCATCCTCGTCAACAACGCGGGCATGGCAGGGCCGAACTCGCAGCTTCGTCCGACCAAATTCTTCTGGGAAGAAGACCCTTCGGCTTGGGCGAACTATATGGGCACCAATCTCTACGGCGTGTTCAATTGTTGCCATGCCGTGATTCCGGCAATCGTCGAGGCTAAGCGCGGACGCATCGTCACTATCGTTTCCGACTCGGGCCGTATCGGCGAGCCGCGTATGGCGGTTTATGCAGCAGCAAAGGCGGGCGCTGCGGGCTTCGTTCGCTCGATCGCCAAGGAACTGGGCCGCTTCGGCGCGACGTGCAACGCGATCTCGCTTTCCACCCTCGCGCCGCCGCTTGATGACGAGCAAATGGCCGAATTCCTTCAGCGCGATCAGACCAAGGCGCAACTTGCCAATTACGTGATCCGCCGCTTCGGCAAAGCGGATGATGTCGCGGCGTTGGCGACTTTCCTGTGCTCCGACGCGGCGGGCTGGATCACCGGTCAGACCTATCCGTTGAACGGCGGCTACGCGATAGCCACCTGACTCGACTTTCCGTGATTACGGATCTGCGGCCACCTGCTTGTCGCTGTTCCTCGCTGCTGCATAATCAGTCGCAGAGAACAGCGATGGGATGGATGCTATGGATCTCAGCCTCCTCTATGAATTCGATGTCCCGCAGCCATGGGAAGGCGCGCATCCCTGGGGGCAGCGTCGCGCCGAACGAAAGGTCTACAGGGAAAATATCGAGCAGATCGTCCTGGCTGACAAGCTGGGTTTCGATACGGTCTGGTGCGTCGAGCATCATTTTCGCGAGAACCGCTCGCACATGCCGTGCAACGAAGCGGTGCTGGCTGCGCTGTCGCAAGTGACCGAGCGGATAAAGCTCGGCTTCGGCGTCGCTCTGATGCCGCATGAATTCATTCATCCTGCACGCGTGGCGGAAAAAGTCGCCACGGTGGACCTGCTTTCACAGGGACGCGTGCAGTGGGGTATGGGCCGTTCGACGCCGATGGAGCAGAATGCGTTCCATGTCGATCGTGCGCGTTCTAAGGAAAAGATGTGCGCCGCTGCGCGCAGCGTCGTCGGGATGTGGCGTGAACAATATTACGAGGAACACAGCGAGTTTCTCGATTTTCCGGCCCGCATGGTTACTCCCAAACCATGGCAGGATCCGCACCCCCCGGCATGGATGGCGGCATCCTCCCCGGAAACGGCGGTAATGGCGGGCGAGAATGGACTGGGTCTGCTCTGCTTTACGATCATGCAGCCTCTGGACCAGCTAAAGGCGATCATCGATGCCTATCGCCAGGCGCAGAAGCATGCGAAACCGTTGACGAGCGTCCATACCAACCAGGCTGGCGCTTATACGCTGGTCCACTGCGCTGAATCGCGTGATGACTTTGGCCGGAACCGGCTCTGGGATTCCATGTGGTGGTGGTACAGGGGCGTAGCCGAGTTCACCCTAAAATGGGAATTCGCTGACCTCGAACAGACCAGGAAGGAGCATGCTTTCCCGCTTCTTCAGAAGCGCGCACGGGGCGAGTTCGACATCACCGAGTTCGATCGTGAGGATATGGTCATTGTCGGCACGCCTGAGGAATGCATCGAGAAGTTCCTCAAGTATGAGGAGATCGGGCTCGATCAGGTGTTGTGCTACCTGAACTTCGGTTACCTGCCGCACGAGGCGGTGATGAAGTCGATAGAACTTCTCGGCGCGTGCGTCCTGCCGGAGCTGAAGAAGCGTGGTGCATCGCGGGTCGCGGACAATCTGGAAAAGACGGTTGCGATGGCTGCGCGGGCTCGATGACGAAAAACGGGAGATAGATATGGGGAGCTCACTGCTGGGCCTGGAGGGCAAGCGGATCATGGTGCTGGGCGGCGGCTTTGGCATGGGTGAATCGACGGTGCAGATGTTGGCCGGGCAGGGCGCGCATGTCGCCGTGGTGGACCTCTTGTCCGAACGGGCGGAAAAGGTCGCAAGCGAGGTGGCGCGCGATCATGGTGTCACCACCGCGGCTTTCAGTACCGACGTGACCGACGATGAGGCTGTGTTGGCAACTATTGCCAGGGTCGAGGAGGAATTTGGTCCGCTAGATGGTATGGCGACGGTGATCGGCATGGCCAAGTGGGGCTCTTTGATGGAAATTTCGGCGGAAGACTGGGATATCGATCATCGTCGCAACCTTCGTTATTTCTTCATCACCGCACGTGATGTCGCCCGGCGCATTATCGCTCGGGGCGCACAAGGCTCGATCGTCTGCGTGGCCTCGGTTGATGGGCTGACTTCTTCGGCCAATCACGCTTCTTATGGTGCGGCGAAGGCAGGGCTCGTCAATCTCGTTCGCTCGATGGCGGCGGAATGGTCGCATCAGGGCGTGCGGGTGAACTGTGTCGCGCCGGGCGGTATCGCCACGCCGCGCTTTCCCGTAACCGATCCCGAATTCGAGGCGAAGCGGATGGCGGGCTTGCCCATGCGTCGTCGCGGCGTGACCGATGACATCGCCAAGGGGATAACCTTCTTTCTATCGGACATGGCGAATTATGTGACCGGCCAGACGCTGGCGGTGGACGGCGGCTACACCGCAGTCGGCATGTTCGACTATGCCGGACGGCCAACGCCCAAATAGGAGCTATATCCAGCGTATGATTGCCGAATGCATATCGCGCGCCAGCGCCGCCAGACGTGGCCGGACTCTGTCCTCGGTTCCGGCGAGTCCTAGCACGAGCGGCAGTTCCTCAATGTCATGGGGGAGCGGTACGGCCAGCGACCAAACCCCCGCTCCGCTGGGGCCGTTTGCACAACCGTCGTGACGAATCTGGGCAAGGTCTGTCCTGATGGCAATCATTGCTTCGTCCGGCACACGCGCACGATATGCAAGGTGAGCCAGGTCTTCCTCCGCCAGCGTCGAGAGATAGGCGCTGCCGATCGATGATCCGAACACGGCGACCCGCAATCCGCGTTCGGGAGAGTGTCCCGGATCGGCGGCAAGGTCCAGCACTTGCATGAAGAGATCATTTGGCGTCGTTAGCGTGATGACCATCCCTACTCGCTGGTGAAGATCGCGTACGAGGAGGCGCAGTCGATCCTCGGCCCCATAGGTTGCGACCATGAAACTGCTGAAGCCGACAAGACGCGGTGATGGACGGTATGTTTTGCCTCGCGCATCGAACGCCAGATGGCCTGAATCGACCATGGTTTTGAGAATCTGGTCAGCGGTCGAAGGTGACATGGTCAGCGCGCGGCAGATTTCGAACGCGCGCAGTGGACGGCGTTCATTGCCGAAGAGCTCGAGAACGTCGAGTGCGCGCGTCGCCGAACTGGAAGAAGAGCGTTTCTCGCTGGGCCGCTTGATCCGCGCGGGGCCTGGGTGACTGCCTTTCGGCGAGATAGGCTTGATGAACATCCGGTCCTCTCGATCCCGCCGTCGGCCGTTGCCAAGAAAATTGGCGGAACTACTGACGCGTGGGTTGCGAAGATTCCACATCGGCCGATGATTTGCCTTGGGTTTCCACCGGGCGCATAGAAGATGCAAGATACCATGATCCAGTTATCGGAACTCTTGCTTTCCGGCGCGCTCGACCAGGAACAGTCGGCGCTGCGTCTCGCCGCGCGGGGCGATGCGGCGCTTTGCACCATCGTCGGCATTGAGGGCAGCTTCTCTCGCCGGCTTGGCGCGCAGCTGGCTATTGCGCGCGATGGCCAGCTGGCGGGGAGCCTCTCGGATGGCTGTCTGGAGCGGGAGCTGGCAGTCCAAGCTGTCGCTGCTCATACCGAAGGCAAACCGCGACTGCTTCGTTATGGACGGGGATCGCCTTTTATCGATTTTCGCCTGCCTTGCGGTTCGGGTCTCGACATCGTGATCGACCCGGCTCCCGATGCCACACTGTTGCAGCGAGCGGTGACGGTGCTTGACGGGCGTCGGTCCTTTGACCTGCGGCTGCCGGTCGAACAGCCGCATTTACTGGAGCGGCGGGTCTATCTGCCCGCGCTACGTCTTGTGCTGCTTGGCGCGGGACCCGAGCTTGCATGGACGGCCCAGCTTGCACGGGCGTTGGGAATCGAATGTGAAGCCCGCTCGCCCGATAACGGCCTGATGCTCGATCGCGTGCCGCAAGGGCTGTATGTGGATGCCTGGACGGCAGTGGTCCTGCTGTTTCACGACCACGAATGGGAAAGAGCATTGTTGGAATGGGCGCTGCGCGGCGATGCATTCCATATAGGTGCGGTAGGCGGAGAAAAAGCGCGCGAAGGACGGCGTGTGCTGCTTGAAGCCGCCAGCTTTGATCCTGGACGGATCGCCCGCGTGCGCAGTCCCGTAGGCCTCATTCCTCATGCCCGGGATCCACGTACCTTGGCGTTGTCGATACTCGCCGAGATCGTCGGTGAGTACGACAGGATTCTGGAAGGAGCAGGTTGAGGCCGTTCAGGCTCCGAAGCGCTCTTTCAGCGCGAGCAGCGCCAGTGCGGCCTTGGCTGCTTCGCCGCCCTTGTCTTTCTGTGCGGGATCTGCGCGAACGATAGCCTGTTGCTCGTTTTCGACGGTCAGTATGCCATTGCCGATCGCCACGCCATCCATCGTCATCGCCATGATGCCGCGCGCGCTTTCGCCCGCGACGATTTCGAAATGATAGGTCTCACCTCGGATCACGACACCGATCGCGACGTAGCCGTCATATTCGCCCGACTGGTCAGCCAGCGCGATGGCGGCAGGAATTTCCAGCGCGCCAGGAACGGTGATGACATCGGACTTGTGACCCGCTGCCTTGATCGCGGCTCTGGCCCCTTCGATCAGCATGTCATTTAGGTGATCGTAGAAGCGGGCCTCCACGATGAGAAATTTGGCCATTTCAGGAACCTTCCGGATCAGTCGATCGAGCGTTCACCGACTACCGAGAGACCATAGCCTTCCAGCGCGACGAGAGAGTGATGTGAGTTCGAAAGCAGGATCATGTCATGCACGCCGAGCTCTGCGAGGATTTGAGCCCCGACCCCATAGTCGCGAAGTTCCTCCATGCCGGGCGGCTCGCCTGCGTCGAAGGCCTGCTTCATCGCAATAGTGCGCGACATCAGTTGTTGCATAGGCTTGTTGATCACGACGACCGCACCGGTGCCTTCCTCGGCGATGATCTCCATGGAGCGCTGCAGGGTGTTCGCCTTTACGCTGTCGTTGCCGAAGATATCGGTCAGGATCGATAGGGTGTGCATGCGCACGAGCGTGGGTTTGTTGGGATCGATGCGGCCTTTGACCAGGGTCATCGTTTCGTCGCCGGTCGCCTTGTTGTAATAGATGCAGGCGGTCCACTGGCCACCCCAGCGGCTATGGAAGATGGTTTCCGCCTTTTTCTCGACCATCCGGTCGTTCTTGCGGCGATAGGCGATCAGATCGCGGATAGTCCCGATTTTCAGGTCGTGCAGCCGGGCGAAGCCGATGAGATCTTCCATTCGGGCCATGTGGCCGTCATCGCGCATGATCTCGCAAATCACGCCTGAAGGATTGAGGCCAGCTAGGCGGGAGATGTCCACAGCCGCTTCGGTATGGCCGGCACGAACCAGCACGCCGCCATCGCGGGCGCGCAGCGGGAAGACGTGGCCCGGCGTTACGATATCGTGCTTGTTCTTGGTGCCATCGATCGCGACACTGATCGTGCGTGCGCGGTCGGCGGCGGAAATGCCCGTGGTCACTCCCTCGCGCGCCTCGATCGAGACGGTGAAGGCGGTTTCGTGACGCGTGCCGTTATTGCGGCTCATCAGCTCAAGGCCGAGTTGCTGGCAGCGGTCACCGGTCAGTGTGAGGCAAATTAGGCCGCGTCCATGCGTCGCCATGAAATTCACGGCATCGGGTGTCGCCATCTGCGCTGGGATGACCAGGTCTCCCTCGTTCTCTCGATCCTCGTCGTCCACGAGAATGAACATGCGTCCGTTGCGGGCTTCGTCGATGATTTCTTCTATGGGAACGAGGACTGGGCGGTCATCGTTGGAAAACAGGAAACGTTCCAGCTTGCCGAGTGTATCGGCAGTGGGGTTCCAGTCCGATTCGGTGCAGTCGCGGAGTGTATTGGCGTGGAGGCCGACCGCGCGGGCGAGGCCCGCGCGGGTCATGCCGCCATCCAGGACGAGTTCGCGAACACGTTCGATCACATTGCTTGCCATAATTGCGAAATAATCACATCAAAATGTGATGGCAAGCTGTTAAATCACATTCCTGTAAAATTGGGACTGCGCTTTTCCAGAAATGCCTCGACCGCTTCCGCGTGGTCGGCGGTCGTGTGGGCGGCTGCTTGCATGGCCGACGCCAGTTCGAGCAAGGAGGCAAGATCGGTACGGCGACTTTCCCATAGTAGGCGCTTGGTCATGCGAACGGCATGGGGTGGATTGGTGGCGATGCGGCGTGCCAGCGCACGGGCGGCATCAGTTAGTTCCGCGTTGGGCACGACTTGTGAAACAAGGCCGCAGGCCAAGGCTTCGCGAGCATCGACAAAGTCGCCGGTCAAGGCCATTTCCGCCGCCTTGGACCAACCGACGATGCGTGGAAGCAGCCATGCGCCGCCATCCCCCGCGATCAGCCCCAACTTGACGAAGCTTTCGGCAAAGCGCGCATTCTCACTCGCGATCCGCAGGTCGCACATGCAGGCAAGATCGCACCCGGCGCCGATCGCGGGGCCGTTGATTGCAGCGATCACCGGTACTTCCAGTGCCGCGAAGGCGAGCGGTAATTTCTGAATGCCGCGCTTGTAGGCCTTGCGCGTGGCGATAGGAGTACCGGCGTTCAGGCTTCCGCCGGGCTTCATCTCCTTAACGTTGCCGCCTGATGAGAAGGCGCTGCCCGTGCCGGTGAGTATCGCGACGCGCGCGCTGGAGTCAGTCTCCAGCCTTTCGAGCGCGGTAAGCAGGGCATCGATCATCTCCCGGTCAGAGATCGGGTTGCGCAAGTCAGGCCGGTTGAGCGTCAGTATGACGACGCCATCGTCGTCGATTTCGTAAAGCACCGCATCGGTCACGCGAAAACTCCCTGTCGCCGCAATGTGTCTATGCTTTTACCGCCGGGTCTCCAAGTGCTTGACGATCGTGGGGCGAGCCTTCCACACAACGACGCGTAAACGAAGGAGTGTACATGGGGGAGGCGGCACAGAAGGGTCTGGTTATCGTCACTGGTGCGCATGGGGGTATTGGCGAAGCCATGGTCCGCGCCTTTGTTGATGACGGATGGCGTGAGTTGTTGCTTGTCGATCTGGACGAAGCGCTTCTGGAGGCGATGGCTGTCCCGATGCGCGGGTTGGGAGTGCGGGTTGATGTGTTGGCCTGCGACATCACCGATCCGGCTTTTCCCGAACGCCTTAAAACGATCATCGGCAGACGGCGGATCACTGCCGTTGCCAACGCCGCTGGCGTCACTGGCAAGAATGCTACATTGGAACGTGTTCTCGAAGTGAACCTGGATGGCAGCCAGATCGTGATCGACACCGTGTTGCCACTTATGGCGGAAGGCGGCGCGGTCGTACTTTTCGCTTCTATGGCTGGGCACTTTCCACCACCAGCCAAAGTTGGCAGTGCTTTCGACGAGCCGCTGCCGGCTGGCGGCACACGTGCGATTGCACATCTCGTCGATACTCCCGAGCAGGCCTATCCTCTATCGAAGCGAGGTATCGTCTTCATGGTGCGGCGCGAAGCGAAGAGGTTTGCGAAGGTGGGCGCCCGCATTTGTGCGGTATCTCCTGGTTTCATCGACACGCCGATGATCCGCGCTTCATGGGCGCCTGTGATCGAGCAGCAGATCGCCAACTCGGCGCTGGAGCGGATTGGCAGGCCCGAAGAAGTGGCAGATTTCGTAATATTTCTATGCTCGCCAAAAGCGAGCTTCATCTCAGGGTGTGATTTGCTGGTCGATGGCGGCGCCTTGTTCGGCACACTTCGCTGAAGCAAAAGAAAACGGGTGGCGACCTTGGTCACCGCCCGTGTTGATATCATTGAAGCTGGATCAGGCCGGCTTCTTGGGCATCATCTTCGACATATCAACCTGGCCGGTGGTTGCACCGCCCATGAAACCGCCATCGACTGGCAGGACAACACCATTTACCACGCCCGCGGCATTGCTGCAGAGCAGGACAAGCGGGCCGCCTTGTTCGGCAGGGGTGGTGTAACGGCCGAGGGGTTCGGCGGCGGCATCGACGACATCCTTGCCCGAAGCTTCGTGGAATACCTTCATCATCGGTGTCTGGGTCGGCGAAGGCAGAGTGCAGTTGATGCGGATGCCCTTTTTGATGAGGTGCGCGCCCATGTACTGGGTCCAGACGATGACCGCCTCCTTGGAAAAGGCGTAACCTTCCTTCACCTCTTCGAGGTGCGCGTTTGACCAGTCGAGCGCACCCTGGAAACCCTTGGTCTGAAGCAGTTCGATATGCGTCGGGATGCGGCGGCTCCAGCCAAGGCCGGCGGTCGAGGAGATCGAGACGATCGCGCCGCCTTCGCCCATGCGCTCCAACACGCAATCGGTGACGTGGCGGGTGCCAATGAAGTTGACCTTCATCACGTCCATCGGCGGGCTGGCTCCGCCGCCGGGCAGACCGGCGCAGTTGAACAGCGCGTCGATCTTGCCCCCCACGGCGTTCACGCCAGCTTCGATGGTTGCAGGGTCGCGCAGATCTACAGTGTTGAACGAAGCCAGAGGAAGGCTAGATTCCTTGAAATCGAAGCCATGCACTTCTGCGCCGAGGTCGAGCAGGATTTTGGCAGTCGCTTCACCCATGCCGGAATAGCAGCCGCTGACGATAACCCGCTTGCCCTTGTAACCTAGAATGTCGGTCATGTGTTTTCTCTCCAGTGCGGCCGCGCCGCTTTGGACGGCGTGTAATTGAGGGGGTCTGCCAGCATCAACCGCGAGCGTTGCTGATCGCTCGGACGATGTGGCTTCGCGCGGGCTTATAGCCGCTTATGTCCTTGTGGCGAGTCCGTCTGCACCACGAAATGCATCCATAAAGTGCTTGTACGACAACATGATTGACATGGTGCCGATATGCGAGAAAATTATTCTCTATAATGAAATTGGAGGATTTAATGGCGCTACGCGTCATCCATTGCGGATCGGGAAACGTCGGTCGGGCGGCATTGCGTGGGATCATCAATCATGCGGATCTTGAGCTTGTCGGCCAATATGTCTGGTCGCCGGAAAAGCTCGATATGGATTGCGGTGAGATCGCTGGCATGGAACCGATCGGGGTCAGGGCGACGAACGACTGGGATGCGCTGCTTGATCTGCAGGCCGATTGCCTGGTGTTCTTCGGCCGTTCAATCGGTCGTGCTGAGGAATGCATTGCCGATTGCGTCCGCTTTCTGGAGCGCGGTACAAATGTCGTGAATTTTTCCGCTTTCGAACTTGCCCATCCCGAGCTTGGTCCACCCGAATTGCGCGATCCGGTAGTGACAGCCTGCGCGAAGGGCCGAAGTTCGTTCTTTTTCTCCGGCATAGATCCTGGTTGGGCGACGACTGATATGGCGATCGCCACGCTGGCGGCGGTCGACCGCGTGGACTGCGTCCGTGTGCTGGAATTGGGATATTGGGGTAAATACTCTTCCGAGTACTCCTGCCGCGAATATTTTGGCTTCGGCAAGCCTCCGGGCCACATGCCGCTGCTGATGACTGGCGGCTTCC
The DNA here is from genome assembly GCA_036400975.1 of Novosphingobium sp. GTDB lineage: Bacteria > Pseudomonadota > Alphaproteobacteria > Sphingomonadales > Sphingomonadaceae > Novosphingobium. The sequence goes on along the minus strand of DASWWL010000075.1, from coordinate 35,120 downwards.
TGCGTCGGTCCTGGGAACCGACACTGCGCCATATCGCCGATGTGCTGGGTAAGGATATCGATGGTTGGGAGGAGATGTACGAGGTCGATTGCCTCGATCATGACACAGAAACCGGCTTTGGCGTGGTTGAGGCGGGTACTGCGGCTGCGATTCACTTCGAATTGCGCGCAATGCATAAGGGTAAAGCAATCGTAATCTGCGAGCATGTCGATCAGGTATCACGACAGGCAGGGCTGCAATGGAAGCAGCCCTTCGGCCCCTACGATTGTGTTCACCGGATAGAAATCGAAGGTGAACCGGCGCTGACCGTGGAAATAGGCTGTCCTCCTGGCTTCGGTGCCGCAGTGCGCTGCGCCATGCCAGTGGTCAATGCGGTGCCGGGGGTCTGCATTGCGAAACCCGGAATTCTCGGGCCACTGGATATTCCGCGCTACTGGTCAAGGAACGTAGCCCATTGAGTACCTGCCCACGCGGATCAGACCTTGGCGGCGATTTCCTCCATCACCCATTGCGCATAGTCGATATAGGCTTCGGCATCAGGCACCTGTGGAATCGGCACGCCGGTATAAGTCGCCCCATAATCACGAATCTCACCGATGCGATCGACTAGTTCTTGTGCACTCATGCCAGCGCGCGAGCGGGGGTCGTTGGTCGGTGCGTGGTCATCCGTCATGCGTCCCGCGCCGATACCGAACATCACGTCGAACGGCCGCTCGCGCCATGTTGGCTGCGATTTCATGTAATCGAGCCTTTCGGGAATCTCTTCCGCCTTGGTCTTATAGGAGCAAATCCAGCCATCGGCGAAGCGCGCTGCGCGGCGTAGAGCGGGCGGGGAATCACCGCCCATCCAGATCGGGAGATGCGGCTTTTGTACCGGCTTGGGATCGAAGCCGATATCCTTGAAGCTCACGTATTTGCCTTCAAACGTCGGTGTATCCTGTGTCCACAGCGCTACGATCGCCTCCAGATATTCATCGGCGATCGCACCTCGCTCTGCCCAGGGGACGCCAAAATACTCGAATTCCTCCTGCAGCGATCCCAAACCGAAGGTTACTGTCATGCGACCGCCGCTCATCCAGTCGGCTGTTGCCAGGCCCTTGGCCATCGTGATCGGGTTTTGCAGCGGCAGGATCGTGACACTGGAATTGATGCGGATTGTCTTGGTCGCCCCTGCGAGCGCAGCTTGCGCCACGGTGGAATGCAGGAAGAAACGCCCCGAAAAGGCGAAGTGGTTTGGCGGTACGGCGAGATGCTCGGGTACGGCGACCATCGCATAGCCCATCTCTTCGGCTTTCTGTGCCAGGCGAAGCTGGTCAGGCCCCGTGACAGCAAGTTCCCAAGGCTGGAGGGTAGCCTTGATCTCCATCATATGCGGCAGCGGAAATGCGAATTTCATCCTCAGGGCCTTTCCGTTTTTCGAAGCCAAGGATGCGGCTAGAGCTGACGCAAAGCAACCGTTCGGACGTGCCGATCCATGCGCAGTTCGTATGGCGCGGATGAATCGCCGGAGCGATAAATGAAGCCGTTGGTCCCAGAGTTTTCCCAATCCTCCGCTACCATCGGGCGTTCGTCTAGCGTCAACCATTCGCCTGCGCATGGAAATTGCCGGAACCAGGCGGTACGTTCTGCACGCCATGTGGCAAGGCCGGCTACGAACGTTTCTAGTGCGCGGTCGCGATTTTCCCAGTCGATCCAAGTCAGCGGACTATCCTGCGCATAGGCATTGTTGTTGCCATTTTGCGAACGTCCGAACTCGTCACCCGCTGTCAGCATGATCGTGCCGGTGGAAGCGAAGAGGCTCGTCAGTAGCGCGCGCAAGTCAGTAGCGCGCCGAGCCAGCACCTCGTGATCGTACGAGGGGCCTTCGATGCCGTTGTTCCATGAAAAGTTCTCGCTATGACCGTCTCGATTCTGCTCGCCATTGGCCCAGTTGTGGCGCTGTTCGTAGGATACGGTGTCAGCCAGCGTGAATCCGTCATGCGCTGCAAGGAAATTGACGCTGCGGCTGGTTTGTTCGCCGAATATGTCAGCAGATCCTGCGATCCGTGTCGCCAATATGCCTACGCCTTCGTCACCGCGCCAAAAGCGGCGAAGGTCGTCGCGATAGCGGTCGTTCCATTCGAGCCAATTGGAAGGAAAGGAGCCGAGCTGGTAGCCACCGGGGCCACAGTCCCATGGTTCGGCGATCATTACTCGATCTGCAAGCCAGGGATCCGAGGCGATCTTCGTGAAGATCGGAGCCTCCCGCTGGAACGCGGGACCTCGCGCCAATACGGGTGCGAGATCGAAGCGGAAGCCATCGATGCCGCAATGACGGACGAAGTGGCGTAGCGTGTCCAGCGCAAGTTCGCACACATGGGGATTGGTAAAATCCAGCGTGTTGCCGCAACCGGTATCGTTGATCAGGTTTCCGTCAGCTTCTTTGGCATGGGCTGCATCGTCGAGCCCACGCAGCGATAATATGGGGCCGAGCACGTCGCTCTCGCCCGAATGGTTGAGCACGATGTCGAGGATAACGCCGATGCCTTCGGCATGAAGTCGCGCCACCGTTTTGCGCAGTTCATTGACCCCGCCGGGGCAGAGACCGGGATCGAGCGCCATCATCGCCACTGGGTTATATCCCCAGGCATTGACGAGGCCGAGCGGCGGCAGATGTCGTTCGTCGATCCAGGCGACGATCGGCATAAGCTCGATGGCCGAGATCTGCAGTTTGCGGAAATGGGCGATGACGGCAGGGTGGGTGAGGGCGCCTATGGTGCCGCGCTGCTTTTTGGGTACTTCGGGGTGGAGCAGGGTGAAGGCGCGGACGTTCAATTCATAGATCAGTCCGCCCTGCTCGAAGAACGGCGCAGCGCGGACTGCCTCTTGTAGCGGAGCGGGCACTATGCCTTTCGGGACGATATCCGCGGTTTCTTCCCCTTGGATATGCAGACGCGGATCGTAGACGAAGCGACGATCGAGGCTTAGCGCATAGGGATCGACAAGCAGCTTGGTGGGGTCGAACCATAACCCGCGTTCAGGCGCCCATTGGCCGTTGGCGCGATAGCCATAGCGGCTTCCGGAAAGGTCGCCGGGAAGCTCAGCGACCCAGCGATCATCGCGGCGTTCCATTGCGATGCGCTGTTCACCCCCCGTGCCGAACAGGCAAAGGGTGATCCTACTGGCCTCGGGTGAGCGAACGGCAAATCGGGTGACGTCCCCGGCGACGCTCGCGCCGAGCGGAATCATCATGTCACGACGTCGGGTGCAGTTCGGCCGGTGTGGCGAACGATGCCGGCGATAGCATCGGCTGCTGCGATGATTTCTGCCAACATGTCATCTACACCGGCGTCGAGGTCACCCGATGGCGCTTCGTAACGCTCCAGATAGACGCGCAGGGTGGCGCCTTCGGTGCCGGTTCCAGAGAGGCGGAAAACGACACGCGATCCACCCTTGAATATTACCCGTATGCCCTGATTGGCGCTGAGCGAGCCATCGACGGGATCGATATAGGAGAAATCGTCCGCCGACGCGACTTCGAGCGAGCCGTACCGGTGGCCGGCAAGCGCATCGAGGTTGCCCCGCAGCTCGGCCATAAGAGCGTTAGCCCGCTCTGTTTCGATGGCTTCGTAATCATGACGCGCGTAATAATTGCGGCCAAAGCGCGACCAGTGTTCGCGCGCGAGTTCATCGACGCCGAGCTTGCGGACGGCCAGCACGTTCAGCCAGAGCAGCACGGCCCAGAGGCCATCCTTCTCGCGTACGTGATCGGAACCGGTACCTGCGCTTTCTTCGCCGCAGATCGTCGCCATGCCTGCGTCGAGCAGGTTGCCGAAGAATTTCCACCCGGTCGGTGTTTCGAACGCCGGAATGCCCAGTGCCTCGGCGACCCTATCCGCTGCCGCGCTTGTCGGCATCGACCGGGCTATGCCTTTGAGGCCGGCGGCATATCCGGGTGCTAGATGCGCGTTTGCGGCCAGGATCGCGAGTGAATCCGAAGGAGCGATGAAACGGCCCCTGCCGATAATGAGGTTGCGGTCACCATCGCCGTCGGATGCGGCGCCAAAGTCTGGCGCACCGGGCCCCATCATCAGGTCGAACAGTTCCTTCGCATGGACGAGATTAGGATCGGGATGATGTCCGCCGAAGTCTTCCAGCGGCTTGCTATTTCGGACAGTGTCAACAGGAAAACCAAGGCGGCGTTCCAGGATTTCAATCGCATAAGGACCGGTAACGGCGCTCATTGCGTCGAAAGCCATGGTAAAGCCGCCCACCACCGCTTGCCGGATCGCGGCGAAATCGAACAGTTCTTCCATTAGCGCCACATAGTCGGAAACGGGGTCGATCACTTCGACCGTCATTCCGCCGACCTTTGTCGTGCCGATGGTGTCGAGGTCGATGTCGGCTGTATCGACCTTATGCCATTTCGTGATCGTTTCCGTGCGCTTGTATATTGCTTCCGTCACGTTTTCCGGAGCGGGACCACCGTTTGCGATATTGTATTTGATGCCGAAATCTTCATCGGGTCCGCCGGGATTGTGGCTGGCCGAAAGCACTAGCCCACCCGATGCCCCGAATTTGCGGATTATATGGCTCGCCGCTGGTGTGGATAGGATGCCTCCTTGTCCAACAAGTACGCTGCCATACCCATGTGCCGCTGCCATCCGGATGGCTTGCTGGATTACCGTTCGATTATGGAACCGTCCGTCGCCGCCAATTACCAGCGATGAACCTTTGAGGGCATCCGCAACATCGAACACAGACTGGATGAAGTTTTCAGCATAGTTCGGTTTCTGGAATATGCGCACTTTCTTGCGAAGGCCGGATGTTCCCGGCTTTTGGCCGGAGAATGGTGTGGTGGAAACGGTGATGATCATCGATTCTCCGTCACAATATGGGTGTACAGTTCAGCGTAAGCCTTGCCGTTCCGTTTCCACGAGAAGTCGCATTTCATCCCGTTGCGCTGAACCTGCCGCCAGGTTTCATCCTGACGGTAAAGAGCGACGGTACGGCTGATGGCCGCACTCAATGCGTGGTAGGTGACACCGTCGAATTGTACGCCTGTTGCAGTGCCCGCCTGCATGGCTGCAACATTCGCGTCGATCACTGTATCGGCAAGCCCGCCGGTGCGTGCGACAACAGGTATGCAGCCGTAAGCGAGGCCGTAAAGCTGGGTAAGGCCGCAGGGCTCGAAGCGAGATGGGATAAGGATCGCGTCTCCGCCTCCCTGCATGCGATGGGCCAGGGTTTCATCGTAACCAGTGCGCACTGCAATCCTGCTGGGATGGCGCGCGGCGGCTGCGTGGAACCCCGCTTCCATTGCCGCATCTCCGGAACCGAGAAGCGCCAGTCTGCCACCGATGCCGACTAGATGGTCCAGCGCTTCCAGCAGTACGTCCATTCCCTTCTGCCAGGTCAGGCGGCTGATCACGATAAAAAGCGGACCGTTGTCAGGCTCAAGGGCGAATTCACTCTCCAGCGCCCGCTTGTTTTCCGTGCGGCGCCCCAGTGTCGCGCGCGTATAGCGCGCGGTCAGGTTGTGATCGGTTTCAGGATTCCATTCCGTTTCGTCGATACCGTTCAGGATGCCTTGCACCCTGTCACTCCGGCTCAACACCAGTCCTTCAAGGCCCATGCCGAACAGCGGATCGCGGATCTCGGCTGCATAAGTTGGGCTGACCGTGGTGATTGCGCTCGCCGTTTCCATGCCCGCTTTTAGGAAGCTGACGCCTCTATGATACTCGACGCCATGAATCGAGAAGGCTTCGCGCGGCAATTCGAGACCGGGGAAGATCTCGGGGCCGAAACAGCCTTGGAAGGCCATGTTGTGAATCGTGATCACCGAAGGTGTCTTCCGACCGCCTTCTACAGGTGCGAAACGCAGATAGGCAGGTGCCATTGCGGCCTGCCAGTCGTGCGCGTGAAGCACATCGAAACGCTTGCCTTTCACGGCTCCCCCGGCAAGGTCCGCCGCTGCTCGGCCCAATGCGGCGAAACGACGCCAGTTGTCGCCCCAATCGCGGCCGGATTCGTCGGCATAAGGTCCGCCGCCCCGTCCGAAGAAGTTGGGAGCGTCGAGCAGGATCAGTGGATGTTGACCAAGTTTCGCCACGAGCAGCCGTGCTGGTTCCCCCAGGAGCGATGAATAGTTGTGAAGTGTCCTCAGCTTTCCGGCCGCTTGCAGGACGGCGGGATAGCCCGGTAACAATGTGGTTATGGCGATGCCGTGCGGCTCGACAGCTGCAGGCAACGCACCCGCAACGTCTGCCAGTCCACCGGTCTTGACCAATGGCACGGCTTCCGAGGCAACGGAAAGGACGCGCATAGTCATCCCAGTCGCTCGATCATTGTTTTATTGATCAGACAGACGCCGTTCTCGGTACGGCGGAAGCGGGTGGCGTCCAGCTGCGGATCCTCGCCGACGACTAAGCCTTCGGGAATACGCACGCCGCTGTCTATAATCACACGTGACAGGCGTGCGCCACGTCCGATGTTGCAATAGGGCAGGACCACTGCCTCATGTACATTGGAGTAGCTACCCATCTTCACCCCTGTGAAGAGGAGGCTGCGCCGCGCGATGGCGCCGGAAACAATGCAGTCGTTCGATATGAGGGATGAAATCGCCATCCCGCGTCGACCTTCCTCGTCATGCACGAACTTGGCGGGTGCCGCGACGATCGCATCTGACCAGATCGGCCAGTCGCGATCATACATGTTGAGGCGGGGGACAGTATCGGTGAGGTCCAGGTTTGCTTCGAAATAGGCGTCAAGCGTTCCGACATCGCGCCAGTATTCCTCTATTTCTTCGGCTGCGCGAATACATGAAGTCGTGAAACGATGGGCTACGGCCTTTCCGTGCCTGACGATGTGCGGAATTATATCACCGCCGAAATCCCGTGAGGAATCGGGATCTGCCGCATCGCGGCGGAGTTGCTCGAACAGAAATTTCGTTTCGAATACATAGATACCCATTGAAGCGAGCGCGTGATCCGGGTCACCGGGGATGCCAGGCGGATCCTTGGGTTTTTCCACGAACGAGGTGATCGTGTCGTTGGTATCGACCGCCATGACCCCGAATCCGGTCGCATCCGCACGGGGTACGACGAGGCAGCCGATAGTCACATCGGCGCCCGAGTTGACGTGCTGACGCAGCATCAATTCGTAATCCATCTTGTAGATATGGTCCCCCGCGAGGATCACCATGTACTTGGGAGCATGGCTTTCGATGATGTCGATGTTCTGGAATACGGCATCGGCGGTGCCTTCGTACCAGTGCAATTCATCGATGCGTTGCGAAGCAGGAAGGATGTCGAAGCTTTCGTTGCGTTCGGGTCGCATGAAGTTCCATGCGCGCTGCATGTGGCGGATTAGCGAATGCGCTTTGTACTGCGTGGCGACGCCAATGCGGCGGATGCCCGAATTGATGGCGTTCGACAGTGCGAAATCGATTATGCGAGCCTTCCCCCCGAAATAGACTGCGGGTTTGGCGCGGTTGTCGGTCAGTTCCTTGAGGCGGCTGCCGCGCCCGCCGGCGAGAACATAAGCCATGGCCTCACGCGCCAGCGGTTGTCCGGATGTATCCCTCATCGCGACCTCTTCATTCTCAATTCTCGAACTCCAGCATTATGGTTGCCAGCGGAGGAAGGGTGATATGAGCGCCGCCGTTCTCGGTACGCACGATCCCAAGATTGCCATAACCGCTGCCGCCATAATGCGTCGCGTCGCTATTCAGCACTTCGCGCCAGATACCGTCGTGCGGCAGGGGAATGTGATATCCTGATCTTGGTGACGGCGTCATGTTGCTGACAATGGCGATTGGCGGTGTGCCCGGTGCCTTTCGCAGCCAAGCGAAGACAGAGTTTTCGACATCATCGACTATAAGCCATTCGAAGCCTTCGCTTTCGCAATCACGGGCGTGCAGCGCTGGCTTCTCACAGTAGAGGCGGTTGAGGTCACGCACCAGATTGTGGATGCCCTGATGGGCGGGCGCGTCGAGCAACTCCCAGTCCAGCGCGCGTTCCTCGCTCCATTCCCGGCGCTGGGCGAACTCCTGGCCCATGAACAGCAGCTTCTTGCCTGGGTAGCCCCACATCAATGCATAGTATGCGCGCAAGTTGGCGAACTGTTGCCAGTTGTCGCCGCTCATCTTGTGCAGCAGAGAGCCCTTGCCGTGCACCACCTCATCATGGCTTAGCGGTAGCACGAAATTCTCCGAAAACGCGTACATCAAGCCGAAGGTGATTTCGTCGTGATGGTGCCGGCGGTGCACCGGATCACGCGCCATGTACTTCAGCGTATCGTTCATGAAGCCCATGTTCCACTTGAAGCCGAAGCCCAGTCCCCTTTCGTGTGTTGGCAAAGTCACGCCCGGCCAAGAGGTGGATTCCTCGGCGATGGTCATGGTTCCGGCATGACTGCCATAAAGAGCCTTGTTGATGGCGCGGAGGAACTCTACCGCTTCCCAGTTCTCACGACCGCCTTGGTCGTTGGGAATCCACTCGCCCGTTTTGCGGGAATAATCGCGATAGAGCATCGAGGCGACCGCATCGACGCGCAGGCCGTCGATGTGATATCGTTCGGCCCAGAACAAGGCGTTGTTGACGAGAAAACTCGATACTTCGCGCCGGCCAAAATTATAGATCGCGGTGTTCCAGTCCGGGTGGAAACCCAGCCGTGGATCTTCGTGCTCGTAAAGCGCGGTGCCGTCGAAATGGGCCAGGCCATGCTCGTCGGTCGGGAAATGTGCGGGAACCCAGTCGATCAGAACGGAAATACCGGCGCGGTGTGCGCCATCGACGAAGCGCGCGAAACCGGCAGGATCGCCGAAGCGGGCGGATGGCGCATAAAGTCCCGTCGTCTGGTAGCCCCAGCTTGGATCATATGGGTGCTCGGAAACGGGCAGGAACTCAATGTGTGTGAAACCCAGGTCGAGGACGTAGGGGATTAACCGCTCCGCCATGGCGTCCCATGTCAGGAACCAGCCATCGTCATCGCGTTGCCAGGAGCCTGGATGGACCTCATAGATCGAGATCGGCGTACGACGTGGATCAATGCTGGCCCAGTGCGCTCGATGGGCTTCGTCGCCCCAATCCATTTTACCTGGACGAATGGTGAGCGAAGCGGTCTTGGGCCTCAGTTCGGAGGCAAAGGCGAAAGGGTCTGCCTTAAGGGGTTGTACCGTGCCGTCGGGCCCTGTGATGCGATATTTGTACGCCCGCCATTCGCCAATGTCCGGGATGAAAATTTCCCACACGCCGATGCCATCGCGGCGGCGCATGGGGTGACGGCGGTGGTCCCAGTCGTTGAAGTCGCCCACGAGCGAGATATGCCGGGCATTGGGTGCCCACACCGCAAAATGAACGCCGGCAACTCCTTCGTGTTCGATCAGATGCGCACCGAGCTTATCGAACAAACGAAAATGCGTGCCCTCGGCGATCAACAGATCATCGATTGGGCCCAGCACGGGGCCGAAGCTGTAGGCGTCAGTGATCCACCAATCGTGTATGCCGTCGCTGCAACGGTATTTTACTGGTTGTCGAGCGCCCTTAACCGGCCCTTCGAACAGGCCACGCTCATCTACGCGTTTCAGCTTGCCGAGCTTTTTTCCGCTCAGGTCATGCGCTTCGGCAGTTTGGGCACCCGGCAGTATAGCGCGAGCAAAAGCGCCCTTGGGTCCTTCATGAATACCCAATAAAGAGAATGGATCGGCGTGCTTGCCTTCCAGCAGTGCCTTGATTGCGCTTGCTGGAGGATTCACGAAACTCCCCAGATGTCATGGGCATATTCGCCGATGGTTCGGTCCGAAGAAAACCAGCCGACATTCGCGATATTCCGAATTGTGCTTACGCGCCAGCCTATTTGGTCTTTCCAGCGAACATCCACTTGGCGTTGGGTCGCGGCATAGCTATCGAAATCGGCGGCGAGCATGAACCAGTCATGATCGTAGACGCCGCCCATGAGTCCGGCGTACCGATGCGGATCGTCCGGGGAGAACACGCCCGAGGCTATGGCGTCGAGCGCCTGGCTGAGTTCACGCGATCCTTCAATGATTTCGCGTGGATTGTAGCCATTGGCACGGCGTTCGGCGACCTCATCGGCAGTAAGGCCAAAAATCAGCATATTTTCGTCGCCGACATGATCCTTGATTTCGATATTGGCTCCGTCGAGCGTTCCTATCGTAAGTGCGCCGTTCAGTGCGAACTTCATGTTTCCGGTGCCTGAAGCTTCCATGCCGGCGGTAGAGATCTGTTCGGAAAGATCTGCTGCGGGAATAATTCGCTCGGCCAGGCTGACGTTGTAGTTCGGTACGAATACGACCTTGAGCAGGCCGCCTACCGAGGGGTCCGAATTTACCCGCCGTGCAATGTCGTTCGCCAATTTGATGATAAGCTTGGCATTGTGATAGCTTGAGGCGGCTTTGCCGCCGAAGATTTTTACGCGAGGCACCCAGTCGCGTTCCGGATGACTGCGAATCTGATCGTAAAGTGCTACCGTCTCCACGAGATTGAGAAGTTGGCGCTTATATTCATGGATACGCTTGATCTGGACGTCGAACAGGGCATCCGGATTGAGCCGTATTCCCGTCAATTCTCGAAGATGAGCGGCGAGGGCGACCTTGTTGGCACGCTTCACTTCCGCAATCCGTTCGCCGAGTGCGGGATCGTTCGCCAGTTCGTTCAGGTCAGCCAGTTTTTCGGTGTCATCAAGAAAGGCGTCGCCGATCGCGTCGCGTATTACCGAGGTGAGCCCGGGATTGCATTGCTGCAGCCAACGGCGCGGCGTGACGCCATTGGTCTTGTTGTTGATCTTCGAGGGATAAAGCTTGTGGAGGTCGGCAAAGACCGTGACCTTCATCAAGTCGGTATGGAGCGCGGCCACGCCATTGACGCTATGGGCACCGACGAAAGCCAGGTTGGCCATGCGCACCCGGCGATCGCCGCCTTCGTCGATCAGCGAGATCGCAGCGATGGCGGCATCATTCATTCCCGCCTTGCGGGCTTCGCGCAAGACGCGGCTGTTGATCGCGTAAATGATCTGCATGTGCCGCGGTAGAAGCCTTTCGAACAGCGGCAGCGGCCAGCTTTCCAATGCTTCCGGTAGCAGCGTGTGATTCGTATAGGCGATGGTCCTGCGCGTGATGTCCCACGCCTCTTCGAATTCCAGCCCGTGCGCATCGATCAGCAGCCTCATGATTTCCGCAACCGCCACTGCCGGGTGCGTATCATTGAGCTGGATCGCCGCCTTGTCGGGCAGAGTGCGAACGTCGCCGTTATACTGGACGTGGCGGCGGACGATGTCCTGGATGGAAGCAGAGGTGAAGAAATACTCCTGCCGCAGGCGAAGCTCCTGCCCAGCGGGGCTTGAGTCCGCCGGATAGAGCACACGTACCAGGCTGTCGGCGCGCACTTGATCTGCAAGCGCGCCGGCGTGATCGCCGGCATTGAATGCGTCGAGCCGGATAGGATCGAGTGCGCTCGCGGTCCATAGCCGCAAAGTGTTTACCCGTTTGCCGCGCCAGCCGACCACAGGAGTATCCACCGCCGAGGCTTCCACTTGTTCCGCTGGGCGCCAGATCACGCCATCGCCTTCAGCCACGACTTCTCCGCCGAAGCCGATGCGATAGGCGCTTTCGCGGCGATCGAACTCCCAGGGATTGCCATGGGCAAGCCAGGTTTCGGGAAGTTCGATCTGCCAGCCATCGTCGATGCGCTGGCGGAACATGCCATTCACATAGCGGATGCCATAGCCGTAAGCCGGAATATCAAGCGAGGCGAGGCTTTCCATGAAGCAGGCGGCAAGGCGACCGAGTCCACCGTTGCCCAATGCTGCGTCCGGTTCCAATTCTTCCAGCGCGGCGAGATCAAGGCCGTGGCTACGCAGCGCTTCTTCCATCTCGCGTGTGAGCCCCATGTTGGACAGCGCATCCCGCATCAGCCGGCCGATCAGAAACTCGAGGCTCAGGTAGTACACGCGCTTGCCGTTCTCGGCATATGTCTTGCGCGTCGATTCCATCCACCGATCGATCACCGCATCGCGTAGTGTGAGCACCGCGGCAGTAAACCAGTCATGTGTCTTGGCTGCTCGTTCATCCTTACCGACACGATGGCGGAGCACGTCGATCAGATGGTGATCGAATTCGGCAGGGGTAATGGCGCGAATCATGTCTGGACGGAGCTCCATGTACGCCGGGCGATGGTACGAGGATTCATCAACCAATAGATCGACTCTTCCTTCGCCACGCCCTCCGATGCTCTGGCTAAGGCACATTATGCCTGCTCGACAAGCGTGATTGTGCACTGCGGCAAAAACTTTCGCAGGTGCAATGGTACAGCATGATGGCCGTGCTATAATGCGGTGTGCAATCATCAGGGAACTTCGTGTGACCGCACCTCTTTCCCAACCCTGGTGGCGCGGGGCCGCGCTATACCAGATATATCCACGCAGTTTTCTCGATACCAACGGCGATGGTCTGGGCGATCTTGCCGGTATCACGGCGCGACTGGATTACATCGCCAGTCTGGGCGTAGACGCGATCTGGATATCGCCTTTCTTCACTTCGCCAATGAAAGACTTCGGGTACGATGTTTCGGACTACTGTGACGTCGATGGCATTTTCGGGACGCTTGCCGATTTTGACGGTCTGATCGAGCAGGCTCATGCCCTCGGCCTCAAGGTTCTGATCGACCAGGTCTATGCCCATACGTCGGATTTGCATCCCTGGTTCACGGCTAGCCGATCCAGCCGGGAAGATCCTCATGCTGACTGGTACGTATGGGTCGATCCTCAACCCGACGGCACGCCGCCAAATAACTGGCAATCGGTATTCGGCGGGCCTGCCTGGACGTGGGATGCCCGCCGCCGCCAGTACTTCATGCATACTTTCCTGAAGGAGCAGCCTCAGCTTAACGTACATAATCCGGAAGTGCAGGACGCACTGCTTGGCGTGGCGCGGTTCTGGCTCGATAGAGGTGTAGATGGCTTCCGTCTTGATGCACTCAACCATTCGATGCACGATCTGCGGCTGCGTAATAATCCGCCAGCACCCGACGATGGCAGGATCAGGACGCGGCCGTTTGATTTTCAAACCAAGCGTTACAGCCAGTCTCACCCGAATGTGATCGGGTTCATAGAGCGCATCCGGGCGCTATGCGACGAATATGGCGCGATCCATACCGTTGCGGAAGTCGGTGGGGACAAGGCCATAGCCGAGATGCAGGCTTATACGCAGGGCGACAGCCGCCTGAACAGTGCTTACGGTTTCGATCTCCTCTATGCGACCGCGCTTACTCCCACGATCGTCAGGGATGCGCTAGAGCGTTGGTCATGCGGTGAGGGCTGGCCTAGCTGGGCGTTTGAAAACCATGATGCGCCCCGTGCCGTCTCGCGCTGGTGCGCACCTCAGGATATGGGGTGTTTCGCCCGCGTGAAGATGGCGCTTCTGGCATCGCTGCGAGGCAATATCATCATCTATCAGGGCGAGGAGCTGGGGCTTGAACAAGACGATATCCCCTTCGAAATGCTGCAGGATCCTGAGGCGATTGCCAACTGGCCGCTCACTCTTTCGCGGGACGGCGCGCGGACACCTATGCCGTGGCGCGATGAACCGCTTGGGGGCTTCACTACCGGCGTTCCCTGGCTTCCTTTCTCCCAAGAGAATCTGGTCCGTTCGGTCGCATCGCAGGAAGCAGAGGATACTTCGTTATTGCACCTCACGCGCCAACTGCTCAGGCTTCGCAAGGCTTGTCCGGCATTGCGTTGCGGGAAGATGGAAGGTCTGGCGATCGAGGGGCCGCTACTGAGTTTCGACCGCGTTGTGAAAGATCAACGGATTGCATGTGTTTTCAATCTTTCCCCTCAAGCATTTGATGGGTCCTCATCGCTTCGTGCAGGAGAGGTCATCCTTTCGGTCAACGGCGGAGGGCAGGAGATGCCGGGATATTCGGCGGTATATGTCGCAACCTGAGCATTGGCCTGTTATGTCGCGGGGATGCAAGACCTGCCTCAGTTTTATCGCGATCCTGCGCTGACCGCGAAGATCGCGCTGATCGCCGAAAGCTTTGTCCACCTGCTAGGTTATCCGCTGGTGGAAGCGGATCGGGATCCGATCATGGCCTTGTGGGAGATTCCAAAGGTTGTCGTGGCGCATGGAGCGCAGGAGGATCCGATCTTTTTCTTCGGAAACGCGCAGGCCCTTGCTGCGTTCGAATGCGATGTCGCGACCTTCACCACAATGCCATCGCGCCTTTCGGCCGAGGCGCCCGCGCGCTCAGAGCGTCAGAAGTTGCTCGACAGGGTCTCGCGCAACGGCTTCATCGATGATTACGCGGGCGTTCGCATCTCGTCCAAAGGACGACGTTTTCATATCGAACGAGCTACTGTCTGGAACCTCATGGATGTTGAAGGAAACTATCATGGCCAGGCCGCCACTTTCACGCTTTAACGATGGTCGTTCCTGACTCTCGCCTAATCACTGCACTTTGGCGGATGCTGGAGCGGCAGATCGCCGCGCAGGCGCGGCCTGTAGTTCTGGGGGTTTGCGGGGCGCAGGGGAGTGGCAAATCGACGCTCGCGGCCTGGCTGGAAGCGGATTGCAAGCGTCGCGACATTCCAGCAGCGGTGCTGTCGATTGATGACCTTTACCTAACCCGTGCCGAACGTGAGCATCTTGCTCGCACAGTGCACCCATTGCTGGGTACGCGGGGAGTGCCCGGGACGCATGATGTCAGGCTTGGGTTGGATATCCTTGCGGCGATCGATCGGGGCGAGACTCCCGCATTGCCGCGCTTTGACAAGGCGAGGGATGACAGGTTTCCGGCTGTGCAATGGGACAAGGCGCCTGCCGGATGCCGAGTGGTGATACTTGAAGGCTGGTGTGTCGGCGCACGTCCACAGCACCCGTCGATCCTTGCTTCGCCTGTCAATGACCTTGAAAAGCTGGAAGATGCCCAGGGTGTCTGGCGGCGCTTTGTCAATGAAGCGCTGGCCGGAGAGTATCAATGTCTGTTCGAGCGTCTGGATTTGCTCCTCCTGCTTGCGGCTCCATGTTTCGATGTTGTTCGCGGCTGGCGATTGCAGCAGGAGATGGACTTGCGCGCGCGCGTCAGAGCCGGGGCATCCGGACTGATGGACGAAGCAGGCATCGAGCGATTTATTCAGTACTACCAACGATTGACCCAGCACATTCTCGAGGAAATGCCCGGACGTGCGGATGTGACCGTCTGGCTTGACGAAGATCGGACCGTTCGGCGTATGGATGGCGGCGGATGATTGGAGAGTGTGCTGTCAGCTCGTGGCTTTGCCGCCGCTGTGCACCAGATCCCGTACAAGGTGATGAAGCGAGGCGTAAAGCAGGCCCGCCAATGGCGTACGGGAACGTCGCGCCAGGGAATAGATCGATACATCGATGTTCCTGTCGGATCGAAAGAACTCGACCAGCCTGCCTTCCATGATCTCGGACTGGATGGCATAAGCTGACGACAGCCATACCGCATCGGTAGCGGCTGTAGCGCTCGCCAATGCCGAAAAGTCTTCGATGACGTTTGGCGAACCCAGGACAAATCGCTGGACTTCGTCGGGCACCGACATCCCGGACCAACTGGAGCGCAGCAGCGGGAAGCGCGTGTCCGGAGTTGGCGATTGCAGCAAAGGATGGCCGTTGCGCAGGATAAGGCTCAGCGGAAATCGTCCAAGCAATTCCACGCGAATGGGCGAGAGATCGTGCAGGGGGATGTCGGGACTGACGAAGAATTCGATTTCGCCGCCGATCAGCATCGCCCACAAGGCCTCGACGTCGCGAACGACTACCTCGTTCGTCACCATTGGCGTTTCATTCAATCGTTCGGAGAGCAAAGCCGGCAGCAGTGCTCGCGCGGGCATGGGCGCCATGCCGAAACGGATGCGGCCGCTCTGGCCTTGGGCGCTGAGCCGGGAATGACGTTCCAGATCGGCTGCATCCGCAAGCAGGAAACTGGCGCGATCAGCGATCAGCCGGCCTTGCGGAGTGAGGCTGACTCCGCCCCGGTCACGGTCGAACAGCCGCAATCCGAGCTGCCGCTCAAGCGATTGTATGGAGCGGGTAAGGGTGGGCTGGGTAATCCCCAGTTCCTCTGCGGCGCGAACGTAGTTGAGCCGCTTGGCAAGCACCACGAGATTCCGCAGGTGACGTAAATCGATCATATGCATGATACGTATAAAAATAGAACTTAAAATGCATTGGACGTAATTCGAACCAAGTGCAAGCTTGCAGGATGGGAGGCGGCGCGATGTCGGCGTGACCGATAGAGACGAAAATGGAAGCCGCCCAATGGAGAGGATGTCGCCCAGCCGCATCAAGAAGTTGATGCCGTGGCGCAGGAGACGAACGATGAACACTATCAAGGTTCTGGATCCGCGGTCCAAACGCCTGACGGATAATCCCAGCGCTGGTTCGGATGCTGGCTCACTGGCCGGAAAAACCATAGGTTTCCGTGTCGATCAGATTTGGCGCTGTTGGGACTGGATCAGCGAGAACTGGGCCGAAAAATTTCGCGCCGCTGGTGCTGAAGTGACGTTCTGGCGTTCGGGCGGCCGCTCGGGTGACGAGGGGGAGCAAGCCGATCGCGAGTTGCGCGCATGGCTTGAAACGATCGATGTCGCCGTGGTCGGCCTTGCCAACTGCGGGGCCTGCACAGGCTGGACTATTCGTGACGCGATCAGCGCGGCGAATACCGATCTTCCCACTATCGCCGTGGCGACAAGAAACTTCGAATCTTTCGCGCATGAACTCGCTGCACGTGGCGGTCGTTCAGGATTGCGCGTTCATGTGCTCCCCTATCCGCTCAACGAGCTTTCGCGCGACGAAGTCGATCCAGTGGCGGAGGAGTATTTCCCCGGCCTTCTGTCGGCGATGGGCGCCAGCTTGAATGAGCAGGAGGAAGCGGCGTGACGATCATCAGGATCAAGCCTTCGACAAGTATCGACAAGGCCGTGAAACCGCTCGTCAGTCGGGATTGCGGTCCGGAAGGGTGCTCGGTGGATTGGTTGACCAGCCCCCGTTTCGAAGTGGAGGATGACATCGCCGCCTTCACCGATTTTTCGCTGGAGCAGGGTTGGGGAGACGGCTTGCCGTTGGTGCCGCCGACCGAAGGACGCGTCCGCAGGTTCCTGGCTGAGAATGACCGGTATCCGGACGAGGTCATCGCGCGGATGCCCGACAGTTCGGAGTGCACGGTCGAGAAAATCGTCATCAACGCTGTGATGGCGGGCGCACCGCCGGAATCGCTGGAATTGATCCTCGCGGCTATCGAGGCGATCAGCGAGCCCGATTTCGAACTCTACGGCCTCAATGCCACGACGGCTCCCGTCTATCCCGGTTTTGTCGTCAACGGGCCGCAGCGCGACTTGTTGAACATCCCCTACAGTTATGGCTGCGCTGGCGGCGTCGCGACCAAAGCTAACGCCATCGGCCGCGCCATCCGCCTGATTATGCGCAACGTAGCCGGGCAGGTCGCTGGCGTTACGTCGCAAACCACGTTTGGCTCGCCTGGCCGCCTTGCAGGTCTGTTGATGGGCGAATGGGAAGAGCGCTCTCCCTGGGCGCCGCTTGCCGAACGTCGCGTCGGCATCAGGGGGAATGCCGTGACCGCCTTCAGTACGATGGGCACGATGAACATCCTCGACACCACGTCATCGGGCGCGATGGCCTTTCTTGAGATGATCGGCAAGTCCGTCTCCTATGCGGGCGCCAATCACTTCTCGCCATCGATGCCGTACAGCGAGATGACGATCGGCATTAATCCGATCTGCGCCGAGATCATCGCCCGGGAACTGCCGAATATAGAAGATGTCCAGGAAGTGATCTGGAAGCAGGCCAGCGTCGCCCGGGAGTGGTTGACCAGCTTCCACCTCGATCAACTGGAGGCGCAAGGCCGCGTGCGCGAGGATGGCCGCATTTATGCGACGCCTGAGCCCAAGGACATGGTGCTCTTCGTGTGCGGTGGCCTCGGCGGTCTCCACGCGCTGGGTCTTCACAGCTTCGGCAGCTCTCTCTCGCAAACGAAGGCGGTGGTGAGCGCGACGCCCGAAGGCGAAGCGCAAGCGGCGGAATAAGACATGCTTCTGCCACTGGGGGATCGCCACATCCATTACGACCTGCTCGGCAGGCAAGGCGCGTCTGTCGTATGCCTGGCACATGCGTTATCCGCCGATACCGGCATATGGGCGGAGCAAGTCCCGCCGTTGCTTGCTGCCGGCTGGCGGGTCCTCCGGCTCGACATGCGCGGCCATGGCGGCAGTACGCCGGGTGAGGATGAAGTCTATACGATGCAGGGCCTCGCGGCCGATGTGGTCGCAGTGCTGGATGATCTTGGCCTCGATGCCGTGCATTTCGCAGGTTTGTCCATTGGCGGCATGATCGGGCAGGTTCTGGCTGTAGAGCATCCGGAGCGCCTGCTGTCGGCCATGCTTTGCGATACCGCGCCAACAACGATCCCTGGCGGCAAGGCGACCTGGGATGAGCGCTTCGCTGCCATCGCCAAGGCGGGCTCGGTTGAGCCACTGGCTGATGCTACCCTCCAGCGCTGGCTGACCGAGGACTTCCAGCGCGCCAACCCCGCGCGCTATCGTGAGGTATGGTCGAGCATCGCGCTGACTTCGCCGCAAGGTTATATCGGTGGCGGCAACGCGATTCTCCACTTTGATTCGCGGCCTCATTTGGCTTCGGTGAAAGTGCCCACGTTTGTGGTCTGGGGAGATCAGGATCCAGGTACGCCGCCTGAAGGCAACCAGCTTATCGCCGATCTGATCCCTGGAGCGGGTAGCCATGTTTTCAGGGGGGCTCGCCATGTTCCGATGGTCGAATATCCGGAGGATTTCAGCGCTGTGATGCTGGACTGGCTTATGCGCTTACGGTCCGGATCGTGTTCAGTTTGAAGCAAGTGTAACGAGGCCTGAAACCAATCGGCGCGCTTCATCGACTGAAGGGCGAAGAAGTTCCGCCATATCAGCCCCTGCATCGGCGCGGGATTTCATCGGAATCTCGAGTCCCACAATGTCGTCGCGCACAAGTACGGCTACCAGATCGGCCAATGGTAGTTCACCTTCTCCCAACCGCAGGCGCTCGAAGCTCGCTTCGTAGCCGTAGTCTTCGATTATCGGCTTTGCAGGCGCATCGCATAGTTGGACATGGCGGATCAGCGAAGGATCCAGCACGGCGACATCCGTTGCGTTCGCCCCTGAGCGGAACAGATGCATCGCATCGATGACAAGGCCTACTTCCGGACGTCCCGCATGCGCGACGGCATCGAGTGCGGTGCCGAGGTCACCGATGGGAAGCGAGGCGACAAATTCGATATTGGTGCCCAAGCCGCGTGCAACAGCCATTTCAGCCAGATGCGCGATCTGGTCGAAACTGCGGACAATGTCGGGATCAAGTCCACATACTGTAATCGCCTTGGCGCCAAGCGTTGCCAGGATATCGAGATCGCCTGCGCTATCGCGAATGTCCCGGCCGGGAAGGATGAACCATCCTTCACCAGCTGCAACACTGATGCCGTTGTCGGCCAGTGCGTGCTGCGTATCCTGGACAAGCTGGGGAGCAGACCGGAATGACCATCGCGGATATGCGTCAATCGCAGCGAGCGGTGCCGCGCCGAACGTAACCGAGTTGCAACCGAGCGATGCCGCCAGCTCAATGAACCGTACAGGGGGCATGCCGAGGGCGCTGAGAAAATCCAGCCCGATTTTGACCACGTTCCACTCCTTGCCGCAGGGTTTGTCGAATGCAGGCAAGAAGGCGTTATTCCGCAGCGGTCAGGACATGACAACTGCCAGGGTTCGGCTATTCGATAGATAAGAGCGTGCAGGCTGGTTGGCCGCGAGCGCGCTGGCTCACCTGTTTGCCCATACGGCGGTGTCAGTTGCCGTAGCCATAATTCCTGGGGCAGTTCTCGATTGGTCGTATTTCGTGGCAACGATCCACGTGGGGTGATCTATCTGACGCAGCGACGATGCTTTCACTTGTCTGCTGTCGTGGTGGATTCCCCTTTCGCTCTGGGCGACTTGAGTTCCGCCTGCTTCGCCGCATTGAACATGCAGGCCAGCAAAAAGCCGAAGGAAGTGGCTCCCAATGCGACCGCTATATAGCCGATCATATCATCCCTCCCCCGTTGTGCCCCTGAGGTGATGTTAATTTTTATGTAAAGTGTAAGTGTACACTTTTGAACTATGCCGTCAATGTGGCTCTCGATTCCCCTAATTTTCGCTTAAGAATCAGCATTGAAGGTGGCCTGGCTCTGCTGGAAATGTTTACTTTCTTTGTCATTGGCGTAATTCGCATCGAAAAATGTCGTCGACGATTTATCCATTGCCAAACATTGGGACGCGATTGGGTTTTGGGTATTGTAGAGGTCATGAACAGGGGATCCAGTGTGTGAATAATTGAGCGATTTTCACTGCTTTGTATGTCTTGCCTTGAAGGATGAGGACGTGACCGATTGCTGCGCCTGAGTTCGCGTTATGTGATGCTCAACTTTCCGGGATGGATCTGTTTCTCGTGCCGGGATGGTTTGACCGGTTAATTGAAAGTTTGCTTATCTAAACGTGTTAATTCGAGACAGGTTGTTTTGCGTATAGAGCCATGAGGAAACCGTTTCTCTGCCTGGGAAACGTCCTGACAGGATTATTATCATCTACAATATATTGAAATATAAAGATAATATTTCCATCTATGTGAAGTGTCGCTAGGGTGCGACCATGTCCGCAGCGCCACGACGGCGTTAGCAATGTTCACGCAACTGGTTAATTTGCTTGCAAGTATCTGTCACTGGTGATTGTCTTGTTAACTGACGGCATTGCTTCGAACGAGTCGATTCAAATTTGAAGCAAGCCCAGTTGAGGCAGTCTGGCCCAAGACGCGCTGCAGCAATCGCCAGAAAAGGCGATGGCTTGTTGCTGTCCGTCAGGCAGCCCCCCGAACCGGAGCCATAAATCCGGTCGAATGGGAGAACATATGGCCATGGACTATCAGGTCTCGCGCGGTGATCGCAATGAAGTTGCGTCGAGTGGTGCTTCCTCGAAGATGGCCGCATCCCCAGGACGTCCTGACGCGGTAATTCTCGCCCCCGGAGAGAACAACCTTGTTGTTCTGCCGGAGGGAGCCTCTCTTGACGACATCCATATTCACGGGCGGGATCTCGTCGTCGAACTGCCTGATGGCCGGGTCTACATCATCCCGGATGGCGCCGTTTTCGTCCCCGTTATCGTCATCGATGGCGTGGCGGTGCCGCCGCTCAATCTAGCTGCCTATCTGAACAGCGAAACGCCGCAACCGGCTGCTGGCACGGTTCAGAGCTCCGGTGGCAATTTTGCCGATCCGGCCGGCCCAATCCAGGCTGCGTTCGGTCTCGGCGATCTCTTGCCATACACCGAGTTGCTGTTCCCGGAACCACAGGATGAGGAAATTATCCCGGGCCTGGTGGATCGCGAACCCACGATTCTGATCGTTACGCCGGACCAGCCTGCGGGGGCCAGGAATGCGACCGCTTCGGTCAATGAGGCTGGTCTGCCGGCACGGGGCGGTGAGCCCGCCGGGAGCAATTCCGCGGCGAATTCGGAAACGACGACGGGATCGATCGTTTTCGATGCTCCGGACGGATTGGCGTCGATTTCGATTAACGGCGTACTGATAACGCAGGTTGGCCAGACGATTTCGACGCCTCAGGGAACGCTCACGATTACCAGTATCGCTGCAGGTAGTCTGGGTTACAGCTATGTGCTGGCCGATAACACGTCGGGCGACAACACCTTCAACGATTTCCTGGTAACCGTAACCGACGTGGATGGAGATGCTGCGACGGCCAGCCTCCGGATCGGTATCGTCGATGATATCCCGACCGCGCGGAATGATACGGATACGCTTCCGGCCAATACTTTCACGCCTGCAACCGGCAACGTTATCACAGCCGTGGGTACGACCAGCGCGCCAGGAAGCGCGGATACTGTTGGCGCCGATGCGGCGGCAGTGACGCGTATCGCCAGCAACAATGTTTCCGCCAATGTCGATACGACGTTTGATGGCTCCGGCAATCTCGTCGTGGCCGGACAATACGGCACGCTGTCGATACGCGCTGACGGAAGCTATTCCTACCAGCGCGCGCCGAATACGCCTGGTGGCGTGAACGACGTTTTCACATACACTCTCACCGACGGTGATGGTGACGCCTCCAACGCGACTCTGACGATCGCGATCGGCGACAGTACTCCCGGCATTACGAACCTCACCCCGCAGGCAGAGGGGGGTGACGCCATAGTGGATGAAGACGACCTGCCGAACGGTTCGGATACGTCGAAGGAATCTACCACTGGCACGGGAACCTTCACGATAAACTCGCCCGATGGCGTCGGTTCGTTGGTGATCGACGGGCATACGGTTATCACGAACGGCGTGTTCGCCGGGCAGAGCTGGACGACGGCGCTGGGCAATACGCTGACCGTCACGGCGTTTGACAGCGCTACCGGCGTGGTGAGCTACGGCTACACCCTGACAGCTGCTGAAACGCATGCTGCGGGGGCGGGCGAGAATTCGCTTTTCGAAAGCTTCGGCATCGCGCTGACCGATCTGGATGGTGATCCGGCAAGCGGAACGCTTTCGGTTCGGATAATCGATGATATCCCAAGTTTGACTGTCACCGAAAACAGAGAGGCGGCAGCCGTTCTCGATGAGACGTCGGTAGCCAGCACGGCTCCGCAACTTGGCGTAAGCGCCATTGGCGACGACCCGGACGTTTCCGGTAGCGGACGGATCGCGGTGGCGACGTCCAACGGGCCTGTCGTCACTCTCGGCGGAGCGTTCGGTGCCGATGGTCCTGCGGCTGTCAACCCGCTTACTTATGCGCTTGACGTTACCAACATCGTTTCGGGCCTCAGTGTCACAGATGGATCAGCGATTTCGCTTGTAAACGAAGGTGGTGTGATCGTCGGCCGCGTGCAGGGCGGAACTTTCGCCGATCAGGCGGCCTTCGCCATCATTGTGGATGGTAATGGCCAGATAACGGTCGAACAGTACCTTTCGCTGCAGCATTCGATCAATCCGGATCCGAACGATTCCGTCAGCCTTGGCGAAGGCAGCCTGGGCATCATCGTGTCGCGTACCGATGCCGACGGCGATTCGATCTCCCTCACGGTTGATATCTCGGATCGGGTTGCATTTCGCGATGATGGTCCGATTGCGGCGAACGACGTGGACAGCGTGACCGAGGGACTTGGCAACAAGGCGGACGGCAACGTGTTCACGGGCGCCGGCGGCACGGACGCGAACCTGACGGACGGGGTCGCGGACACGATCGGTGCGGACGGCGCGGCGGCGGGCGGCGCGGTGACGGGCGCACGCGTGGGGACCGAGCTTGCCGGCGGCGCGCTGACGGCGGTGACGGCTGCGGGCGTGACGATCTCGGGGACGTACGGCGACCTGCTGATCAAGTCGGACGGCAGCTACGTCTATACGCTGAAGACGGCGTCGATCCCGGCGGGCGTGACGAGCGAGACGTTCACGTACCAGATCACCGACGGGGACGGGGACACCGACCTTGCGCAGCTGGCGATCACGCTGAACCAGGACGCGCGGGTGCCGAACGTGGCCGGGGACACGGGGACGGTCTACGAGGACGGTCTGGCCGACGGGGTGCAGCACGGAGCGAGCAGCGAGACCGACACGACCGGGCAGTTCGTGGTCAACGCCAATGGCGAGGGCTACACGCTGATGCTGGACGGCGACGCCGGCGGTCCGGTGACGATCACGGCGGTGGGCCAGCAGGTGGTGACGTCGAAGGGCGTGCTGGAGATCACCTCGATCTCTGCGGCGGCGCCGAACGGGGACGTGACGTACGGCTACAGCTACACGCTGAGCGCAGCGCTGACGCATAGCGGCCAGGGCGAGGTCAACCCGCTGAGCGACACGATCACGATGAGCGTGACCGATGCGACCGGCGACAGCGATGCGACGCCGGGCTCGATCGTCATCTCGATCGTCGACGACATCCCGGTTGCGGCTGTCACCAACGGTCCGGAAAGCCTTTCGCTGATCAACACGAGCGGAGCATCGGCGAGCGGTTCGTTCTCCATGGTGTTCGGGGCGGACGGCGCTGGTGCGCAGGGCTTCAACATCACCGCACCGACGGTTCCAGGAGTGGTGTTCACGGAAACCGACGTTTTTGTAGGCGGCGTGTTCGTGCGGACGGAGTTGCTCGCGGAAGTGGGGACGACGCATACCGCCGGGACCGGTGACGACTTCTTCAAGTTCACGGTCTTTGCGAACGGCACTTATCAGTTCGATCTGATCAATGCGACGCAAACTACATCGGAGTTCCTGTCCTTCGCCAATCTAAGTTCAGGTGGCCCAGGATTCCGGGAACTGGAGGACGATCCGCTTACGCCGGTCAATGAGAACGGACGGGTCGAGTTCGAATCGAATGGCAGCGGCGTCAATGCCAGCGGGGCCGGATTCGGCGTCAGCAATCAGTTCGTCGATGTCGGCGAATGGTTCAAGATGCAGTTCAAGAACCCCGGCGTGACAGGCGATAACCTGCCGCAGTCGAACCAGGAACTGCTCGACAAGATCACGTTCAGCGCCGCCGATGTGAAATTCGGTCCCGTCGATTTCGCCTGGACCGCTACGCGGTACAATGCCGATGGGACGGTCGCCGCGACGGAAAGCGGCGTAGTGAGCATTGCATCCCCCGGTCTGCTGACGTTCGATCCGACGATCCAGTTCAGCGAGATCAGGATCGAGAATATCGACAGCGATTCCAAGGCGACAGTTCGTTTCGATACGAACCTGACGATCTACAAGTCGGTCCTGCCACCTGATGTAACCTATAATTTCAATGTGGTTGCCGTCGATGGCGATGGCGATACGACCGCCACAATTCCGGTGAGCGTGTTCGTCGATGAACCGGCGACTCCGCCCATCGTTCTGGATCTTGACGGTGACGGCGCCGAGTTCCTGTCGCGAGCGGCAGGGGTGGCGTTCCAATACAATCCTGCCGGTCTGGCGATCAATACTGCCTGGGTCGGCAAGGACGATGGTCTGCTGGTGTTCGACCACAATGGCGATCGTGTCGCCAATGACGGTAGCGAGATCGTGTTCGGCGGCAATGGCCTGACCGATCTGCAGGGTCTCGCCCTGACGCATGATAGCAATCACGACGGGGTGCTTGATGCTTCGGACGTCGATTTCGCGAAGTTCGGCGTGTGGCAGGATGTCGACAGTGACGGCGTGACCGATGCCGGCGAGTTCCATACGCTTTCCGAACTGGGCATCACCCAAATTCGGCTCGTATCGGATGGCGTTTCCTATGACGCCGCGAACGGCGACGTTACCGTACATGGCACATCGTCTTATACGACTGCGGACGGCACGACGCGTGCGGTTGCGGATGCCAGCTTTACTACCGAAGCCGAGCGGATGGCTGCCCGTACGGCCGAGATCACCAGCACCGCAGTCGCGGCGGGCGCCTTGCTCGCGGCGACCAGTGCGACAGCCGAGCCCGTGCCGGATGACACCTCCGCTCCGGCTCCGGTGGTCGTCCAGGAAGAAACGGCTGTTGCCGCTCCAAGCGATACTCCCGTGTCTGATCAGCCGACCGATACCGGCGCCACGACGGACTATCTGGCAAGCGGTTCGCAGGACGCGCCTGCTCCAACCGAAAGCCAGACGTCAACGCATGACGCTGATTCCAGCGGGAACACACCTAGCTTGTCCGAGGCGCATGATTACAGTGCCGATGGCGGCTTGAATGGCGGCGATGCGGGAAGCGTCAACGATGGCGGCGATCAGGTCGCTTCGCAGGGTAGTCTGTTCGACGGAGCGGCCTCCTTCGGTGATGCCGAACTCATGAACATGCTGCTGGCGGCCGCTCCCCAGGGGCAGCAGGCCGCGGCTCAGCCCGCGACGGGGGCGCCGGTCGTGCAGGAAGTGCTCGCCGACGCTGGCCAGACCCAGTTTGTCGACCACCTTGTCGAAAGCCTGGGTTCTTCAGTGGCGCAAGTCGCATCGTCCGAAGGGCACGATCCGGCAGTCTTGATGAACCTGCTTTCGACGCCTGTCAGTTCGGGTCACGACTTCGCCGTCATTCCTGTCGATTTCGGACCTACGGCGGAGGAAGCGCACGCGCTGGCAGCGGCCTGAAGACCATGAGGCGCATTTTTGAGGAGGGGAACTCGTATGCAATCCTATCAAAATCGTCACGCGATTGCCCTGGTGCTGACGGCCGCTATCTGGCCCGGCATCGCCATGGCGCAGGAGGGGCCCTCCGACCTCATGACGCTCGACAAGGGGGCCCTTCGGAACGAGGTTCAGACGCGGTATGACGCGGCTCTCACGTTGACCCGCGACGCGGGTGTCGTCTCGGCCGACAATCCTCGATATCTCTGGGCTTCGCAGGCAAAGGCGCAATGCGGCATTGCTCTCGGCTTTCTGAAGAGTGGTACCAAGGATCCTGTAAGCGTCGGGAAATGCGCCGATGCCTATGCTCGGATGCAACTGCAGGGGCCGGCGCCGATGATGGCCGCGCCCGCCGCGCCAGCGACGTGCAACAAGGGCCCGTTCATCGTCTTCTTCGATTGGGATCGTTCGGATATCACGGCGGAAGCGGCTACGGTCCTTGATAGCGCCGTGTCGGCTTCCGCCGGTTGCGGCGCTTCGCCCGTGACGGTGGCCGGCTATGCCGATCGTTCCGGCAGCGACAGCTACAACATGGGGCTTTCGCAGCGCCGGGCCGATGCGGTCCGGAACTATTTCACCGCCCGGGGAGCATCGCCCGAACTTGTGACCACGCAGGCATTCGGTGAGACGAATCCGCGTGTTCCGACCGCAGACGGCGTTCGTGAACTACAGAACCGTCGTGTCGAAATCAGTGTGCAGTGAGCGAGCTGGGGAGAGGAACGTCATGTCCATGAACAAGATCATCACCGCCAGTTCGGCCATGCTTCTGGTCGGCACCGCTCATAGCGCTCTTGCCCAGTCTGACCAGCCGGTCAGCATGCAGGAGGCGATATCGATTGCGGTCAATTCCAACCCCGAAATCGCCCAGGCGCAATACAACAAGGAGGCGATCCAGTTCGAACGCAAGCAGGCGCAGGGACTCTATGCGCCGCGCGTCGATATCGAGGCGTCGGCGGGAATCCGCCATCTCGATAACAACACCCGGCGTTCGCTCGGCATCAATGACGAGGAGCTCTATCCGCTGGAGGCGCAAGCCCGTGGCGAGTGGATCGCGCTCGATTTCGGCCGACGTCGCGGCGAACTGCTGCGGCAGGCAGCGCGGGTGGATGGCGCTTCGATGCGTGTCCTCGAACGGTCCGAATTCGTCGCCTTGCAGGTGGCCAGGCAATATCTCGATGTCCTCCTGCAGCAGCGGGTGCTTGCGGCCAGCCAGGATAATGTCGGCTTCCACCAGTCGCTGGTCGGGGATCTGACCACGGGGGTGCAGCAGGGATCGATTTCGATCGCCGATCAGCAGCAGGCGCAAGAGCGGTTGCAGGCGGCGCTCGTTCGGCAGAGTGAAGCAGAACAGTCGCTCGAGGAAGCGAAGATCGCGCTTCGCCGTCTGTCCGGTCTCGACGTGTCGCAAGTCCAGCTTCCGCCGACGCTGGCGGAAGGCATGCCCGCGACTGTCGATGAGGCGGTAGGGCTGGCGCGCACCAACAATCCGCGCGTGAAAGAAGCCGAGGCGGATGTGGACGCGGCCCATGGGCTGGCCAGCAGCGCCAAGGGCGACCTCTATCCGCGTATCGGCGTCGGCGTCCTCGGACGTATAGGCGAGGATATCGACGGGTTCCGTGGAACGACGCGCGATGTCCAGGGGCAGGTCTTCCTGCGCTGGAATATCTTCGACGGCGGCATCAATCGAAACAAGTACCAGGAGATGGTGCGCCGGGCGAGCGAGGCGCGATATCGGCTCTATGATGTCACGCGAGAGGCCGAGGCGGATGTCCGCAATGCCTGGACTACGCTGAACACCCAGACCCGCGTGAGCGATCAGCTTGCCACGCAAAGCCGTGTCAGTGACGATCTGCTGCTGTCTTACCGCAGCCAGTTCAATGTCGGCCGGCGCTCGCTGCTTGATGTGCTCGATGCGCAGAATACCCGGTATAACGTGCAGGTGCGGCTCGAAACCGCACGCTTCTCGCAGATGTTCGCCCGTTACCAGACGTTGGCGGCCACCAATCGCTTCCTGTCCGCGCTTTCGATCGCTCCGGCCGCCGGCGCGGGAGAGACCGAACGCGAAAAGTTCAACTACGGACCGCCGAAGCCCGCCGAACTCGAGTACCGCCGGATTCCGTAAGGATCGGTGGTGTTAGCGGCTTGCCGGGATAATCAATTGAGGGTTGGGATATGGCCGATCGGCCGAGCACTGAGCTGTTTTTGACCGACCCCTTGCTTGCTTGCATCGGCCAGCTGGCGGAACGCTTCGGCGTTCCGGTGGCGCAATCCATGTTTTCGAGTCTGGCTCGCGACAAGGAAGGACGTCTTCCGGCCCATCAGGCCGAGATGGCGCTGGAGGTTCTCGGGCTGAACTGTGATGTATCCAGCCCGAAAATCCTGCCCCGCGAGCCAGAAGCTTACCCGGCGATCATTACTCTTCGGAGCGAAGACGCCGCCGCGGTGCTGCACGAACGGCGAGACAACGATCTGCTGGTCTGGCGGCCCGGCAGTGGCGAGGCGGTGTGGGAACCCGTTTCCGAGTTGCAGGATGACTATGCCGGATGGATGGCCACCGTATTCGGTGATCCGACATCCATCCGCGAGACGGGACAGCCCTGGCAGAAGACGGCGCGAAGCCATTGGTTCTGGAGCGAGATCAGCAAGGTCAGGCGCGATTTCAGACCCATCCTCGTCGCATCCCTGCTGATAAACCTTCTGGCCTTCTCGCTGCCGCTGTTCACGATGAATGTCTATGACCGGGTTATCCCGAACCGGGCGCAGTCGACATTGTGGGTGCTGGCACTCGGCGTGATGATCGCCTTTGCTCTGGACTACGCCCTGCGCCGCGCGCGCACGAAGGTGGTGGATCAGATCGGTCGTACGCTGGACCTGAAGCTGTCGCAGAAGATCTATTCCAAGATACTTTCGGCGCCGCTTGCCAACCGCAAGGGGCACACCGGCAATCTTGTGGCGCGGGTGTCGGAATTCGGGATAGTCCGGGACTTCTTCGCTTCGACGACGGTGGTGTTGCTCGTCGATCTTGCATTCCTTGTCCTGTTCGTCGCCCTGATCGCTTATCTTGCGAGCTGGCTCGCCCTGGTTCCGCTCGTGGCGATCGGCTTCATGTTCTTCGCCGGCTTGCGCCTTCGCGGCGCGGTCGATCAGGCCGCGCGGGAGGCGCAGGCGGATCACGGACTCCAGCAGACGCTTCTGGTCGAATCCATTGCCGGGATGGAAACGCTCAAGAGCATCGGCGGCGAAGGCGTGATGTTGGGCCGCTGGCGTCGCCTGGCCGAACTGGGCGCGCAGTCGCAGCAGCAGCTTCGCGACATCAGTTCCGCGGCGATCGGACTGTCATCGACCTTCCAGCAGTTTTCCAGCATCGCGTTGGTGGTCGGCGGCTACTATCTCTTCGCGTCGGGCGACATCACGATGGGCGCGATCATCGCCATCGTCATGCTGTCCTCGCGGTCGCTGGCTCCTGCCGCGCAGTTCGCATTCCTGCTGACGCGGGGCCAACAGGCCCGGCAGACGCTCGTTTCGCTGCAGCGGCTGTGGGACGAACCCGACGAGCGCCGGATGGGCAGCGCTTCCATCACGCCGCAAGTCAGGCGTGCCCAGATCCGTCTGGAGAACCTTGAGTTCTCCTATCCGGAGGCGGCGATGCCTTCGCTGAGCGACTTCAATCTGGAGATCAATCCGGGCGACAGGATTGCGATCATCGGCAAGGTCGCGTCAGGCAAATCCACCTTCGGCCGGATACTCTGCGGACTCTATGCTCCTTCCGGCGGCGCGATGCTGATCGATGGGATCGACAGCCGTCAATATCGTCCGCAGGACATTCGCAACTGCTTCCGGTTCGTCGGGCAGGATTCAGGCCTCTTCAGCGGCACGATCAAGGACAACCTTACGCTGGGGGCCGGAGCCACCAGCGATCAGGCGCTGATCGAGGCGCTGCGCCATGTCGGCGCGGAACAGTTCCTGTCATACGATGCGGGCGGCTTCGATCGTTCGGTAGGCGAGGGCGGCGGCAACCTGTCCGGCGGACAGCGTGCGTTCCTCACCCTCGCCCGTTCGTTGGTGCGGCCTGCCAAGCTCCTGTTCCTCGATGAGCCGACCGGCGCCATGGACAGTCAGACCGAGAAACTTTTTGTCGAACGTCTGTCCCAATCCCTGACACCCGATCAGACACTGGTTATTTCGACCCACAGACCGGCCCTTTTCGCGGTCTGCAACCGTCTGATCGTGCTCGACAAGGGACGGGTAGTGGCGGACGGTCCGCGTGACGAGGTGATCGCCTCGGCCCAGCTCGGCCAAAGGTCATAGCCATGCGCGACACGACTATTCTCGACCTTGCGGACCTGGCCCCTCCGGAAGGTGGGGTGGACAGTCCGAAGCTGTCCCGATCCGTTGTCGTCTCTTGCGTCGCGGTGCTGGCGGTCGTGGCCACTTCCTTCGGGGGAGTACAGATCGAACGCGCGATCAGGACGGCGTGGCTTTCCCCCGCATCGGGCAAGGCCGCTGTCCGCCTGCCGCTTGACGAGCTTCGCCAGGTCGCGGTGATGACGGTCGACAACAAGTCCCAGATCATCGTGGAAGGCCTCGCGGCGCAGCAGAAGAACGCGCTGATCCCATTGTCAAAGCTGCCGGTCGAGCATGCGCGCGGCTTTCTCCTCTCCAATGCGGGCGCGGAAAGCTATCGCACCGCGCTGAAGTGCCTGACGCAGGCAGTCTACTATGAAGCCGCGGTCGAGCCGCTGGAGGGCAGACGGGCGGTGGCGCAAGTCGTGCTGAACCGCCTGCGCCATCCGGCCTATCCGAAGAGCGTCTGCGGTGTCGTCTATCAGGGATCCGAACGCATCACGGGTTGCCAGTTCAGCTTCACTTGCGATGGCGCCCTGTTGCGCGCGCCTGCCTTGCGGTCGTGGCGGGAGGCCGAGGCCGTCGCCCGCGAGGCGCTGGCGGGGCATGTCGAGGCCGATGTCGGCACGGCCACCCACTACCATGCCGACTATGTGCTGCCGAGGTGGGCGTTCGAACTGGGCAAGATCACCCAGCTTGGGCGCCATATCTTCTATCGTTTCCGGGGCGCCTGGGGGCGTTCCGCGACCTTTTCGGGCCGTTACAGCGGCATCGAGCATATTCCCGCGATCAATCTCCTCGCCTTGCGGCAGCGGGCGGCGACAGCGGGCGGCGCAGAACTGGCGGGCGATTACGCGAACGGCCTTACCGTGCCGCCGCATGTCACAGATCGCCATGCCGCGGCGGATGTCGGTGGCCGGCTCGATGTGACCAAGGAATGGCGGCTCAGCATTCCCGATCCGGTCCAGGCAAGCTCGAACTATCGCCAGGTGCTTGAAACCAGCAGCGAGCCCACCGGCTTGCACTTGACGGCGGCGGCGGAATGATCGGGCTCGGAAACCAGACGATGGCAGGAATGTACCAGACCGTTCGTGACCGGTTGGGCGTCGATGAATGGGACGCCAGCCGAAGGCTCATCGCCGTCTGCGCCGGAGCGGTGGCCTTGCTGCTGTTATGGGGCATGATCGCCCGGGTGGACGAAATCACGCGCGGTCTCGGCAAAGTGGTACCGTCTAGCAAGGTCCAGCTCGTCCAGGCGGCCAATCCCGCCACCGTCGCCGCCATACTGGTGCGGCCGGGCCAGCTCGTGAAGCAGGGGCAGTTGCTCGTTCGCCTGGACGATTCGCAATCTTCCTCGACGCTGGGGCAACTGGAAACGGAGAACGAGCGGCTTACGGCAAGGGCGGCCCGGCTCGAACAGGAAGGAACCGGTTCTTCCAGCGACTGCGCGGCAGGTTCGGCCTGCGCGGAAGAAGCGCGCCTCGCCGAAGTGCGGCAAGCCACGGCTCAAAGCCGGCAGAGCGCTTTGTCCGCCGCCGTGGAACAGCGCAGGCGCGACCTTCAGGAAGGGCAGGCCACTGCAGCCTCGTTGGAAAACAGCCTGCGGCTGGCGCAGGATCAGGTCAACATGCTGGCGCCGCTCGCCGCGAAGGGTATCGTTCCCCAGACCGAGCTGCTTTCCGCCCGTCGGGAAATGGTCGATATCCAGGGGCGCTTGTCGGCGGCGCGGCAGGGTATCGGGCGCGCTGCGGCCGCGATCCGCGAAGCCGAGGCGCAGCTTAGCGAGGCGCGTTTCGATTTTCGCCAGCAGGCACTGAACGAACGCAGCGAGATCGCGACCAAGATCGCGGTGAACCAGGAAACCATCAAGGGCGCATCAGCCCGCCTGCAGCGCAACGAACTCCGCGCGCCGGTGACGGGCCTGGTCAACGACGTTCAGGTCACCACCGTTGGCGGCTTCGTGAATGCTGGCGAGAAGATCATGCAGATCGTGCCTTCCGGCGATCGATTGCTGATAGAGGCTCGGGTTTCGCCCAAGGACATCGCTTTCATCAAGGAAGGCGACCGCGCCAACGTGAAGATCACCGCCTACGATTTCTCGATCTATGGCGGTCTCGCCGGTAAAGTGCGGAACATCAGCGCCGACAGCATCTATGATGAAGTGGAGCGGCAGGCCTATTACAACGTCATGATCGAGACGAACCGCGCCTACCTGGTCAAGAACGGTCAGCGGCTTCCCATCATGCCGGGGATGATCTGCGACGTCGAAATTATCACCGGCAGCAAGAGCGTGCTCAGCTATCTGCTGAAGCCAGTGCTACGGGCGTTTGACGAGGCGTTGACTGAACGATAGCCGGCGCTTCGTATCCGTGAAGCCAGGTGCCGTTCGCGCTGTAGGACAGGATGGGGCGATAATCCGCGCGCTGGCTGGCGTCGATCAGCTTGTCCGTCGCGTTGTCCAGCATCCAGTAGCGGTCGCCGGCCTTGACGATCAGCAAGGCATGATCGGCATTGCGCACCAGATCGCGGGCGATCGTCAGGTACATGTCGGATCGGGCAACACCCTGGGCGGCGAGAAGCTGCATCTTCAGGATGGCGATGTCCTCGCAATCGCCGGCCCTGCTGCGGAGCGTGGCGCCCGCGCTTGCCCAGTAATCGCCGCGCCCATAGAGCTGTTGGTCCTCGACATAGCGGACATGCGCGTTCGTCCATGCATTCACAGCCGAAAGCAGCGCCGTCTCGCCCGCGTTCGCAATCGAGGGGAACAGGCCTTTCATGCGCTTCGCCCCCAGTCCGGCGTCCCGCACGCGCCGCCAGGATGCGTCGAAAGCCGTGTGCCGGATGGGCAGGCGCTTGCTCGCCAGGAAATCGTCTGATCCGGGCAGTCTGGATTCGGTGCCGGTTGTCGAGGGCCAGGCCGGCTTGATGGCTAGGCTGGCGCAGGGCGCCGGGTTCGGCCTGAAGTCAGGCGCGAGCGCCGGCGACAGGACCACTTGCGCGACGGGCTGTCCGATGGACGAGGTCTGCTGTTGTTGGGCGATGAGCTCCAGCCGGCTTATAGGCAATCCGAGTAAGGCCGACGATTTGCTGACCGGAGCGTTCAGATTGGCGAGACCTGTGCCTGCCGGGTATCCGCAGGCCTGCTCCGCCCGGCCGAGGGAGACGGCTGCGGCTGGCAGTTCCATCGCCCGGAACGGCAGGACCGGAAACGCGCCGCTGATGCTGCCGGCGAGCATCGCCGACGCATGAGCCGGTTGCATGCCCCCCAGGAGAACTGCCGGCAGCAGAAGATGACGCTTTCTCATGCCGCTGGAATAAGCGGACGCCTGCCAAGGCCGGGTGTAGGAGCGTGGTAAACGGCGCGGTCATATTCCGGCCTTCAGCATCGGGATGCCCCGATCCTAGCGCCGCCGCTTCAGGAACGTGGCGGGCAAGGCGCCGCCAGCGTCTACGCGGTATCCGTATATCCAGCCGAACTTTCCGCTGAAGCTTTGTAGGGGGATATAATCCCTGATCGTCTCGGCCGGCATTACTGCGTCGGTGCGGTTGTCCAGGACATAGAGGATCTGTTCGCTACGCACGGCGAGCACTGCATGATCCACCGGGCGCTCCCGCTCGCGGACCAGGACGAGAAACATGTCCTCCGGCCGGATGCCTGCATTTTCGAGCAGTGTCATCTTCGCCATCGCGAAATCCTCGCAATCGCCGCTTCCACGCTGCAGAGTCGCGAGTGGAGGCGACCAATTGTCATGTGCGCCGTCCTCCTCGAACCGGAGATGCCAGTTCGCCCATGAATTGACGATGGAAAGGTATTGCCGGACAGGAAAAGAGCCGGATTGGTTGAGAACCTCGGTCCATGGACCGGTCATCTCCTTCAACGGCACCCCTTGCGCGGCTTCCCACGCGGAACCGGGGGGATGGATGTTCGCGGGAATGGCCGAGAGTCCGAAAATATCCGGCGGTGCGGGACGAACCGGTTCGTCCCTCTTGCAGGTGGCTTCCGCTTGTTCCGGGTCCGGTGGTAAGGAAAATTCGATGCCGGTGGCGGGCATGACAACCCGCGTGGGACATGCATCGGGCGCGGGGGCCTCAGTCGCCATATCCGACTCTTGATTGGCAGTCCGGGCAAATCCGAATCCGGGCGCCGCAACCGTCATCAACAGCGCAACCACAATCGGGTATCGTACATATGGACCGAGTGACATCCCTCACTATCTTCCCGGTATGGCAATAACCTTGTGCGGGCCCGACTACAGCACGTTTTCCGCAAATGGCACAAGTCATGGCGCCCGCTCATCCCAAGCTTCGTGGCATGGCAGAATTGTTGGGCGAAGCGGCTGGGCTGTATGAATGGCGTGTCTGCAGCGGTCTCCCATGCCTGACTTGCGACAGGCTCAGGCTACACGGGGGCCGTCCCGAAAAAAGGTCATGCGCATGCGCTTGACATGTAGGAATGTTCTTCATACGTTCTATTCTGTCAGGTTTCCAGACTGACACACCGCGACGGGTGCGGGAGGCGCGAAAGGCCTTCGCTTCTCTTGTCTCCCGTAGTGCGGTCGGCGCCCGCGCGGTCCGGACAGGCCGCCACGGGATGCGGCGG
>DASWWL010000074.1:0-9339 GCA_036400975.1 Novosphingobium sp. | reverse complement strand
ATAACAATACATTCTATGGTGATAACTATGGTCGCTATGCTGTGGCGATCGATGCGGCGGCGGCAAACGGGAACATCAAAGACAATCTGCATCGAGGCCTAGTTTCTGGATACAATATTGGAACGGGCGTTGATATCACCGTTTCTGGAGAAAAATCATTCTGATATCCACTAATATCTAACAATTTGTATTTTAAGAGGAGTCGGAAATGAAAATTCTCATTACATTATTTTCCATGATGATGTTGGTAATGTCTAGTCAAGCGTGGGCTATAAATAATACATTTACTCCAAATATATCAGAATCTAATGTTATATATTATCTAAATAACCCAAAATTTGCAACGGGATCCAGGTATAACTTGGTTGATAGCGGTGGAAATCCCATGCACCATCCATCAATTATCCAGATGAGTGGTCAAGATTACAAATATGCTGCCGTATATCATACGCCATATACGGTTTCTGGCGGAATTAGGTATAAAGTCAATCTTGCTGCATCCAATGATTTGGTAAATTGGACATATATAGATTTGCTAATCGATAATGCCGATATGCCAAGAATTTCCCTCGTTACAGGTTCAAACTGGGTAGTCGTCACATACGAGCAATGGCAGGGTGCGGGTGTGACCTCGACCCAACCGGCGCGTGTGGCCTTCAAATTATTCTATGATTTTAATGATCTAATGAATCGAACTGTCCGATCGACATATACGATGTCCGCCTATAACGGGAATCTGAATGGGACACCCAGTATATACGAATTTCATTTGGCCCAGTATAACGGCTTTTATAGTGTAGATGGACAGTATGGTTTCCACTACTGGGACGGCACGCGCGACGTAAATGCTGTAACCACCATTCTCAAGATGTTCGATCCCAATGGTGTAGCTGCAGCTTATCCATCAACGGCAACGGCTTACAATAATCTGATTATGACAAATGGAGTGACCGGAAATATAGGTGATCGAGATACATTGATAACATCCACGGCCCGCTTCAACATCCAAGAAGGTAATATCGGTCAGCCGGGAGAGTCATTCGACAAGTGGCGGTTATTTCTTTATAAATTCGTCGAGAGCTATAATTATCCTGATGGCAGCGGTACCTTGACTGCGCTCGCTCCCCAGACACCAAATTCCAGCGTGTCTTTTGGCAATCCGACTGTCAATGTCGTTGATAGACCGGATGGAACCGGAAAAGCGATTGTCATTTCATACTTCATTTTCGGCGAAGGAGCAGGATCTGGCGAAGCTGGAAGCTTGCTTTACTATTTCAACATTTGATTCGAAGATTATTTTTCAGAGCCTGTTGGGAAATTCGTCAGTCAAGCGAATTTCCTGACAGGCTTTATGGAGCCGCAATTTTAGCGCGACTCTGCCCGAAAATCATTCCATGCTTCATAAGCGTGAGGTTCCTGAAGTTCGCGTCGGTGCTACTTGGAGAAAGAAACACTTTGGCGCCTTCTGGAAGTTCACGCCGCTCTTGCCTGGAATTGGCGGAATAAATACCGGTATTTTATCTGCTGGATTTGGAGACCGACATGCGCATCGCTTCCACCGCCGCCAAGGAAATCGTCAAGGCCACTGCTCCCGCTATCGAGAAGCACGGGGTGGAGATCACGACCGCCATGTACGCGCGGCTGTTCCGCAATCCGGAAGTCGCGGCGATGTTCGATCGCGCGGCGCAGGAAAGCGGCGAGCAGCCGCGCCGGCTGGCGGGCGCGATCCTCGCCTATGCCAAGAACATCGACAAGCTGGATAACCTGGGCGCGGCGGTGCAGCGCATGGTCGCGCGCCATGTCGATACCGGCGTGAAGCCGGAGCACTATCCGCTGGTAGCCGAAGCCCTGCTGCCGGCCATTCGCGAGGTTCTGGGCGCCGAAGTCGCCACCGACGAAGTTCTCGCCGCCTGGGGAGAGGCTTACTGGATGCTTGCCGACATCCTGATCGCCGCCGAGGCGCAGGCCTATGAGGACGCCGAAGCGGCGTAGGCCCAGAGCGCTACAGCCTCGGGAGCGTTACGCCCCTCTGGCCCATGTACTTGCCCGCGCGATCGGCATAGCTGACCTCGCAGGGCTGGTCGCCCTTCAGGAACAAGAACTGGCACGCCCCCTCGTTGGCGTAGACCTTGGCGGGAAGCGGCGTGGTGTTGGAGAATTCCAGCGTCACGTGGCCTTCCCAGCCCGGCTCCAGCGGCGTCACGTTCACGATGATGCCGCAGCGCGCGTAAGTCGATTTGCCAAGGCAGATCACCAGCACGTCGCGCGGAATGCGGAAATATTCGACGGTGCGGGCCAGCGCGAAGCTGTTGGGCGGAATGATACAGACGTCGGTCTTGCGATCCACCAGGCTCTTGCCGTCGAAATCCTTGGGATCGACCACGGCGCTGTCGACATTGGTGAATATCTTGAATTCATCCGCCACGCGCGCGTCGTAGCCATAGGACGATAGGCCATAGGAGATGCAGCCCTCGCGCCGCTGTCCTTCGACGAAAGGTTCGATCATGCCATGCGCGTTCGCCTGCTCGCGAATCCAGCGGTCGGACTGAATGGCCATGATACTCCCCAAAATAGCGCCGGCGGCGGCGCACGCTCCCGCTTATCGGGCGTCGGCCGCAAGGTCAAAAAGCGATTCCGGATCGGGCGTCATTTCCATGTAGACCGGGCCGCTTGGCTGGCGGCTGCGCCAGGTGCGTGTGGGACCGTAGGCCGCGTCCTCGCCCTTTCCGACTAGCTCCGCGCTCTCATCGATCCGCGCGCCGGTCAGGAGATTCCAGCTCACGCTGCGCCAGCCATGGTTATTGGTGCGGCTGTATGATTTCACGTCCAGTCCGATCAGCCGCATGCGCTTTTCGACCGGCGCGAAACGATAACGGTAGATGACCGAAAGCGCGGTTGTGCCGCCGGTCAGATCGTCCACCAGCAGGACGCCGTTGCTCACTTTCAGTCCCGCAGGTCCGAGCGGATAGGGATCCAGCGTCAACCGCCCGATCGTGCGCCGGCCTGCCACGACCTTCAATTCGCGGCTGTCCTCTCCGCGCTGGATGGCAATCGTATCCGCAATCCCGTCCCCGTTCAGATCGGCATCGATCCGGTTCTCGGTTTCGATATTCGCCGCCGTGGCCGCCGCCAGGATCATCAGGCCCTGCAGAATCGCACCCATCGCCCACTCCCCATGTTCCTTGCGAGAGACTGACGCACCACCGCGCGGCACACAAGCCTTTGCGGAAGCTTGGCGGAATTCCATCATGCAAAAAGTCGTGTTGCCATCTACACTTATCGGCATTAGCCCTTGCACAGTCGCACACCACGAAACGGAAAACCGCACTCCCCGGATGATATCGTCCGATTCGCCCGAACCGCCGGCGCTGTCGTGGTGGCAGCGGATGCGCCAGTCGCTGATGCCGGTGATCGTCGGTCTGGCGATAGCGCTGCTCTTGCTGGCGTTCGTCATCGGCCAGACCGTTCTGGCCCAGCGCGAGGCCCGCACGCGGGCCATATACGAAGGCAACATGCTGCTGGCGCTGCAGCAGGTCCGCGCGGCCATGCTGGATGCGGAAACGGGCCAGCGAGGCTTCCTGCTGACGGGCAAGGCTACCTATCTCACGCCTTATCGCGACGCCAAGAACCGCCTGACGGGCGCGATGGGATACCTCGTTCGGCTGAAGCAGGAGACGGACGACCCTGATATCGACGGCCATATCGCGCGGCTCGACGCGCTGACGCAGTCCAAGTTCATCGAACTGGATCGATCCGTAGCGCTCGCCAGTGCCGGATTTTCCGCACAGGCCAGGGCCATCGTCGATTCCGACCTCGGCCAGCATGAGATGGATGCTATTCGCGCCGAGATCGCGGCGATGCACGCCGAACGCGCCGAAGCCCGGAAGGCCAGCTTCGAACGCGCCGCGCAGCTCGAGCGACGGCTGCTGCCGCTGATCGCCGTGCTGGGCATTGCGATAATCATGCTGATCGTCGCCGGGATGCGCGCCGAACACAGCCGTGCGCGGGCCATGGCGCAGGCCGCGCAGGCGAATGCATTGCGCGACGCCAACGAGCGCGCGCAACTTCTGGCACGGGAGCTCAATCACCGGGTCAAGAACCTGTTCTCCGTGATCCTGTCGATCGTCGCCCTGTCGGGACGCAAGCAGGCCGACGCGCATGAGGTGGTTACCGACATTCGCGCCCGGATCAGGGCGCTGTCGCTGGCGCATGCGGCCAGTCAGGGCGTGGGCGCGGGTGCAGGCGCCGATCTTGGCAGCGTGATTGCGCGCACCATGGAACCATATGCCGACGAAGAAGGCATACGCGTTTGCATAGAGGGTCCGGCGGTGAAACTGCCGGTGCGTATGGTCACGCCGCTTGGCCTCATCGTTCATGAACTTGCCACCAACGCGATGAAATACGGCGCCCTGTCGCGCGAGACGGGCAAGGTGAGAATAGACTGGCGGATCACGCCCGATGCCTTCGGCGAGCTCGAAGTATCGCTTTGCTGGAGCGAAACCGGCGGTCCAGCGTTACACGTCAAACCCGGCGGGCCCGAAGGCACCGGGTTCGGATCGCAGATGACCGAACTCGCCGCTCGCCAGCTTGGCGGCACAATCTCGCACGAATGGCCGGAAACCGGCGCCGTAGCGCGACTGACGTTTCCGTTGCCGACCGATTTTCACGAGACCGATCGATGAATGCCATGACTTGTCCCACCCTCGTTCACAACTACTCCGTCAGTTCCGCCACCCGGATCGCAGCCGCGCGCGATCGGACGCGGAAGGAGCCACAGGGCGCGCCACCGACGCCGACTTCCGAAAGGCTGCTTGGCAGGCGCATCCTGATCGTCGAGGACGAAGCGCTTCTGGCTCTCGAACTGCAACTCGCGTTCGAAGACGAAGGCGCGGAGGTGATCGGCCCCGCCCTGTCGATCTACCATGCGCTCGACGCGGTCACGCACGAGCGCGAGATCGATGTCGCCCTGCTCGATGTGGATATCGCCGGAGACGATATCTACCCGGTCGCCGAACTGCTGCGGCAGCGCGGAGTGCCTTTCCTGTTCCACACCGGCCATGGTTCGCGCTCGCAGCTGGGCCTGCTGTTTCCCGGCACCCTGACCTTCGCCAAGCCGGCGCTGCCCGAAGTGCTGATCGAGCAGATTTCACGGATCGCGCGCTAGTTTACCCTTTGCGGATGGCGGGCGGCATCTGGTTCAGCCACGCCGAACCGTAAACCTACAAAGTCCAGTCGGCGGCCGCGCCCAGTTCGCCCTTCAGATCGGCAAGCGTGCCGCCTGCCGCCACCAGTCCGCGCAAGGCCTCGCCACCGCCCGCCACATAGGCGCGGTGGGCGACCGCCAGCACGACCATGTCATAGCGCCGCTCCAGCGCATCGGAAACGAGCGGAATGCCGTATTCGTGCATGGCGTCCGCCGCGTCGGCATGGGGATCGTGCACCGTCACCGCATGGCCGAGCCGCCCCAGCGTGCAGACGAGGTCGGCGACCTTGCTGTTGCGCAAGTCGGGGATGTTCTCCTTGAAGGTCAGCCCCAGCACCAGCACGCTCCCCGGCCTGCCGCCGCGCGCCTCGTGCAATTGCTTGCCGACCCAGGCCGCCATCGTATCGTTGATCCCACGCCCCGCCAGAATCACGCGCGGATCGATGCCGAGCTGCTCGGCGCGGGTGGCGAGGTAATAGGGATCGACGCCGATGCAGTGCCCGCCGACAAGGCCGGGAGCGAAAGGCAGGAAGTTCCACTTGGTGCGGGCGGCGGCGAGCACATCCCACACGGACAAGTCCATC
The DNA here is from genome assembly GCA_036400975.1 of Novosphingobium sp. Taxonomy (GTDB): domain Bacteria; phylum Pseudomonadota; class Alphaproteobacteria; order Sphingomonadales; family Sphingomonadaceae; genus Novosphingobium. The sequence goes on along the minus strand of DASWWL010000074.1, from coordinate 3,552 downwards.
CGCGAGAATATCTGCGCGATCTCGTTCATGAAGGCGATGTTGATGTCGCGCTGCGCGTTCTCGATCACCTTGGCCGCCTCGGCCGCCTTGATCGAACTGGCGCGGAACACGCCGCCCGATGTGATCGCGTCATAGAGATCGGCCACCCGGTCCAGCACTTCGGGCGTCTGGCCCGAGACGACCTTGGTGATCTTGTCGATCGTGTGTTCCTTGTCGCCCGGATTGATCCGCTCCGGGCTGTAGCCGAGGAAGAAGTCCTTGCCGCATTCGAGACCCGAGGCGGCTTCGAGGATCGGCGCGCAGACATCTTCGGTGACACCGGGATAGACCGTGCTTTCGTACACCACCACCGGCACGCGTCCCTCGGCCACGGCGGCAGGCAGCAGCGCGCCGACCGCGCGGCTGGCGCTTTCGACCATGCGCAAGTCCGGCCGGTTGGCGCCGTCGATCGGCGTAGGCACGGTGACGATGTAGAAATCCGACGGCGGACAGCGCGCGGCATCCGCCAGCAGCGCCAGTTCGGAAGCATCGAGCCGCGCCCGCTCGATCTCGCCGGTGCGGTCATGGCCCGAGGCCAGTTCATCGATCCGGCGCGCATCGATATCGAGGCCTATGGTCTCGAAGCGGCCGGCCAGCGCGACGGCGAGCGGCAGCCCGACATAGCCGAGGCCGATCACGGCGACGCGCATGGCGTGCGACTCGTTGAGCTTTGCCGGCGTCGCACAGGCCGCATCGGCGGGAGAATACATGTAGGTCAAAGCATGGCCTCGCTGAATTGCAAGGCGGGTTTAGCAACAGGGTGTTTTTAGGCGGTTAATGGGGATGAAGCCGTGCGGTTACGGTTGATCAAGATCGCACGAATTGTGTTGAGCGTGCAGCCCCGCGAAGCGCGGAATTCTGCTTGATTTGGTCAAGCGCTTTTCCCACATCGACAGTTGCATGCAGCTCACCCAGCACACCGACTACGGCCTGCGCCTGTTGATCGTCCTCGCGCGCAAGGGCGGGACGGTTTCGCTACCCGATTTCGCGGCGGATCAGGGGCTTTCGTATCATCACGTGGCCAAGGTTGCGCAGGCGCTGGTGCGCGAGGGGTTCATCGTCAGTCGGCGGGGGCGCAGCGGTGGAGTGGAGCTGGCGCGTGCGCCGGAAGACATTACCGTCGGCGCGGTGGTGCGCGTGCTGGAGCGCGGAATGCGTCTCGCCGATTGCGCGCATTGTGCACTGCGCGACGATTGCACGACCAGCGGCATTCTGGCTGAGGCGCTGGCGGCCTTCATGGACGTGCTCGATCGCAGGACGCTTGCCGACGCCGCGCGCCCCGGCGAGCCCGCCTTCGCCGGCTGGACGCTCGACCGCTGATCGCGCCCGCGATGCTGCCTGGCCTTGACCGGGGGTGTCCGGGCAGTTGAACTGCACATTATAGATACGGAATCGGGCCCGGCCCGCGCAGGAGAGTGCAAGCATGAGCATCGAAGATCGCGTCGCCGCGCTGGAAACGCGGTTGCGGGCGGCGGAGGACCATCTCGAAATCCTCAATCTCCTCAATTGCTACGGCCCGCTGGTGGATAGCGGTTCGGGGCCGGAAGCGGCGGATCTGTGGATCGAGGGCGGCACTTACACTTTCACCACGCCCGATCGCACGATCGGTACGCTCAGCTCGCCCGAGGGATTGATCGGCATGTACGCGAGCGAAGGGCACATGGGGCTGGTCAACACCGGCGCCGCGCATCTCACCGCCACGCCGCGGATCACCGTCGATGGCGATCGCGCCACAGCGCTCGGCTATTCATTGGTTGTGCTCAAGGAGGGCGACCGCTGGTTCCTCTGGCGCGCGGCGGTGAACGAGTGGAAGCTGGTGCGCACCGACAAGGGCTGGAAGATCGAGGACCGCTTCAACCGCCCGCTGGATGGCGCGCCCGACAGCCACGAGATCATGCGCCGGGTGATCGCGAAGTGACCCGCCGCTTCGAGGGCAAGGTCGCCATCGTTACTGGCGCCAGCACCGGGCTAGGTCCCGTCATGTCGAGGATGCTGGCCGACGAGGGCGCGAAAGTCGTCATGGCGGCGCGCCGGGTGGAACTGGTCGAGGAAGCCGCAGCCGCGATCGGCGATGCCGCTGTCGCGGTGAAGGCCGACGTCACGCGGGAGGCTGATGTCGCCGCCATGGTCGAAGTGGCGATGAGCCGCTGGGGCCAGGTCGACGTGATGATGAACAATGCGGCGATCCCCGGCACTGACAAGTACATCTGGGAACAGACGCTGGACAACTGGAACCAGACTTATGCGGTGGACTGCACTGCCGCGATGCTGTGCAGCCGTGAGGTGCTCAACCGTTCGATGCTGGAGCGCAAGACCGGCGCGATCGTCAACTTCTCGTCGGGCGCGGGCTGGGACGGGATGCCGCGCAAGAGCCATTATTCGGCGGCCAAGGGTGCATTGCGCATCCTCACCAAGGTGATCGCCAAGGAAGTGGGCGAGTTCGGTATCCGCTGCAATTGCGTGGTTCCCGGCGCGATCGAGACCGAGCTGCTGATGAACTGGGTGCGCCGCATCGCCGCGGAGCAGGGCGTCGACGAAAAGGTCATCATCGGGCAGGCCCTGTCGGGTTGCGCGATCAAGGATTTCAGCCAGCCCGAGGACGTGGCGAAGCTCGCGTTGTTCCTCGCCTCGGACGACGCGCGCACGATCACCGGTCAGTCGATCAACGTCGATGCCGGGCTGCATATGTGAGGGGAGCGGCATGACAATCGAGGACCTGCTTGCCCGCGAGGCGATCCGCGACACGCTGGCAAAGTACAACACCTCGGGCGATCGCCTGAAGGTGGAGGATTTCGTCGCCTGCTTTACCGAGGACGGCATCATCGAATCGAGCCATGCGGAGCGCGGTTTCCGGTTCGAGGGGCGGCAGGCGATCCGTGACTGGCAGAACCGCTGGTACAACCGCGAGCCGGGCGAGGAGAAAGTCCACGGCGCCACTTTCGTGCGCCATCACCTCACCACTTCGAAGATCGACCTGACCGGCCCCGACACCGCGCGGGTGCGCACGTACTGGCAGGCCTGGACCGACATCGGCCCCGACCATGCCGGCTACTACCTCGACGAATTCCGCAAGGTCGACGGGGAATGGCTGATCGCCCATCGCAAGATCAGGCTGGATTGGGACGCGCCCGGCAGTCTGTTTGTCGACGCGGTGGGGAACACCCGGGGTTGATGCGCCGCTGCGCGCGACGATAATCGCTCTCGCGGATCCCCATGATGGCGGCACGGGCGTTGAGCTTGGGCAGGGACGGCGGCAATGCCCGTTCCATCTCCTTCACCTGCGTGCTTGTCATGCGCTAACATCACCCCCAAAAAATCACGTGCCATCCTCAAGCATGCGCTTGACATGTAGGAATGTTCTTCATACGTTCCGTTCATGTCAGTTACCAGACTGGCACTGTGACGGGTGCGGGGGCGCAAGCGCTTCGGCTCTGCTCCTTCGCAGTGCGGTCGGCGCCCGCGCGGTCCGGAAAGGCCGCCACGGGATGCGGCGGATGGACAGGCCGGTGAATG
>DASWWL010000073.1:0-8451 GCA_036400975.1 Novosphingobium sp. | reverse complement strand
GGCCGTTCGCATAACAACTCACACGCATCCACGCCCGTACTGCCGGGCACATACCACAAGCGCCGGCCGCACTGCCCGTTCGCTGCTCTCTACCCCACGGCGCACACCCGGCCTCGCCAGCGGGCGATGACGCGCGCCTGCGTTAAAGGCGTACGGTCGAAAATATTACCCGGATTAAATATTGCAAATATTACCCGGATTAAATATGGGCGGGACGTGGAGAAGCATGCCATGTCCGTGACCGTATTCTACAAGGGTGAAGTGATCGCCCGGGGATCGCCCGAGGAATTCGCCGGTGCGCTGCGCGGAATGGAGCCGCTGTCGCGCAGTTCCGATCTTCTGGCCTTCGATGACGAAACCGGTGCGCAAGTCGATCTGGATCTTGGTGCGGTCCCACCGCCTCGGCCGCGCGGGCGCCCGCCGCTTGGCGTCGAGGCGCGCGAGGTCACGTTGCTGCCGCGCCACTGGGAATGGCTGGCGAACCAGCCGGGGGGCGCTTCGGTATCGCTGCGCAAGCTGGTCGAGACGGCGATGCGGCAGGGACGTGGCGAGCGCGAATGCCGTGACGCCGCCTATCGCTTCCTCAGCGTCATGGCCGGCGACTGGCCGTTCTTCGAGGATGCGATCCGCGCGCTCTATCAGGGCGATCGCGTGCGCTTCGAGGCGCATGCGCGGCTCTGGCCCGAAGCGGTGCGTAATCATGCCCGTGCGCTGGCATGGCCGGAAGGGCAGGGATGATGCCTAACGGCTGGATCATCCTCGACAAGCCGCTGGGGCTTGGTTCGACCCAGGCGGTCGCCGCGGTGAAACGCAACTTGCGCGAGGGCGGCTTCGGCAAGGTCAAAGTAGGGCATGGGGGCACGCTTGATCCGCTGGCAACCGGTATCCTGCCGATCGCATTGGGCGAAGCGACCAAGCTTGCCGGGCGCATGCTCGACGCGACCAAGGAATACGCCTTCACCATTGCCTTCGGCGCCGAGACCGACACCCTTGACCTAGAGGGCAAGGTCGCGACGGAAAGCGCCGTGCGGCCCGCCATGGCGGAACTGGAAGCCGTGCTGCCGCAATTCACCGGTCCGATCGAGCAGGTGCCTCCCGCCTATTCGGCGCTGATGATCGATGGCGAACGCGCTTACGATCGCGCGCGCGCGGGAGAGCAGGTCGAACTGAAGGCGCGGGCGGTGACGATCCATTCGCTTGCGCCGCAGCCGTATTCGGGCGGGATGGATGAGCCGTGCGATGCCGTGACCCTGATCGCGGATGTCTCCAAGGGCACTTATATCCGCAGCCTGGCGCGCGACATCGCGCGGGCGCTCGGGACGGTCGGTCACGTTACGATGCTGCGCCGTTCGAGGGCCGGGCCGTTCGGCCTGGAGCATGCGATTTCGCTGGACAAGCTGAACGAAATCGGCAAGGGCGCGCCCCTTGAGAACGTGATCTTGCCGCTGGAGGCAGGGCTGGTCGACATCCCGGCTCTTGACCTCGGTCCGGAACAGGCAAGTGCGGTCCGCCAGGGCCGCGTTCTGTCCGGGCTGGCCTTTCAAGACGGGCTATACTGGGTGCGAAACGGGAATGTCCCTGTCGCCTTGGTGGAGCTTTCGGGCGGAAGCCTGACCGTTGCGAGAGGTTTCAACCTTTCCGATGTCGCGGAGTGAATGATATGTCGGTTACCGCCGAGAAGAAGCAGGAAATCATCCAGGGCAATGCGCGCCAGTCCGGCGATACGGGTTCGCCCGAAGTGCAGGTCGCGATCCTCACCGAGCGCATCCGCAACCTGACCGAGCACTTCAAGGGCCACCACAAGGATAACCACTCGCGTCGCGGCCTGCTGATGATGGTCAACAAGCGGCGTTCGCTGCTGGACTACCTGAAGCGCAAGGATGTGGAGCGCTACAATGCGCTGATCGCAAAGCTTGGGCTTCGTAAGTAAGGTTTTCGGAGCGGCCCCTAGCGGGCCGCTTCTTGCATCTGGGGTCCGTCCGCAATCCGGCGGACGACGCCATGGGGCCGGAAAGCGCCCCACACCGGACCGGGACGGTACACCCGGCAGCAAGCCCCGCCGGCAATAGGGCCCGCGGGCTGAAGGAAAACACATGTTCGACGTCAAAACCGTATCGCTGGAGTGGGGCGGAAAGACCCTCACTCTGGAAACCGGCCGCATTGCCCGTCAGGCCGACGGCGCCGTGCTGGCCACTTATGGCGAAACCGTGGTGCTCTGCGCCGTGACGGCTGCCAAGTCGGTGAAGGAAGGGCAGGACTTCTTCCCGCTCACTGTCCATTACCAGGAAAAGTTCTTCGCCGCCGGCCGTATCCCGGGCGGCTTCTTCAAGCGCGAGCGCGGCGCCACCGAAAAGGAGACGCTGGTCTCCCGCCTGATCGACCGTCCGGTCCGGCCGCTGTTCCCCGAAGGCTTCTACAACGAGATCAACGTCATCGCCCAGGTGCTGAGCTATGACGGCGAGGTCGAGCCCGACATCGTCGCGATGATCGCGGCTTCTGCCGCCCTGACAATTTCTGGCGTGCCCTTCATGGGGCCGATCGGCGCAGCCCGCGTCGGTTACGCCGATGGCGAATACACGCTGAACCCGCGTCAGGACGTTGCCGCCGCCGGCGACCTCGATCTTGTCGTCGCCGCCACCGGCAATGCCGTCATGATGGTGGAATCGCAGGCTCGCGAGCTTTCGGAAGACGTGATGCTCGGCGCCGTGCTGTTCGCGCATGACGAGATCAAGAAGGTCGTCAATGCGATCATCGAACTGGCCGAAAAGGCTGCCAAGGATCCCTGGGACGTCGCGGTTTCCGACAACTCGGCGATCAAGGGCAAGCTCAAGGACCTGATCGGCGCGGACATCGCCGCCGCCTACAAGCTGACCGACAAGTCGGCCCGCTCCGCCGCGCTCAACGCCGCGCGCGACAAGGCCAAGGCCGCTTTCGCGAACGAGGACGCGCAGACCCAGATGGTCGCGATCAAGAGCGTCAAGAAGGTGGAGGCCGATATCGTGCGCGGCGCCATCCTGAAGGACGGTCAGCGCATTGACGGTCGCACGACCACGCAGGTCCGTCCGATCGAGTCGATGGTCGGCTTCCTGCCCCGCACACATGGTTCGGCGCTGTTCACGCGCGGCGAGACGCAGTCGATCTGCACCACCACGCTGGGCACCAAGGACAGCGAGCAGATGATCGACGGGTTGGAGGGGCTCTCCTATTCCAACTTCATGCTGCACTATAACTTCCCGCCCTACTCGGTCGGTGAAGTGGGCCGCTTCGGCGCTCCGTCGCGCCGCGATACGGGCCATGGCAAGCTCGCCTGGCGCGCGCTGCAGGCGGTGCTGCCGACGAAGGAGGAGTTCCCTTACACGATCCGCGTGGTGTCCGACATTACCGAATCCAACGGCTCGTCGTCGATGGCGACGATCTGTGGCGGTTCGCTGTCGATGATGGACGCCGGCGTGCCCCTGAAGCGCCCGGTTTCGGGCATCGCGATGGGCCTGATCCTGGAAGGCGACGAGTTCACCGTTCTGTCGGACATTCTTGGCGACGAAGATCACCTCGGTGACATGGACTTCAAGGTTGCCGGCACCTCCGAAGGCATCACCACGATGCAGATGGACATCAAGGTCGCCGGCATCACCAAGGAGATATTCTCCGCCGCGCTGAACCAGGCTAAGGAAGGCCGTGCGCACATCCTGGGTGAAATGACCAAGGCGCTGGGCACTGCCCGCACCGAGCTTTCTGCCCACGCGCCGCGCATCGAGACGCTGCAGATCGACAAGTCGAAGATCCGCGAAGTCATCGGCACGGGCGGCAAGGTGATCCGCGAGATCGTCGCCGAGACCGGTGCCAAGGTCGACATCGACGACGAAGGCCTGATCAAGATCAGCTCGTCCGACCTGAGTCAGATCGAAGCCGCGAAGAACTGGATCCTCGGCATCGTCGAGGAAGCGGAAGTCGGCAAGGTCTACACCGGCAAGGTCGTCAATATCGTCGACTTCGGCGCTTTCGTGAACTTCATGGGCGGCAAGGACGGCCTCGTCCACGTCTCCGAGATGAAGAACGAGCGCGTTGAAAAGCCGACCGACGTCGTGTCGGAGGGCCAGGAAGTGAAGGTCAAGGTCCTCGAGATCGACAATCGCGGGAAGGTCCGCCTGTCGATGCGCGTGGTCGACCAGGAAACCGGCGAAGAGCTGGAGGACACCCGTCCTCCGCGCGAGCCCCGCGAACCGCGCGGTGATCGCGGAGATCGTCGCGGACCTCGTGGTGATCGTGGCGGCCGCGATCGTGGTCCGCGTCGTGATGGCGATCGCGGCCCTCGCCGCGAGCGTTCGGACGAGGGCGGTAATCCGGATCACATGCCGGCCTTCCTCAAGGACGACTGAGCTTTCGGGCCAGGGTCATGAAAAGGGCCGCGGAGCTTATGCTCCGCGGCCCTTTGTTATTATGCGTGTGGCGGGGAAGCCGGTGTTCAGCCGACCGCAAGCTTGATCTGGTTCTCGTCCCGGCCCGCGCGACGATCGGCGGTGCGTATGCAGTTCTTGCCGGCTTGCTTGGCCATATAGAGCGCGGCATCGGCCATGGGCACGACATCGGCGGGACTGGTGGACGTTTCCGGCACGGCGGCGACGCCGAAGGAAGCGCTGATCGGAACGCCGTGGGCCTCCGAGAGACCCTCTATGCGCGCTCGCAGGATTTCGGCTTTGTGAAGAGCGTCATCCACATTGCAGCCGGGCAGGATCACCATCAGTTCCTCGCCGCCATAGCGTGCGACGACATCCGAAGGACGCAGTCCGCCGACGAGCTGAGCCGCGACATCGCGTAGCACGGCATCGCCCTTGGCGTGGCCGTTTTCATCGTTCAGCTTCTTGAAGTTGTCGAGATCGATCATCACCACCGCGGTCGAGCTGCCGGTGCGTTCGGCAAGGCTCACATAGCGGTCGAGCGCGTCTTCCATGTAGCGGCGGTTGTACAGTCCGGTTAGCGGATCGCGCAGCGATTGCGTGCGCAGCTTCTCGCGCAAGTTGATGTTGGACAATGCGAGCGACATCGAGTCCGCCAGCGCCCGCGTCAATCGACGCGCGGCGACCAACTCGTCGTGGCCGTTCTCGCATTCGATGCCGAGCACGAGCAGGCCATAGACTTGTCCTCGCGCCATCATGGGCACTTCCACCGTCGCAGCCTGGCCGATGTGATGCATGCAGCATAGCGTGCGCGAAGCGGGATCGTTGATATGCGGCTTGCCGCGCTTCAGGGCCCAGCAATTGCCGGGGAGGAGGGTGCCGGCCGGGGTGAACCCGTCTATGGTGTTCCACGAACGGGCAAGGTCGAGCCGGTCGCGCGAATTGTTGAAAACATAGAGCGCGCCGCTGAACTGGGGCAACAACCGCTGGCTTGTCGCCATCAGCACCGCGCCGGCATCGTCGTGCCCTTCCGCGCTTTGCAGCATATCGGTCATCGCGAACAGCTCTTCTATCTGGCGATGCGCCTGATCTGACCTTTCATAAAGCGCATGCTGCGCATGCAATTGCTGAAGAGCGTTGCGGCCGGCAGCGATGCTGATCGTCAGAACCAGCAGGGTGGTGGTAAGCGAGATGGAGAGCGCATAGGTGGTGTATTCCGCCGGCCCGAGCAGGGCGACGATCAAGCTCATCGCGGAAAACGACTGGAAGGCATGAAAGAACCAGCGTTGTACGGCGCGTGGATCCTGTTGCCGGCGTGAAGGAGCCGTACGGATTTCCATTATTCCACCTCGGATGCGTTCTACCGCCTCTAGGGGGAACAGGTTAAGGATTGATTAGCCGTTCCTTCAGCGCTGGAAGCTCAGTCGGCCCAGGAAATCGGCCTTGCCAATGGCTAGGCCGCGATGGCGAAGCAGCGCATAGGCCATGGTCATGTGAAACTGGAAACTGGGCATGGAAAAGCTCAGCAGAAAATCGGCCACCGTGAAATCCATGTGCCGGGTTCGAAAGTCGAACCGCAGCATATTGTCCCCGATCGCATCCAGCGCCTTGGCATCGACGCTCTGGAGAAAGGCGATGCCATCGTCCACAATGGCGCGCAGCGTGGTGAAATCGCCGGGAGCGGGATCCGTGTCCGGGCCGGCAAGACCGGTCGGCACAGCGGCGACCGCGCCCGCCGAATGCTGGACCGCCGATGTGACCTGTTTGGCGAAAGGCCACATGTCATCCGCGAGCCGACTTTCGGTGATCGCAATGTCCGGCAGCCCCAAGGTGCGACAATGCTCCTCTGCCTTGTCGAGCAAACGTGCGAGAGATGGAAGGAGCTGGAGACAGGTTCCGACCGTGGCCTTATGCAGCGATATCATGGTGTCTCCTCCCCGTCCCGCCGGGGAAGGCTAATGCAACGGGCTGTGGCGTGCAAAGGTTCAGGCGGCGGCGCGCGAGGCGTCCTCATTTGCCTTGACGATGCAGTTGCGACCTAGGCTCTTCGCGGCGTAAAGTGCATCATCCGCAGCTTTCAGGGCCTCGCGCGGGCTGCCATAGGAAAAGATGTCCGCAATGCCGCCTGAGAATGTGATCCGGCCAAAGGGCACGTCGGTGGCGCGGTTGACGAGGCGTCGTCCCGCCATTGTCTCGCGCGCGTCGTCCAGAGCTTCTAGAGCTTCGTCGAGCGTCTGGCCGCGGAACAGGATGACGAATTCCTCACCGCCATGACGGGCGACATGGCAATGGTCGTTCGATATCTTCTGAAGCGTCTGCGCGACTGCGCGGATCACGCGATCGCCGGCTTCGTGACCGTGAGTGTCGTTGACGCGCTTGAAATGATCGATATCGCAGAAGGCGACGCAAAGCGGTTGCTTGAGCTTGATCGCGGCTTTGTGCTCTTTGTCGAGCACGCTCTCGAAGGCGCGACGATTGGGCAGGCCGGTGAGGTGGTCCATCTCCGCCTTGCGGCGCGCTTCATCGAGGCTGACCTGAAGCGCGCGGGTCTGTAGTTCGCTTCTGTTCATTTCCTTTTCGATCTCGCGTGTGCGGTCGAGCATTATGCGTGCGATGGCGGCGAGCTCGGTGATGACGACGCCGGCTTTGCTTACCTGCTCCAGCTCGTTGACATGCTGTTCGAGCGCCGAATTGTAATTCACCGCGGCGCTCTTGGCGGCGACGGTGGTCTGACCGAATTCTCCGATGCTGGTTTCCAGCTTGGCCATCAGTGCATTGAGTTGCGCGAAACCGTCGTTGCGACCACTGCTGCGCCCCGCTTCTTCCAGCCAGTCGAGAGTGATCGGCTGGCGCGCCAGAACCCGTTGTTCGATAAGGGCGGCTAGGCGGGGATCGCAGCCGGTGATCACATCATGCGCGATGGCCAGCGTATAGGGATTGACCTCAAGTCGGTGAGTCAGGAGGAAGCTGCCTACATCGGCAAGAAGCTGGCGTCGGCGCCGGTCTCGCGGATCTTCCGTCTGCGCTTCCCCGCTTTCCTGGCTTCCTTCCATTTCCGGCTGGCCTGCGGAGCCGATTCCGAGCCAGCCGAGAATGCCTTTTCGTTCTTTCAACGTCTTTGAATCTTGTACGGTCATGTCTTGGTTAACGTCCAGCTTTCGCGGATATTAAGGGTGCATGCCGAGGTGTGTACGGAAGAAGTCTTTTGAACACATTAAAGCCGCTGACGCGCAGGCGGCTGGGTCCGCGCCAGAAGGAAATCGGCGCTGACAGGTTTTTACCTGCGCGTGTTTTCGTTCAGCGGACGCGGGGTCCGCCAAAGGGTAGTGGCGGAGGGGGGCGTCGGGCGCCGCGAGGCAGCTGTGCCTGATAGGCACGTCCGCAATGCTCGACGCAATAAGGGAAACCGGGATTCACCTTCTCGCCGCAGAAATGGAAATCCGGCTCGCCTGGATGCCCCATCGGCCAGCGGCAGATCCGGTCGTTAAGGTCGAGCAGGCTCGTCTTGTCGGCGATTTCGGGACTGGGCTTTGCCGGCACAAGGCGGCGCGGCGGCGCGGGGGGAATCGGTGCCTGCTGGTCACCGGGCCCCTGGCGAAGAAACCCGCCGGGGCCGACGGAGACGATGCGGGGTTGCGGGGCCGGTGCTGGTTGCGCGCTGGGAGCGGGCGTAGCGGCTGCCGCACTGGTCGAAGCCGGAGCTTCCGGGCGCGGCTGCGGTGCTGCCGGTCTATGGGCCGTGGGCTGTGAAGCCCGGGCGGGGGCGGCTGGTTTCGGCGTGTTCGTGGCAGGGGTCGGGCTGTCGGCCTTCTCGTTGGCCTTCACCGGCGAAGGGCGCGCCTTCAGACCCAGGCGATGGGCCTTGCCGATCACGGCGTTCCGGCTAACCCCGCCAAGTTCTTCGGCGATCTGGCTTGCGGTTGCGCCGCCTTCCCACATCTTGGTCAGTTTTTCGATGCGTTCGTCGGTCCAGCTCATGCTTATTCCATCCGTTGGAGGGGCGGGAAGAATATCCCGATCCGCCTCGCCGCTTGCCACGCGAAACGGCACCCGATAG
>DASWWL010000072.1:0-4639 GCA_036400975.1 Novosphingobium sp. | reverse complement strand
TCCGGACCGCGCGGGCGCCGACCGCACTACGGGAGACAAGAGAAGCGAAGGCCTTTCGCGTCTCCCGCACCCGTCGCGGTGTGTCAGTCTGGGGCCTGACACACATGGAACATGTAAAGAACATTCCTACATGTCAAGCGTCTGCTTGAGGATGGCGCGTGGTTTTTTGAGGCTCTATTATCTCGTGCTTCGACAAGCTCGGCCTGAGGTTGGCGCCTAGGCCCGCCTGACCGGCTTCTACCTCGCTCTAGGCAAGCCGCTGGAGCGCGCCGCCCTCGGCCGCCGAGACGCGAAGCGCGTCCATTATCTCCATTACGGCCAAGCCGTCGCGGAAGGTCGGCACGGGCACAGGGGAGGCCAGCGTTCCGCCTTCGATAGCCGCGTGGAAATGTTCGCAGAGGCGGACGAAGGCCGGAACCTCGAATCCGGGTGGGGTGCCATCCGGGCTGGCGGGCGCGGGCGGCAGCGTGAATTCCGCAGGCGCTTCCAGTTCGCGGGTGCCTGTCTTGTCAGCCAGGAAGACTTTGCCCTTGTCCAGCCAGACGGTGCCTTTCGTGCCTGCGCAGCGCCAGAGCATCGCCGGTGGTCCCCAGGCGCCGGCGGTCTGCTGCATCGACACTTCGACGCCGCTTCTGGTCCTGAAGCGCAGGGAAAATGTGTCGTCTGCGTCGGCTTGGCGATCGGACGTGAGGAACAGGGAGCCGCTCAGCGAGGCGATGTCGCCCAGCCAGACGCGGATCTGGTCGAGCTGGTGCGAACCGCTGGCGCCGAGCCATCCGCCACCTTGCGAGGCATCGAACCACCAGTCACCCAGCGAGCGTGACGGGTCCGCCGTGAAGGCGAGGAACTGGTCCATGACGAGGAAGCGGGGTTCCCCGATCGATCCGTCTGTGATCGCCTTGCCGAACAGGACCCGCTCGGGAAGCCAGCGCAATTCGTGAGAGACCATGTTGACCACGCCCGCGCGCTCAGCCGCTTCGACCATGACGCGCGCCTGAGCGACGTTCATCGCGAAAGGCTTTTCGCAAAGCACGTGGCAGCCCCGCGCCACGGCAGTCAGCGTCAGCTCCGCATGGCTGCCGGGCGGGGTGGAGATGGTGACGGCCTGTGCCCCGGTTTTCGCGATCGCTTCGTCGAGATCGGTGAAGGTGGCGGAAATGCCCGCCTTTTCGGCTCGGACGGCAAGCCGCTCGGGCGTCGCGCCGACGAGGCCGACGACTTCGAATCCGGCCGCCCGCAACGCGGGGACATGTACCCGGCAGCCGAAGCCGGTGCCGACGACAACGACGGGAATCCTGGCCATGATCTATTCCTTTCAGACGCCGAACGGGTGGACGTGGACCTTGGTTTCCCGATGCGCGCCCCGCAGTGTATCCATCATTGCCGGCAAGGCATCGAGCGCGATGTCGTTCGAGATGACCGCCTTGGGATCGGCGTGACCCTTGTCCATCTGATCGGCGATATAGAAGAACTCCTTCATCGTGTAGCCGACCATGTATTGCACGTTCACGCATTTGTACGCGGCCAGGCTCGACATCATCGTGTCCGGCGCGGTGCAGAATCCCAGCGAGACGATGCGGCCGAAGAATTGCGCGTGCTGCACGGCCTTGCCGACCATGCCGTCGACGCCGATGCATTCGAAGACCACTTCCGCCGGGCCGCCCAGCGCCTCGCGCGCTTCCGCGACCTCGTCGTCGCCGAACTGGACGAAGGCGTCCGCGCCCATCTCCAGCGCCAGGGTCCGGTGTCGGTCCGAGCGCGACATGCAGACGATCCGGCCCGCGCCCAGCCGTTTCGCCCAGTAGATCGCGTAAAGCGCGATGGCGCCTGCGCCCAGTACCAGCACGCGGTCGCCCGGATCGATCCGCGCATGGCGCACGCCGTACAGGCTGATCGCCATGGGCTCGATCAGTGCGCCGTCTGCAAAGGAGAGCGTATCGGGCAGCTTCACCGCCGCATGGACGGGAAACTTCGCATATTCGGCAAAGCCCTTCGACGCCGTGCCGGCATTGGCGCAGAACACCGGATTGCCGCGCGCCACGTCGCAAGTCGGGCAGCTTCCGCAAGCGAGCGAGGGCAGCAGGGTGAGCTTCTCACCCTTGGCGTAGCCTGCGACATTGCGCCCGATCTCCACGATCTCCCCAGTGAACTCATGGCCGAACTGGCCCGCGCCGTAATCCCAGATGCCTTTGCCCGAGGTGAAGGAAAGATCGGTGCCGCACACGCCGCAGCGGTTGACCTTGATGAGGATGTCGTCGGGACCGCATTCGGGATCGGGCAGGTTCTCGATCGTCACCGGTTGGCCCTTGCCCGGATAGTAGGCTGCTTTCATCTCCCGTTCCCTTATTCGCGCGTCAGATCGTATCTCTGCACATAGTCGCCGAAACGTTCGCGCAAGTCTTCTGCGGTCATCCCGAAATCGGCGAGGTCGTAGCGGTGGACGCCGTGCGCCAGTTCAGGCTTGTCTGCGATGCGGCGGGCCATGGCGGCACGTGTCGGCTCGTCGATCTCCATGCCGATAAAGCGGTAGATCCGCTCGATCTCGCCCATCGGGTCGTGATGGAAGTCGCGGTGCACCACGTCGATCACCTGGCCGGGATGGGCGGTGCGAACCTTGTCGGCCTTGCGGATCGCGTTCGCCCATTTCGCTGCCTCGCGCGCCAGCAGGATGCGCGCGCGCTGATCGTAGCGGCCTTCCACTTCCATTACCGGGTGCAGCATCATCAGCAGTTGGGTGAGCGAAGGGACGGCTTTTGCCGGATCGCGGTGCGTCTGGATGACCCTGGCATCCGGGAAGACGGCGAAAAGCAGGTCGAGCTGTTCGATGTGGCCGGGGTTCTTCAGCAGCCAGCGCTTCTGCGGCTCGTTGCTGCCGATAAGCTGCATGCAGCGATAGTAGTGGCGATAGGAGGCTTCCTCGCTGGTGGCCTGCCACCACGCGTCATAAGTCGCGGCCGACCAGCCGCAGCTCCATACGTTGGAAACGAAGCTCTGGCGCAGGATCAGGCAGCATTCGTCCACTTCCTCGGCGACGAGCAGGTGCGCCGCCTTCTTGCCCGGCGCGGCGGCGTGGCGTGCTTCCAGGGTGGCCACCGTCTTGTGGAACTGCGGATAATTGGCCCATGTCTCGCGCGGGGGGCGCGGCATGGGTGCGTCGAGCAGCCATGTCTGGAGACCCTGGAAGCGCGCATCGACCGCCATCAGCTTGTGCAGTGCAGTCGTTCCCGAGCGCGGGATGCCGGTGATGACGACGGGACTGGCAATGGCGGTGCGGTCGAAACCGGTATGCGCTTTCATCGACTCGATCGCATGCGCCCGGCTTTTCAGAACGCCGACCACCGTTCCCCATGCGGCGCGGCGTCCGCGCTCGGTGAAATGGGGGTCGTAGTCCATCGAGTCTAGCAGCACGCGCAGGCCCGGAAGGTAATCGCCGCCGCCGAAATCGTCGCTGCCCGTTTCATCGGCGACCACCGCGTGAAGTTCGTCGAGAGCGTCTCGAAAGCGTTCGGGGGGATCGTAGCTGAGGTCCATGGTTCCGCCTCGCTCAATCGTCCGGAATGCCGCCCAGCGCCGGCCCGCCGTTCACCGCGAAAGTCTGGCCCGAGATGTAGGAAGCGGCGTCGCTGGCGAGAAAGACGATGGCGTTCGCCATTTCCTCGGGCGTGCCGGGGCGGCGCGCGGGGATGGTCCGGGCCATCTCCATCGGATTGAGGTTCGCAACGTTCCACGCATCGACCGCGCGGGGAGAGGCGATCATGCCGGCGGCGACGCAGTTGGCGCGGATGCCGTGCTTGCCCCACTCCGCCGCGGTGATCTTGGTGAACATCTGTAGCGCCGACTTGGCCGAGGCATAGTGCGCGCCGCCGCGTATGCCGGTCATGCCCGAACTGGACGATATGTTGACGATCGCGCCGCTCTTCTGCGCGATCATGTGCCGTCCGGCCTCGCGCGTGGCGATATAGGCGGACTTGGCGTTCAGATCGAAGATCGAATCCCAGCCGCGCGTCGGGATCTGTTCCAGCGGGCCGAGACGGGTGCCGCCGGCGTTGTTGACCAGCACGTCGATGCGGCCGAATTCCTCGACCGTGCGGGCGACTAGGCGGATCACCGCTTCCTCGTCCTTCACGTCGGTGGGCACGGCGAGGACGGGATTGCCGCTTTCCTCGCGCAGGGATGCAGCAGCGCGTTCCAGTTCCTCCGCCCCCCGGCTGGCGATGACGAGCGATGCGCCGAGCCGCGAGAGCTGGCTGGCCGTGGCGTAACCGATGCCGGTGCCGCCGCCGGTGACGATGGCCACGCGGCCGGAGAAATCGAGCAGTTCGGTAATCATGTTCACCACCTCCTCCGGCGTTGGCAGGCCCTTACGCGCGTTCGTAGTTCCTCGGCGCGCTCTTCCGGCGTGACGACCGGCGTGTCCGGCGGCAGATGATCGCGCAGCTGCGCCAGTTTCACGCGCTTGATGACCGGCGTCGGGTTCGTATCGCAATTGTACCAGCGACCATAGATGCCGCCTTCGAGATAGCCGGCGGGATCGAGCCAGTTGGGCACGCCCGGATCTTCCAGCGCGATCACCGCGCGCAGCCTGCCGTCCGAGCTGACCCTGGCGAAGTGGCCGTTGGTGCTGGACAGGCGATAGACG
>DASWWL010000071.1:0-2943 GCA_036400975.1 Novosphingobium sp. | reverse complement strand
AACCACCTGGGGGTTGACTGCTTGCGCCGCGAACGCAGGCTGAAAGATGAGCCGCGTTACGATGGACGGGAATGAAAATAGGCAGCTCGCGCGCGACAGCCTGTTCGTCATGGCTGATTTGCGCGTCGAGGGAATTGACGGGGAGCACCGTATAAAGGTGCGTAACCTCTCGGCCGGCGGCATGATGGGCGAAGGGTCCTTGCGCGTCACGCGCGGCACGATCGTCAATGTGAACCTGCGTAATATCGGCTGGGTCGAAGGTTCCGTGGCATGGGTGCAGGATGACCGCTTCGGGGTCGCCTTCAGCGAGGAAATCGATCCCAAGGTGGTTCGCAAGCCCGTAGGCGATGGCGATCAGACGCCCCGCTTCACCAAGCCCGTCCTGCACCCGCCCCGCACCCGATCATTGCGCAAGATCTGAATCGCCGGCGATCGCCGCTATTCGGGGCCGGAGACGTTTCCGATTCCACTGAAATCGTATACGCCTTTCGATAATGCCTTCCCTGCTGCACCATGCCGGACGATGCGGCTTTGCGCTGGCCCTGCTGCTGCTCGCGGGCTGCGGCGGGGCGAAGGACGCCACCGTCAATGTGATCGCCATAGGCGCCAGCGATTCCCCCTTTGAAAGCAGCGCCCGGCTTTCCCCCGCGGCACAGCTCGTCCGCGGCGCCACTGTCGAGGGATTGGTCGGTTTCGACGCCCAGGGGCGGATTATTCCAGGGCTGGCCGATCGCTGGATCGTGACGGACGACGGGCAGAGCTATATTTTCCGGCTGCGGGACGGCACATGGGGGGGCGGCGGCGCGATCACCTCGCAGGGCGCGCGGGTTGCGCTGCGCGAAGCGATCGCCGGTCTTCGGGGCACTCCGCTGGCGCTCGACCTTTCCGGCATCGACGAAATCCGCGTGATGGCGGGACGCGTGATAGAGATACGCCTCTCGCGCCCGAACCCCAATTTCCTGCAACTGCTGGCGCAGCCCGAGCTGGGCCTGAGGCACAAGGGCCATGGCGCCGGTCCGATGCGGCTCACCCGCGAAGACCGGATCGCGCGGCTCGATCCTCTGCCGCCCGAGGTGCGGGGCCTGCCGAAGGTCGAAGGCTGGGGCGACAGCCATCGCCCGGTTCACTTCCGGGCGCTGCCGGCGGCAGCGGCGGTCAAGCTCTTCAACAGCGGCGGCGCCGATGTGTTGCTGGGCGGCAGGATCGAAAGTTTCCCGCTGGCCAGTTCGATCGGCCTGTCGCGCGGAACGATCCAGATCGATCCCGTCACGGGATTGTTCGGCCTGCTGGTGGTGCGCCCCGCCGGCTTTCTTGCCGCGCCGGAGAACCGGGAGGCGCTGGCGCTGGCCATCGACCGCGACGCGCTGATGGTGCCGTTCGGCGTCGGCGGATGGAACGCCACGACGCGCCTCGTTTCGCCCGGCACGGATGGCGACAGCGGGCTCATCGGCGAAAGGTGGGCCGACCTTGGCATGGACCAGCGCCGCGCCCGCGCGAAGGAGCGCGTCGATCGCTGGCATGCCGCCAATCCCGGGACGCTGCGCTTGCGCATATCGCTGCCGGAAGGGCGCGGAGCGGACATGCTCTTTACCCGCCTGCGCGAAGATTTCGAACGGATCGGTATCGAGGCCCTGCGCGTGCGAGAAGGGGCGGACGCGGATCTGCGGTTGCTCGATGCGGTCGCCCGCTACTCCGGCGCCGCTTGGTATCTGAACCAGTTGAGCTGCCAGGTGCAGCGCGGCCTGTGCAGCTCTGGCGCCGATGCGCTTCTGGCCGACGCCCAGACCGCGACGGCGCCCGGCGAGCGTATCAGGCTTCTTGCGGACGCCGAGGCCGAACTGACGACGGCCAATGTCTTCATTCCCTTCGGTGCGCCGATCCGCTGGTCGCTGGTGCGCGGCGAGGCGGCAGGCTTCGCCGCCAACCGCTGGGGCATCCATCCCTTGATGCCGATGGCGGTACGCCCCAAATGAGAGGCCGAGGAGTATTCGGTTCAATGACGCAGCAGGCCGCTTTCCGCCGCATGGCGAACGATCTTCCGCTGGGCCGCGATCCGCATTCGGTCCGGCGCCGGGTAGAGGCGATGGAGCGACTGCTCGAACGCGCGTTCACGCTGCCCGGTCTCAATCGTCCGGTGGGCTTCGATGCGATCGCCGGACTGGTGCCGGTGGCCGGCGACGCGATTTCGGCGGTGCTCGGGCTGTATATAGTCTGGGAAGGGCGCAACCTCGGCATGTCGAAATGGCAACTGGCGCGGATGCTCGGCCATGTCGGCTTCGACGCGCTGTTGGGCGCGGTTCCCGTCGTTGGCGACTTGTTCGACTTCGTCTATCGTTCGAACAGCCGCAACCTGGCGATCATTCGCAAGCACCTGGACCGGCATCATCCCGGTTCGCGAATCATCGAGGGCTAGGGGATGCGCGCGATTTTCCCGGCTATCGGTCTTGCCCTGCTGGCAGGCTGCGGCAAGTCCGACAACGACCCCGGTCCCGGCGGCGTGACCGTAGGCGAAGCGCGCGCGCTCGACGAAGCCGCCGACATGATCGAAAAACGGGCCTTGCCCGGCAACGCCTTGCCAACCCCCGCCGCGCCTGCTCCGGCGGCGACCTGATGCGGGTTTTGGTTGGCGCGCGGTCCCTTAGGCGAAGCGCAGGACAGGCCAGTCCATAAAACTACGCCCATGCTTGACATGTAGGAATGTTCTTCATACGTTCCGTTCGGTCAGGTTTCCAGACTGACACACCGCGACGGGTGCGGGAGGCGTGAAAGGCCTTCGCTTCTCTTGTCTCCCGTAGTGCGGTCGGCGCCCGCGCGGTCCGGACAGGCCGCCACGGGATGCGGCGGATGGACAGGCCGGTGAATGCCACACCGGCATGGACGAAACCTCGGGGTATGCCCCGACGCAAGGCGGCAAGGCAGCGAGCCCGTCCCGCCAGCGCCCCG
>DASWWL010000070.1:0-25603 GCA_036400975.1 Novosphingobium sp. | reverse complement strand
TGGCTTCACCTTGCGTTTGTCCCATTCGGGGCGCAGCTTCGCGACTTCGCCGAGCTCCGTGGTGCACACCGGTGTGAAATTCTTGGGATGGCTGAAGAGCACGCCCCAGCTGTCACCCAGCCAGTCGTGAAAGCGGATGCGCCCTTGCGTGGTGTCCTGTTCAAAGTCGGGGGCGATCTGCCCAAGTTGAATGGTCATGGAGACTCCTTCATGCTGTGCACCCAATGTGGTTCAGCTGCGTCCATCAAACAAACGAATGTTATGAATGGTTTTCCGCAATAATATTGCGGTTAATCTGAGGATGCTCGCCGGGCCCCGCCATCCCGTCGAGGAGCGCGAAAGGGAGCGCAAAGCACACCATCCTCCCCGCGGACGATGCCGATCGGCCGCACAAATAAGCCTGCGGTCTCGATCGCGATCGCGTTCGCGGCTCTCAAGGAACGGACGAAGGCGCCGCACGCACTGCCGATCCGATCCCGCTCATTTTTGGCCTTTCTCTCACGATTTGTCTCTTCTCCCAGGCGAGGGTTTGGCCGGGGATTTGGTACGCGGAGTTTGAGCCTCCGCCGATGGCGGGTCGGCTCTCCATCCGCATTCCGGTGGCCAGATCATCGTGACGTCGAAAGGCGGGGGTACTTCCTTGAAGCGTGCCCCGGCATCGCGATGCGCCTGGCTTTCAGAGTCCATCGCGATGAGAATCCCTGCGGCGACCGCCACGAAGAACACCATGATCGCAAGGAACGCCTCGTCGCTGATGGCGCCGGCGTCGTGGAAGCAATACAGCATCACGCCGATCCCCAGGATCATTGCCCCCAACGCGGCGAGAGCCGTCCAGAATTCAACTCTAGGTGGCGGTGGCGGCGGTTCGGGTCGGAAAGATCCTAGCGGCTTCATCTCGGTCTCGGCCCGAATGCAGGCCGGCTTCCTGGCGATGGCTCGACCATGGTGGTCTCTCCTTCTGATCGCAACATTAACCCGGTTGCATCCATCAAGCAAACGAATATTATTGGGCATTGAGCATAAGGATTTTGTGGGATGGATATCAGCGTCGCACGCACCTTCCTCGAGGTCGTCAAGACAGGCAGCTTCGTGAGCGCTGCTGCCAATCTCAACCTCACCCAAACCGCGGTCAGCGCCCGTATTCGCGTGCTTGAGGATCAACTCGACCGCCCTGTCTTCATCCGCAACAAGGCCGGCGCAAAACTGACACCCGCAGGCGAGCAGTTCCTCCGCTTTGCGACGACTCTTGTTCAGGTGTGGGAGCGTGCGCGCAAGGCGGTTGCCCTGCCTCCCGGCCGCGAAACCGTGGTGACGGTCGGCGCGGAACTCAGCCTGTGGAGTCCGTTGTTGCGGCATTGGCTGCTGTGGATGCGCCGGCAGTGCCCCGAGATTGCCGTGAGCACGCAAATTGCTTCGCCCGAGAGCCTGATGGAGCAGGTCCAGGACGGCTCGCTCGATGTTGCCGTGTTGTATGCGGCGCCGAGCCGGCCGGGAATCATTGCCGAGCTCCTGTTCGAAGAGAAGCTCGTCTGCGTGCGAACGACCCCCGTCAGCACGCCGCTCGCGCCTGAAGACCATGTGCAGATCGATTGGGGCGATGAATTCGCCGCAAGCTATCAGGCGGCCTTCCCCGACCACCCCAACGCAGTCGTTTCGATCAGCTACGGCCCGCTGGCCTTGGACTATATTCTGGCAACCGGCGGCTGCGGCTATTTCCGGATGGGCTTCGTTCGGTCCTATCTCGAAGAAGGACGTCTCGCGCTCGTGCCGGGGAGTCCCGAGTTTTCCTATTCAGCCTATGTCGTCCATTCGACCAAGGCCGATCCCGGCGTGATGGACAAGGTTCGCGCTGGACTGCACGCGTCGGCGGCGCTTGCTGCATGACCAACGACCTCTCCTCGTCCCCTTGCTATGCGGAGGACGCCGACGATGTCTACATGGGCTTTGCGGCCCGTGATGAGATCATTGCGGCCCTGAATGAACTGCTGGAAGCTGAGCGGGCAGGCGCGCGGGTTGCGCTTGCGAGCCGCAAGGGCGCGGCTAACACGCCCTATGGCGCGCTGATGGCGACAGTCCGCGCAGACGAAGCCCGGTGGTGTGCGATGCTCTCGCGGCACCTCAAGCAGCTTGGCGCGATGCCGTCGGGCAAGACGGGTGCCTTTTACGCAAAGGCCATGGCCATTCCTGGAGCTCTCGACCGACTCGCCTTTCTAAATCGCGGGCAAGCCTGGGTTGTGCGAAAGCTGGAGGCACTGGCGCCGCGTGTGCGGGACGATGCCCTGCATGGCGATTTGCGCGAGATGTTGGATAGCCATCGTATCAACATCGACCGTGCATCCGCAGTCTTGCAGGCAAACCTGGCACCGAAAAACGGCGGTGAGTCCCCGGACCGAGAATCTCAACCAAACTCAAAGACACTGGAAAGGCGCTGACCGGATGCGGTCTGCGGGTCCCAATGGCCAGGAACGATCACCGGTTTGTCAAAGCACGCATTGCCTCGCGATCGGTCAACAGGTCAGAAATCTTGTAGGAATCGAAGACGGCCATCATCGCCTGCACCCCCTGTGCGAGGACGCCCGTAAGACCGCAGGCGGGCGACAGCGCGCACCCCGAACAATCCGCGAGCTGAAATCCTTCCTCGGTCGTGCGGACGACCTCGCCGACGGTAATTTCATTCGCAGGACGGGCAAGCTGCATACCTCCTGTGCGCCCTCGAACGGTCTCTATGAAGCCGCTGTGTGCTAGCGCATTGACGACCTTCATCAGGTGATTGTGGGACAGGTCGTAGGTGCGAGAAATTTCGCCGATCGAACAAAGGCGATCGTCGTTGAGCGCCAGGTGGATCAAAACCCTTAGCGAATAATCCGTGTAGCGCGTGAGCCGCACACAGCTCTCCTGGGAGGGAAGTCAATAGACCATCATACCTGTATGTTGAAGACATGTTAAGCGCCGATGCTGGCGCGATTTTCGTGGATAGCCAGGCTTGGCTATCCGGCTGCGGCTTCCAGATGCTTCGTCGACACCCACCCTATGAACGGTCATAGGCCGCACGCCGGGGTCATGACTCTCGATGGCATGACGCTCCATAGCGTGCCCTGTGGATCATCGCGCTGCGCAGGTCAGAGCGGTCGGTCCTCATCGTCCAAGATGCGTTCCGCTGCACCCGTGACGTCCTCATATTGTCCGCTTCTGAGCGCCCAGAAGAACAGGGCGAGCCCCAAGCCACCCAGTGCGAGCGAGATGGGAATCAGATACCAAAGGACGTTCATGTCGGGCGGGCCGGCGGTGGGCGGCGCAAGAAGCGCGGGTTCAGGCGCAGAGCGTTCGCGACGACGAGGATTGAGGAACCTGACATCGCCAGCGCGGCGAGAAGCGGTGTGACATAGCCCGCAATGGCGACCGGCAAGGCCACGAGATTGTACAGCGCCGCGAAGGCGAAATTCTGGCGGATCAGGCGATCTGCAACGCGCGCGATTTTAATCGCATAGGGCACGCTTTCGAGATCGGGATGGAGGAACACGAAATCCGCCGCCTGGCGCCCGACGTCGGCGGCGTTACCAGGCGCGATCGAAACATGCGCCGCGACGAGCGCGGGCGCATCGTTCAGGCCGTCGCCGACCATCAGGGTCTTGCGCCCGGCTTGGGCCAACGACTCCAGATAGGTGGTCTTTTCCGCGGGAAGCAGTCCTGCCTGGACGATGGTGATTCCGAGTTCGCCCGCAACCGGAGTGACCGCTTCCGGGGTGTCCCCGGACATAATCTCGAGATCGTAGCCGCGAGCCCGAAGTGCAGTGACGGCCGCTGTTGCGCCCGGCCGCAATTCGTCTTCGAATGTGAATGCCTGCGCGAACTTACCATTGCACGCCAGGACAGTCCCGCCGAAATCGGAATGAGCATTCTCGCCGAGCGCCCATGCGCTCCGCCCGAGGCGCCACACGTCGTCACCGCTCCTGGCTTCGAGGCCGAGGCCCGCGCGCTCGACAATGCGGTCCAAAGCGATATCGGCAGGCGCAGTTCCTGCGGCGAGCGCCTGGGCATAGGGGTGACGTGAATTCGCACCGATCTGGGCAGCGATCGCCAGATAGGCCGGATCCGGAGCGGCGTCGCGGCGCAATCGAGGCCGTCCAAGGGTCAGCGTGCCGGTCTTGTCGAAGACGACCGTATCGACCTCGACGAGCCGCTCCAGGGCGGAGCCGTCTTTGACCATGATGCCACGCTCGAAAAGCGCTCGAGCGGCCACGACCTGCACCATGGGAACGGCGAGCCCCAGGGCGCAAGGGCAGGTGATGATGAGCACCGCGACCGCGATCGTGAGCGAGCGGTGCCAGTCGCCGGTGGCCAACAGCCACCCGATAAAGCTCAGTAGCGCCGCGCTGTGGACCACGGGAACGTAGAGGCTGGCCGCGCGGTCCGCGATGCGCCGAAACTGCGTTCGCCCGCCCTCCGCCGCCTCCATGAGCCGCATCATCTCCGCAAGGAAGCTCTCCTGCGACGAAGCCGTGGCGCAGATGGTGAGCGGTCCCGTCAGATTGAGCGTACCGGCACGCAATCGGCTGCCTGGGATGACATGCTCCGGCAAGCTCTCCCCCGTGGCCAGCGCGGCGTCGATATCCGAGCGCCCCTTGAGCACGACCGCATCGACCGGGATACGGTCGCCCGGGCGCAGAATGATGGTCATGCCCGGTTCGAGCTCTTCGGTCGCGAGATAGGCCCGGCTGCCGTCGGGTCCGACGACGGTGGCTCCATAGGCTGCGAGCCGCCCAAGCCCGTTCACGGCCGTTCGCGCTTTCTCGCGCATCAAGTGGTCGAGGGTCCGGCCGATGAGCAGAAAGAACAGGAGCGCGACTGCCGCATCGAAATAGGCGTGAGGCAGGCGCTGAATCGTATCATAGAGGCTCATCGCAAAGGCGAGGAGCACACCGAGCGAGATCGGCACGTCCATGTTGGTTTGGCCGCGCCGCAGTGCCTGCCAGGCCGACTGGAAGAAAACCGCGCCCGAGTAGGCGAGAGTCGGTAGCGCGATCGCCGCCGACAGCCAGTGGAACAGCTCCCGGGTCTCGCCGGCGGCGCCCGACCAGACCGAAATCGAAAGCCCCATGATATTCATCGAAGCGAATCCGGCTGCCGCCAGTGCTCGGATGAACCGGCCGAGCTGGGGATCTTTCCCATCGGCCTGCACCTCGTGGAGATAAGCCTCGTAGCCGAGCCGGGTCAGGGTTTCGCCGAGCGGCGGCGGCCCCTCGCTTTCCCGCCAGTCCACGGCCACGCGCCGGGTCGAAAGGTTGACGCGCGCCCGCGCCACGCCGGGCAGACGGCCGAGCGCGTCCTCGATCTTGCGGATGCACCCGCCGCAGCTGATGCCGGGTATTGAGAGGTCGGTATGCCACAGATCCACGTCGACCTGACGGCTCGCCAGGAGAAGCTCCTCGGCCGACAGCCGAGTGTGGGCGGCTGCACCTGTCACGGCATCAACGGACCGCACGGTAGGCATGCCAGGTCGCATGACCCAGCCACGGGAAAACTATGATCAGCCCGAGAAGGCCCGTCGCAACCGAGAGGAGGAAGAGAACAAGCACGAGGACGCCCCAGACCATCATTGTCGGCAGGTTGTTCCAGACCAGCGCCCAACTCGTGCCCATGGCCGTCAGCGCATCGACCCGCTTGTCCAGCATCATGGGAATGGAAAAGGCGGAGATCGCGAAGGAGAATGCTGCGAAGAGGCCGCCAACGAGCGTTCCCACGACGAGCATGGCGATCCCCGTCGTGGTGGTGAACAGCATCGGTGCGATGTGATCGAGGCCGGGGAAAGGCCGCACGCCGAAGAACAGCGCGTAGATGATGACCGCCGCGCGCATCCACAGCAGCATGACTCCGCACAGAAGCGCTCCGGTGAAGAGAACCTGACCGCCTGCGCGTGCATGGGGCAGCAGCATGTGCCGCAGCGAAACCTGTTCGCCGACTTCGAGCGCGCGGCTCTTGTCGTAGAGCCCGATGGCCAGCGCCGGCGCGAACACCAGAAAGCCGGCGATCGCGGGGAACAGCGCAAAGTCCCATGCCTGCCAGATCAGTCCGGCAACGATGCCTGTGGAAAGCAGGAAGACGAACAGGCCGTAGAGCAGGCTTGGGCCGGGATTGATGGCAAGATCGCGCCATCCGTCGCGCAACCAACCGAACGCAGCCCCGGACGCCAAATCGCGGGCGTAGCGTTGCTCGATCGGAAGCGGGGGAACGACAGGCGGGATCGTGGTCATCATCTTCTCCCGATCATCTCAGCACGACGACTCGGCGGCACCGAACGCACCACCGGCCTTCTGGGTCCCGTCGTTCCTGGCGTGCTCGACGCATTTAGGCTCCGAGGTCGATGCGACATAGACGAGATGGGCATTGGCCAGCAGGATGGCACCCACCGCCGTGATCGCCAGTGCGACGTAGAAGCCGCGCGAACGGGGGAGCCTCATGGCCTGTCGCCCTTGTCGAGCAGGAACACGGTCAGGATCTTGCGGTCGATCGGGCTGAGGCGATGCTCCCATGCCGGCATTTCGCCTTGCCGGCCGTTGTAGATCGTCGTGTAGATCGTTTCGATATCGCCGCCGTAGAGCCAGGTTCGATCGGTCAGGTCGGGCGCACCGACCTGCGGATTGCCGCGCCCCTGATCGCCATGGCACGCGACGCAATTTGCGATGAAGACTTCCCGGCCCTTGGCGACCGATCCTGCTTTGCCTTTCGCCCAGGCGGAATCCGACAGGGTCTTCACATAGTCGGCCACCGCGAAGACCGCATCGTTATCGAGAATGCCGTCCTTGCCGAAGGCGAGCATCTGGCCGACGCGGGTCTTTTTGCTCGCCGGACTGTTGATTCCGACCGCGATCGTGTGCGCGACCGTGTCAGGTGCGCCACCCCACAGCCAATCCCGGTCGGTAAGATTGGGGAACCCGGCATTGCCGGCTGCATTCATGCCATGGCACGCGGCGCAGTTGTCTCCGAACAAGCGATGGCCGTCCTCGCGCACATAGGACATGAGGTTCGGATCGGCCTTGATCTGCTCATAGCCCATCGCCGCGATCTGCCGTGTCCAGGGGGATCGCGCGTCTGCGGCTGCGACCACGCGCTTGGCGACGATCGCCTTCTGATCGTTGTCCAGCAATCCGCGGGAATAGGTCTTGCCGAGCGGCCAAGCCGGCATGAGGACCCAGTAGCCGACCGAGAACAGGACGGTCAGGATGAGGAAGAACCAGACCGCCTTGGGAACCGGCGTGTTGAGCTCCTTGATCCCGTTCCACTCGTGGCCGGTCGTCATGTGCCCGCTAAGGGGATCGCGCTCGGTTACCGCCACGGCTTGTCCTCGTCGTCGATGATGTCGCGTGCCGCCTTGTCGAAGCGGTTCCGGTTGGCCGGCCAGCAGGCGTAGAGAAGGGCCACGCCCGCCATCGCGAGCAGGTAGAAAAGCCCGAAAGACTTGGCGAAGCCTACGAGCGTTTGATGGTCAATATCCATCTGGTCCTATTCCTTCGGGGCCGGGGTGGGCTGCGCGGCGTTGCTGAGCTTGCCGAGGACCTGGAGATAGGCGACGAGCGCATCCATCTCCGAGGTCGTCCCCTTGTCGCCATCGAACCCGCGAATTTGCGTGGCCACGCCGTAGCGTTTTACCAGGCCGGCTGTATCGTCGTCGGGCGAGGCCTGCGCCACCGCGTCGGCGGGTGCATTGGCGATCATGTCGTCGGTATAGGGCACGCCGACGGCCCTGAGCGCGCGCAGATCATCGCCGAGATACTTGGTCTGCAACTGTTTCTCGTTCAACCAATTGTAGCGCGGCATGATTGACTGGGGGACGACGTCACGCGGATTCTTCAGGTGCGCGGTATGCCACTGGTCGGAATATTTCCCGCCGAGGCGCGCAAGATCGGGGCCCGTTCGCTTCGATCCCCAGAGCATCGGGTGATCGTATTTGGACTCGACCGCAAGTGAGTAGTGTCCGTAGCGCTCGACCTCATCCTGCAGCGTGCGGACCATCTGCGAATGACAGGCGTAGCAGCCCTCGCGAATATAGATGTTGCGGCCGGCGAGCTCGAGCGGCGTGTAGACCCGCATCTTGGGATCGCTCTCGACCGTATCGTCGATCGTGAAGAGCGGCGCGATCTCGATCAGCCCGCCAATGCTTGCGACGACCATGATGGCTACAGCCAGCATGATCGACTTGCGTTCGATGCGGTAATGGGTTCCGAACATCGGCCTATTCCGCAGGCTGGAGGTTGGCGGGGAGGGGCGTGTCGCCCGCGGGAGCAAGTACGCCGGCCGGCCGGCGGATCGTCATCCAGATATTGTAGCAGCCGACGATGGCCCCGATCAGGAAGAGCAGCCCGCCGATTGCACGCGCCACATAGTAGGGATGCATCGCAATCATGCTGTCGAGGAACGAGTAGGTCAGCGTCCCGCTGTCATTGTAGGTCCGCCACATCAGGCCCTGGATGATGCCTGAGTTCCACATCGCAAAGACGTAGATCAGCGTTCCGGCGAGGGCGAGCCAGAAATGGACCTCGACGAGTGCAGGCGAATGCATACGCTCGCGCTTCCATAGCCACGGGACGACAGCGTAGATCGACCCGAAAGTAATGAGCGCGACCCATCCCATGGCGCCGGCGTGGACGTGCCCGATCGTCCAGTCTGTATAGTGCGACAGCGCGTTGACCGAACGGATCGCCATGAACGATCCTTCGAACGTCGAAAGGCCATAGAAAACCGCGGCCATCATCATGAACCGCAGCGTCGCATCGTCCCGGACCTTGTCCCAGGCGCCGTTGAGCGTGAGGAGCGCGTTGGCGGCGGCGATCCATGACGGCACCAGCAGCATGACCGAGAAGGTCATGCCGAGTGTCTGCACCCATTGCGGCAGAGCCGTGTAGTGGAGGTGGTGCGATCCCGCCCACATGTAGAAAAAAGTGATGCCCCAGAAGCCGATGATCGACATGCGGTACGAATAGATCGGTCGGCCGGCGCGCTTGGGCAGATAATAATACATCATGCCGAGGAAGCCAGCGGTCAGGAAGAAGGCCACGGCATTATGACCGTACCACCATTGGGTCATCGCATCCTGGACGCCCGAGAACAGCGAATAGCTCTTGGCGCCGCCAAACGAGACAGGAACCGCGAGGTTGTTGACGATGTGGAGGATCGCCACGACGAGGATGAAGGCCAGATAGTACCAGTTGGCGACATAGATATGCGGCTCCTTGCGACGCGCGAGCGTGCGCAGATAGAGCACGAGATAGGTCACCCAAACGATCACGAGCCAAATATCGGCGTACCACTCGGGCTCGGCATATTCCTTCGACTGGGTGATGCCGAGGAAATAGCCGGAGATCGCCAGCAGGCAGAACAGGTTGTAGCCGACGAGCACGAACCAGGGACTGAACTGGTCGGGCAGGCGTGCGCGGGAGGTCCGTTGCATCACGTGGAAGGAGGTGGCGATCAGGGCATTGCCGCCGAATCCGAAGATCACGCCTGTCGTGTGAGCGGGACGCAAGCGCCCGAAACTCGACCAGGCGGCATCGAAGGTCAGGTCGGGGAATGCCAGCAACCACGCAACCCAGTCGCCGATGAACATGCCGAAGACGGCCCAAAGCATGGCAATGACGATCCCCGCCTTGCTCGGATCGTCGTAGTAGCTCTCCAGGCGCGCCCTGGCTGGCTCAGGCTCGAAATAGCCATTGAGCACAGCACAGAATATGCCGAGGCTGAAGAGCAGCACGATGAACCCATGCGCCTGCATGGGATCCGCTCTGCTTGCACCCGCTGCAGCCATCGCCAATCCGACGAAAGCCAAGATGACGAGGATCGCCATGCTCCGCTGGCGCTCGCCTACGGTCAATCCTGAAACCACGCTCCGAGTCCCTCTCTTCGGCAGGGAGGCTCGTCTAGCATTAAACAAGTATTATTCATACCTCTATTGATTAGAAGGGCAACGCTGGTTTCGGGATAGCGGGGACATGGGCGCTCCGACCCAGCCCCGACCATTACCCCCTTCAAAGGAGAGCGGAGAACCGCAGCTAAGCGCGCGACAATACCGTTACATGTTCTCGGGAAGGTCTCGACTTGATCAAGGTGGAAGGACTGGAATGGTGTTGCACGGGCACCGGCTAGGCCGTTGTTTCGCGCGGGCCGACCCTTGTCTTGCTGCCGACATACCGCGACCGACCGACTTCGGCGCGGCGGTTCGCGCTGCGTGTCTTGAGAAGGTCTTGGCGCGATAGAATGCCAAGGACGTGGCGCGAGCCCGGATCGATGATCGGAATCCGGCCAATTCCCGATTCGATGATGAGATCGGCGACCACGCCGCTTGGCGTATCGGGGTAGGCGACAGGCTGCGCTGCATCCGATACCGCATCGGCAAGAGAGGTCTGGTCCCGGTCCCGATCGATCTGCCAGCGCAGGGCGTCGGTGCGAGAGACGAGACCGAGCAGGCCCCCTTGTGGATCGATGACCGGATAGCTGCGATGGACGGCCTCAGAGGCGAAAAAGGCCACCGTCGCTTCCACCGACATCGATCCTGGCAGGGTGGCGGGATCGCGCGTCATGATCTGGCTTGCCTGGAGCAGGTCGAGCGGATCGACCGTGTATTCCTGCAGGATATGCCGTCCTCGCCGGGCGATCTTTTCAGTAAGAATCGACCTGCGCATCAACAAAACGCTGATCGCATAGGCGCCGCCCGCCGCCGCTATCGTGCAGGGGATCGCATTGAATTGCCCGGTTAGCTCGACCGCGAAGATCGCGCCGGTCATCGGCGCGCGCATGGCTCCGCTCATGACGCCGGCCATTCCGATCATGGCCCAGAACCCCGGATCGCCGGGCAGGAATTGACCAAGCAGGAAACCGGCCGCGCCGCCCAGAATGAGGAGGGGGGCCAGCACGCCGCCGGATGTTCCAGATCCCAGGGCGACCAGCCAGACCACCGCCTTAACCATGAGAAGTGCTGCGACCACCTTGAGCGGTAGCGACGCGTTGAGGAGGGCCTCAATGCTTGCATAACCAGCGCCCAGCACATGCGCGTCAATCAGACCTCCCAGCCCAACGACGATCGCGCCGATGGCCGGCCACCACATCCAGTGGAACGGCAGCCGGTGGAAAAGATCCTCGATGCGGTACAGCGAGGTCGACAAGATCGCGGCCATAAGCCCCACCGCCAGCCCGATGCCGGCCGAGGCGAGCAGGGACCAGCTCGCCTGCGCTACCATCGCCGTCATGGGAAACATTGGTCCGGATCCAAGCAGCAGCGGACGCCAGGCCAGGGAAATGAGCGCGGCGACGACGACCGGCACGAAGCTGCGCGGTTTCCACTCGAAAAGAAGAACCTCCACCGCAAGCAATATGGCGGCAAGCGGGGTGCCGAATATCGCCGTCATGCCAGCCGCTGCGCCGGCCACGAGCAATGTCTTGCGTTCCGCGGCGCTGAGATGAAAGCATTGGGCGAAGAGCGAACCGATTGCGCCGCCGGTCATGATGATCGGCCCCTCTGCTCCAAATGGTCCTCCGCTGCCGATCGAGATCGCCGAAGAGAGAGGCTTGAGAAGCGCAACCTTCAGGGAAAGCCGGCTCTCGCCGAACAGGATCGTTTCGATTGCTTCAGGAATGCCGTGGCCCCGGATCTTGTCCGACCCGAAGCGCGCCATCAGGCCGACGACAAGGCTGCCAATGACGGGGATCACCACCACTATCCAGCCGACGGACGCCTCGGTGATGAGCGAGTGATCGGCGGACAGGCGGCCAAACCAGAAAAGGTTGGTCGCGACCGCGATCAGCTTGACCAGGACCCAAGCACCGAGTGCGCCCCCCGTTCCAACGACGATCGCCATGGCCGCGAGCATGATCATGCGGCGGTCGACGCTATGGTCTCCGAGTTGATGGCATTCGACAGCGCGCGGGGGTGTGAGCGACATGAAACCTGTATATTCTTATCAGAGACGCGTCGGCCAATATATCGCAGAGCGATATAATTCAATCGCAGGAGTCCATATTGAAGCAGAGGAACAAACCACTCCGTGATGCCGACTATGCGGCGCTTGCCTCGTTTCGCCATACCATCCGCCGCTTCCAGGCATTCAGCGAAGCCAAGGCGGTCGAGCTTGGTCTGACCCCGCGCCAGCATCAGGCCCTCCTCGCGATTCGAGGCTGCGATCCCGATCTGGCGACTGTCGGTTATGTTGCCGAGCGTCTGATCCTGAAGCCGCACAGCGCCACCGGTCTCGTCAACCGCCTCGAGGCGCTGGCGCTGATTGTCCGTGAGGCGGCCACCGCTGATCGCAGGCGCGCCCTTCTGCGGTTGACCCCGAAAGCCTTCGATCTCCTGGACGAGTTGTCCGCAGTCCATCGGGATGAAATCAAACGATTGGAGCCGCTCTTCGCCGAAGTTTTCGCCCAGCTCGCGTAGCAATTAGATGCAATAATAATGCGCTGAATGAGCAATAACATTCATTTGCTTTATGTGATCGCCATGCGCACATCTGGGCGACCAGTTTGAAAGACGCTTCGCGACAACACGCCCGGAGAGGATTCTGCGTCAGCAGGCCGGAGCGCGGGAGGGAGCAGACGGTCGAGGACGAGCGCATGACGCAAATAGGAAATCCAGGGAATCCCCTGACCCTGGAGCAGTGGAGGTTGGTCGAGGAACTGACCCGTTCATTGCTGCCGCCGCAGGTACTGTGGCTCAGCGGTTATTTCTCCGGGTTAGACGTCGGCCTGCGGTCGCCCCCTCCGCAGCCGGCGTCTTCCAATGCAGCAGTCCACCGCGCGCTCACTGTTCTCTACGGCACCGAAACGGGAAATGCTGCGGAGCTGGCCGGAAACTTCGTCGCGGCCGCCACAGCTGCGGGCCTCGTTTGCAAACTCGTCGACATGGCCGACTACAAAATTCGCCAGCTCTCCCAGGAGCAGGATCTGCTGATCATCGTCAGCACTTATGGCGAGGGTGATCCGCCTCAACCCGCCACTGGCTTCTTCGAGTTCATCGAGAGCCGAAAGGCGCCCAAGCTTGAAGACGTCCGGTTCGCGGTCCTCGCCCTGGGCGATTCCACATATGAATACTACTGCCAGGCCGGCAAACGGCTCGACCAGCGGTTTGAAGAGCTGGGCGCGCGCCGCCTCGCCCCCCGCGTCGATTGCGATGTCGACTTTGAGGAGGCTGCCGAGGCTTGGATCGCATCCATCATAGGGCAATTGGCGAGCGCCGCGCCATCGGTTCCCACGAGCGTCGGTCCGGCAATCCTCGGCGTCGGCGCCGCGACCCCGGCCGTCCATGACAAGCGCCATCCCTTTCCGGCACCGATCGTCGAGAACATCGCCATCGTCGGGCGTGGGTCCTCGAAAGAGACTCGCCATATCGAGTTTTCACTCGCGGGATCGGGCCTCGTTTACCAACCCGGCGATGCTCTGGGCATCGGCGCGTCGAACGACCCCGCGGTTGTCGCGGCTCTGCTGGAAGCGCTCGGCATTTCAGCCGAGGCCGAATTCGAACTCAAGGGGCAGAGTCTTTCCATGGGCGCGGCGCTGACCCACCGCTTTGAAATCACGGCCGCGACGCCCCGCTTCCTCGACTATTGGGCGATGTTGAGCGAAGCCGATGCACTCAAGCAGCTTCACGAGGAAGATCGCGCTGGCGAGCGCTCGGTATTCCTGCGCACCCACCACATCGTCGACATTGTGCGACGCTTCCCGGTCGCGGAGGTAATGCCGCAGGGGTTTGCGTCCGTATTGCGGCCCTTGCAGCCGCGCCTCTATTCACTGGCCTCGAGCCAGTCGGCCGTTGGGGACGAAGCCCACCTCACGGTCGCCCCGGTCCGCTACAGCCTTCATGGTGCGCAGCGTAGCGGCGTTGCATCGGGCCTTCTGGCGGATCGCGCCGACGCCGATACGGCGCTTCCGGTCTATATTCAGAGCAATCAGCATTTCAGGCTACCTGCCAACGATGCGCCCATTCTCATGATCGGCGCGGGAACCGGGGTCGCGCCATATCGGGCCTTTCTGCAGGAGCGCGAGGCGCGCGGCGCGGGCGGTAAGAGCTGGTTGTTCTTCGGCGAGCGTAACTTCCGCACGGACTTCCTCTACCAGGCCGAGTGGCAGGAATGGCTGAGGGACGGCAGGCTCAGTCGCATGGATGTCGCCTTCTCGCGAGACCGGGCCGAGAAGGTCTACGTGCAGCACCGTATGAAGGAGCAATCGCGCGCTATCTTCGCTTGGTTGGAAGAGGGCGCCCACGTCTACGTCTGCGGTGACGCTGCCAATCTCGCGCCCGATGTTCACCAGGCCTTGATCGAAATTGTCGCCCGCGAGGCGCACACCGGACGGGAAGCGGCCGAGGATTATGTCCGTTCGCTCCAGGCCGACCACCGCTACCAGCGAGATGTCTATTGAGGGCCATGAGCATGACCGACACCGCCACCATCGATCGCAGCCACGACCTCTCTCAACCGCTCGACCGGCTCGGGGCCGACGAGCGCATGAAGGACAATAGCGACTTTCTGCGCGGCTCGATCGCCGAAGGTTTGCTCGACCGGATCACCGGCGCGGTGCCGTCCGGGGATGACGTCAAGCTGATGAAGTTCCACGGCATCTACCAACAGGACGACCGCGATCTGCGCGACGAGCGCCGCCGCCAGAAGCTCGAGCCCGCCTATCAGTTCATGATCCGCGTCAGGCTACCTGGCGGGGTCTGCAGCCCGGCGCAGTGGCTGAAGCTCGACGAACTTGCGCGTGCGCATGGCGGCGAGACGCTGCGCATCACGACCCGCCAGACCTTCCAATTCCACTGGGTGTTGAAGGACAGCCTCCGGCCGATCATCCAGGGTTTGCACGAAACGCTGCTCGACACGGTGGCGGCTTGCGGCGACGACAGCCGCGGCGTTATGTGCACCGTCGATCCGCAATGTTCGCGCTTTCACGCCGAAGTCGCAGCGATGGCGAAGCGCGTCAGCGACCATGTCATTCCCAAGACCCGCGCTTACCACGAGATTTGGTACGGCCACGAGCGCGTCGCCGGCTCCGAACCGGAGGAGCCCTTCTACGGTCGCACTTACATGCCGCGGAAGTTCAAGATCGGTTTCGCGTTGCCGCCGTCCAACGACATCGACGTCTATGCGCAGGATCTCGGCTTTATCGCGATCGGCGGCGCGCACGGCCTCGAGGGATTCAACGTTGTGGTCGGTGGCGGCATGGGGCGCACCGACCAGGCACCCGAGACCTATCCGCGCCTTGCCAGCCTGATCGGCTTTATCCCCGCTGACCGTGTAACCGCCTGCGCGGACGCGGTCATGACGGTTCAACGCGACTATGGCGACCGCAAGGACCGCCAACACGCCCGGTTCAAATACACGATAGACGACAAAGGGCTCGACTGGATCAAGGCCGCGATCGAGCGCAATATGGGATCGACTTTCGAAGAGGCCCGTCCCTACGCCTTTGCCTCCAATGGCGACAGCTATGGCTGGAATACCACGCCCGACGGCCGACATCACCGCACGCTGATCATCGAGAACGGCCGCCTGGATCTGAGTCTGCTCGACATGCTGCGCGACATCGCCAGGGTCCATCACGGCACGTTCCGCCTGACGCCCAATCAGAACGTGATCATCGCTGGTGTGAAAACGGAGGATAGGCCCACCATCGACGCGATCCTCGCCGACCACAGGCCGGACATCGATGCCTTCTCGGTGCTGCGGCGCAATGCCATAGCTTGCGTTGCGTTCCCGACCTGCGGTCTGGCCATGGCGGAAAGCGAGCGCTATCTGCCGGGGCTGCTCGACAAGATCGAGGCGATCCTTGCCGAAAATGGCCTCGCCGACGAGTCGATCACCGTCAGGATGAGCGGTTGCCCGAATGGGTGCTCCAGGCCCTATATCGCCGAGATCGGTCTCACTGGGCGGGCGCCGGGCAAGTACAATCTCTATCTCGGCGGTGGCTTTCACGGAGAGCGCCTCAATCGCATGGTGCGCGAGAATGTCGGGGAGGCGGTAATCCTCGAAGTCCTTGCCCAAGCGATCGGCCGTTACGCCCGCGAGCGCGAGCCCGGCGAGCATTTCGGAGACTTTACCATCCGCGCGGGGCTGGTTCGCGAGGTCACGGAAGGGCGGTTCTTCAATGACTGACAGATTCGATGCGTTGGCAAGCCCACAAACCATCACCGCGGCCTACGGGGTGGCGATCGATCCCGCCTTCGGGGCGGTGGCCCCGCCGCTATATCTGTCGACCACCTATGAGTTCGCCGGGTATGACGAACCTCGGCTCTACGACTATGGCCGGGCGGGCAATCCAACGCGGGAGCTCCTGGCCGACGCGCTCGCGAAGCTCGAGGGAGGCGCTGGCGCGATCATTACCTCCAGCGGCATGGCGGCCCTCGATTTGCTTGTCAGCCGGCTGCGGCCGGACGAGCTCGTCCTCGCTCCGCACGACTGCTACGGCGGCACAATGCGGCTTCTCAAGGCGCGCGCCGATCGCGGCCATTTTTCAGTCCGCTTCGTCGATGAATCCGATCAAACGGCCTTCGCGGCCGCGTTGGAAGAGGTGCCGGCGCTCGTGCTGATCGAGACGCCGAGCAATCCCCTGATGCGGGTCGTCGATATCGCCGCGCTGTGCGCAAACGCGCGGCAAGCGGGAGCCGCCGTGGCCGTCGACAACACCTTCCTGTCGCCGGCCCTCCAGCGGCCGATCGCGCTCGGCGCCGACTATGTCGTCCACTCCACCACCAAGTATCTCAATGGCCATTCCGACGTCATTGGCGGCGCTGTCGTTGCGGCCGATCCTGCCGAAGTCGAGGCGCTGCGCCATTGGGCCAATGTCGTCGGCAGCGCCGGCGCACCTTTCGACTCCTGGCTGACGCTACGCGGCTTGCGCACGCTGTTCCCCAGGATGGAACACCAACAGCGAAATGCGACGATCATTGCAGAATTTCTCGAGCACCACGCGACCGTCGCCAAGGTTCACTATCCCGGGCTTTCTTCGCATCCCGGTCATGCCATCGCCGCGCGGCAGCAGGAGGGTTTCGGGGCCATGCTGAGTTTCGAGCTTGCGGGCGGTGTCGCGGCGGTCCGGCAGTTCATCGGCGCCGTGGAATTCTTCACGCTCGCTGAATCGCTGGGCGGCATCGAAAGCCTGGTCGCCCATCCCGCCACCATGACCCATGCCGACATGGGCGAGGAGGCGCGAGCCGTGGCTGGCATCAGCGACGGCCTGCTGCGGCTCTCGGTCGGCCTTGAAGCCGGACAGGACCTGATCGCCGGGCTGGAGAAAGGATTGGCGGCATGCCGGGCTTGACCACTCGCCCCTGCTATCAAACCGCCCACGGAGGAGAAAACCTATGCCGGGCTATGTATTGATCGTCGACTTCTTCGGACTCGTCCTTGCGATCGTCGGATTCAACATGGCGTTCCGTCAAACCGCTGTCCGGCGGCATCTCGGGCGTCCGGTGCGGCCACCGGCGCGGCTACGTGACCAAAACGACAATGAGGATCCTTTGACCTATGTCCTGCGGATCTCCGGTGTCATGCTGATGATCTTCGGGATCGTCATCGGCGGCATGGTCACTCTGGTCCACCTGGCATAGAAAGGACGCACATCTCGGCGGAAGCGAAGATGGATCAATCGGCACCTACAACCGCACCGGAATGGCAGACCGGCCAGTGGTTCAATAGCGACCGGCCTCTGGCGCTCGGCGATTTACGCGGCCGTGTCATCGCCTTGCATGCCTTCCAGATGCTCTGCCCAGGTTGTGTCCAGCATGGCATCCCCCAGGCCCAGCGCATCGCGCGGACATTTGATCCCGGACAAGTCGCCGTCGTGGGCCTCCATACGGTCTTCGAGCATCATGAGGCGATGCCTCCTGTGGCGCTGGCGGCATTCTTGCACGAATATCGCGTGACGTTCGCGGTCGGCGTCGACCTCCCAGCCGCCGCCGGGCCGATCCCGCGGACAATGGCCGCTTATGGGATGCAAGGCACGCCGACCCTGATCCTCATCGACCGCTGGGGGCGTCTGCGCAGACAAACGTTTGGCGCCGAGGACGATATGCGCGTCGGCGCGGATATCGCCCGTCTTCTTTCGGAACAGGAGCGCACCGATGACGCATGAATATGACGATCCGATCGGTTCCGAGAAACTCGAAGAGACCGTACGCTATATCGCAGGACGTTTTCGTTCTGAGGAACGCGATTTGGCTGGCCTCACCAGAGAAGTCGTCATGGAGCGCTTCTGCTCCTGTGTCGCCGCCCCGGATAAAGCAGGCGCCTCGGTTCTCGAAGGATTGATCGCGGAAGTCTGCAGGCAGGTTCGTGACCTGCTTGCTGGCAGCCGTCTGCTCGATGCGGTTGATGAAGCCTCGATCGAATCCTTTCCCGCTAGCGACCCACCGGCCTGGGCCGGTCACAAATAAAGGGGTAACCGATGACCATACGCATAAAGCGGGTCTACGAACCTCCTGCGAACGACGATGGCCAGCGGGTTCTCGTGGACCGGATATGGCCGCGGGGCGTAAGCCGTGAAAGCGCGGCGCTGGACCTTTGGCTCAAGGACATCGCGCCTTCGACACTGCTGCGCAAGTGGTTCGGTCACGACCCTTCACGTTTCGCAGCGTTCCGGGATCGCTATCGCCAGGAACTGGAAGAAAACCCGCAGTCTGTCGCCGAGCTCGCCACACTGGTCAAAAAGGGCGACGTAGTGCTGCTTTACTCGGCCCATGACGAGAAGAACAACCAGGCGGTTGTTCTCGCCGAATATCTTAACGAATTGCAATAACGCTTGCCGCGTCATTCCCGACTTGGCGTGCATTGAGCGCTCGGCGGATAGTGCTTGAATCCCCCAGTGCGGCGGTGCGGTCAGAGAAGGCTTTGTCTGCAAATTTCCGAGTGCGTGAGAAGATCGGCGGCAACATGTTGGCAAGTATATCCGTTGGGCATCTCTGCGATAGTTTGGGTATAAGCGTGGCCGCATGCCACGAAATTCATGTGGCCTTTTGATGAAGGAATTCGGAGTGACCCGTCTCGCGCGCCTCAGGGTTCAATCGACGGCCCGCGAGTTTCGATCCCGCGCGGGCAATACCCGTATACGGTGACGCTACGAATCGGTCGTGACGAATATTTAGGAGTGGAGCTCAGACACAGTGCCTGGCGAGCGAATCTCGACCGTGAATAGTGCAAACGGCAAACTCAACGTCTCGCTAGCCGACGGACGCAAGCTGCGCGTGCCGCTGGCTTGGTTCAACCCGCTTTTCAAGGCAACGCCGGCGCAACGTGCAAACTTCTATATTCGCGGCGACGGCTATCGCATCCACTGGCCGGAGATTAGCTTCGAACTGAGTTCGGCGCGTCGGTTGAGAGGACCGATACTCGGCGACGAGCGTCGCTAGAGCCCTTCAAGCTCTCTAGAGCCGTCGGAGCCGGCGAGGCAGTCACCGGTCGCGGTCGCGACGCGCATTCTGCCGGTCATGTGCGCGCCCACCGGCAATTGTCACGGCTAGGAACAGAGCCATGAGCAATGTCGAGATGACGATTACGGCAAAGATGACCATTTGAAGCTCCAGACCATGAGATCGAATTTTCAGACCCCGGCGAAGCGCCCTCGCGCGCGCTGTTCGTCAGGCGCGCATTGAAGGGCGGCGGGAAAGACGCGCAACGTCTCTTCGCCATATCCTATCGGTTTGTAGAAGCCTGCGGCCTCGTCGTTCTCCGGGCCAACCATCAATTGGATCTTGGGAGGGTCATACTGCCCCAACCAATCCTCGCAGGCTCGAATGAGGTTTCGATCGAGATCCCAGCGGCGAAAATTGTCCTCGACAGCCAGGTAATAGACCCACCCGCGATGTCCGTCCCAACCGGTCATCGCGGTGCCGATCAGGTGGCCACTGGCAAGCGCGCCGATGATCGTCGAGAACCGCCCCTTGAGCGCCCGTTCAGCATCGGCGGCGGGATCGTTCCAGGGGCGCGTCAAGCCACAGGATCGCCAAAGGCCAATTGCCTCGCTGACTTCCGAGCGCGTCAGGGGGCGGACCTCGATCATGACCCCGCCTCACTATCGATGACGGCGGGGCGTTCCTTCACGAAGCCATGCATGCCGAACCACCACTGAAGGGCGATAATGGCGCCCTTGGCGGGCTGGAGCAGCCCAATCATCAAGGCCAAGGCGAGAGGCAGCACGATTGCAACCAGCGCGGCAACCGACAATCCGGCGTCGCGAACGAGCGCAATGATCAATGGGGCCAAGAGGTGGCCGGTTATCAGGATCGAGACGTATGCCGGGAAATCATCCGCTTGTTGATGAGACCAGTCCTGCCCGCAATGCGGACAGCGGGGCCGTGGTTTGAGGAAGCGAAGAAACAGCTTCGCTTCCTTGCACCGGGGACAATGGCCCCGCGCGCCCCGCGCCATGGCCTCCACCGCCGAAGAGGGCAAGACGGGCGACGCCGCGGGAGTGCTGGATTGCGGATCGGACAAGGCTTTGCGCTTCGTGAGCAAGTGATCAAACGGTGATGCCATCAGGTCAGGCACCGAAGACTCCGGGTGGAGCGGCTGCGCGAACGCTCTCGTCGACATGCGCGACGAATTGCGTGAAATTGCGGCGAAAGCGGTCGGAGAGATCACGGGCGGCATTGTCGTAGGCGTACCCATCGGCCCAGGTAGCGCGCGGATCGAGGATCCGGGTGTCGACGCCATCAACTTCGATCGGAACCTCGAACCCGAAATTGGGATCGGTGCGGAAGCGTGCTTCGTTGAGCTTGCCCGAAAGCGCGGCATTGAGCAGCGCTCGCGTCACCTTGATCGGCATGCGTGACCCCGTTCCATATTTGCCGCCGGTCCAGCCCGTGTTGACGAGCCAGCAGTCGACACCGCCCCTGGCGATCCGTTTGCGGAGCAGATTGCCGTAGACGCTCGGGTGACGGGGCATGAACGGTGCGCCGAAGCAGGTCGAGAAAGTTGCCTCTGGCTCGGTCACGCCGAGCTCGGTACCGGCGACCTTTGCGGTATAGCCAGAGAGGAAATGATACATTGCCTGCTCGGGCGTGAGCTTCGCAATGGGCGGCAGCACACCAAAGGCGTCAGCCGTCAGCATGATGATGTTCTTCGGCACCGGCCCCATATTGTCGGCGGAGGCATTGGGGATGAAGTCGATCGGATAGGCGCCGCGACTGTTCTCGGCGAGCGAGGCATCGCCGAGATCCAGGACTCGCGTCTCCGGATCCATCACGACATTTTCCAGGATCGTCCCGAACCGGCGGGACGTCGCATAGATCTCAGGTTCCGCCTCGGCCGAGAGGCGGATCATCTTGGCATAGCAGCCGCCCTCGAAGTTGAAGACCGCGGTATCCGACCAACCATGTTCGTCATCGCCGATGAGCGTGCGGGAGGCGTCGGCGGAAAGCGTGGTCTTGCCCGTGCCCGAAAGGCCGAAGAAAATCGCGGTGTCGCCGGCAGGGCCAATGTTCGCGGAGCAATGCATCGGCATTACGCCCTGCTGAGGCAGAACATAGTTCAAGATCGAAAAAACGGCCTTCTTCATCTCGCCGGCATAGCCCGTTCCACCGATCAAGATGAGGCGATGCATCAAATCAACGGCGACGACGGTTTCCGAACGGCAGCCGTGCCGGTCGGGATTGGCCCGGAAGCTCGGCAGGTCGATGATCGTGTAGTTGGCCGTAAAGTGGCTGAGCTCGTCTTCCGTCGGCCGTACCAGCATGGTTCGCACGAACTGCGAATGCCAGGCAAGCTCGGTGAAAATGCGGACACCAACGCGATACTCTGCCTGCGACCCTCCGAAGAGATCCTGGACAAAGACGTCGTCGAGCGTTGCGAGATGCTGCAAGAAATCCTCGCGCAGATTGGCGAAGGCCTCCCCCGTCATCGGCCTGTTCGAAGGACCCCACCAGACGTCATCCTTGGTGAGAACGTCGCGCACGATGAACTTGTCCTGCGCGGAGCGCCCGGTGTGCTTTCCGGTCTCGACCACCAGCGCACCATGTTCGGACAGTCGGCCTTCACCGCGCTTTAACGCGATCTCGATCAACTGGGGTGAATCGAGATTCTCGTGGAATCTCGCGCCGGGCTTGATCGTGATGTCCGGGACGGTGAGTGTCAGCGTCATTTTATGCAATGCCTCTCAGGTCGGTAATGGAGGAAGGTTGGTCGCTCAGGTGTCGCCCGGAGGTGTGTCCGAGGGCATCTTGAGCTTGAGTTTGGGACGCCGGGGGCGATCGGGTTTGGTGGGCGCGGGGGAAGACATCGGTGCCACGTTGATCCCGCGATTTCGGAGCCTGCGGCTGGGCCTCTTGTCCTCGATCACGTTAGGTCCGACTCTGATTTCGACCTTGAGGCCCTACGGTCTCCGGCCTCATGGACATGCGCGATCTCCGAGAGGAGGCTTTCAGGAGAGTGAGCAGCTTCGCCGAGCTGCCCATCACAGTGATGGAAGGTGAGCACCACGCGGTACTCACCCGGCGACTGAGGCGTCAGGCGCAGATTGGCGTTGAAGCCGCTTGCTGGAGCGGCCGGACAGCTCGATCGAGCAAGGTCCTGCTCAAAACCAGATGATCCGTCGATAGGCATAATGCATATATACAATGGTCTCTTCAATTGTTAAGTGTGATATTTGATGTTTTAAACATCAGGAGTGGCAATGATTACCTCACAGCAATTGCGGGCCGCCAGAGCCCTTCTCGGCGTGGATCAGCGCCAGCTTGCGGAACTGGCGGGCCTATCGCTTCCCACCATTCAGCGAATGGAAGCGTCGGAGGGGCAGGTGCGCGGCGTGGTCGATACGCTTGTGAAAGTAATCACTGCGCTGGAGCGTGCCGGGATCGAGCTTCTCGGAGAAAACGCGCCGAGCACGGGTGCTGGGCGAGGGGTTCGACTGCGCGAAACCGCCAACGGCGTTCGGGCCGGTCGCGGTTCGTCCCTCCTCTATGACAAAGTGGCCGAGCCGGAGACGGATCGGTGATGCATGCGGCGTTCGGGCCCAAGCTCGCTACGGTGCTTCGCGAGGGCTATTCTTCAAAGATCTTCCGGGCCGACGCCATTGCCGGGCTGACGGTCGCGATCGTGGCGCTGCCGCTCGCCATGGCACTGGGCATCGCCAGCGGCGCCTCGCCCGACAAAGGCCTTGTGACGGCGGTCGTCGCGGGTTTCCTGATCTCCGCGCTAGGCGGCTCGCGCGTCCAGGTGGGCGGTCCCACCGGTGCTTTCGTC
Organism: Novosphingobium sp.; assembly: GCA_036400975.1. Lineage (GTDB taxonomy): Bacteria > Pseudomonadota > Alphaproteobacteria > Sphingomonadales > Sphingomonadaceae > Novosphingobium. Next base: position 2,393 of record DASWWL010000070.1, on the reverse strand, counting down.
GTCGTCATTTTCAATGTCATCGCCCTGCATGGTTATGATGGATTGCTCATCGCCACGCTGCTTGCGGGACTAATCCTCATCCTCGCGGGCGTCTTCCGCCTCGGGCAAATCATCAAATACGTCCCCCATCCCGTGGTTACCGGCTTTACCGCGGGCATTGCTGTCATCATCGCGTCGAGCCAAGTGAAGGATTTCCTGGGCCTGTCGATAGACGAGGTGCCGGCGGACTTCGTGCCGAAGTGGCAATCCTATCTCGGCGCTGTTTCGACGATCGATGTGGCCACCGTGGCAGTGGGCGTGGGCGCGCTCGCGATCATCATCGCGCTGCGCAAGCTTGCGCCCAAGCTGCCCGGCTTCTTGATCGCGGTGGTGGTGAGTTCGCTCGCCGTTGCCTTGCTCAAGCTGCCGGTGGACACGATCGGCTCGCGCTTTCCCGAGATTCCGGCAGGGCTGCCGATGCCCTCCCTGCCGGAAATCTCGTTTGCAAAGATCAACGAGATCCTTCCTTCAGCTTTCACGATCGCCTTCCTCGCGGGCATCGAGGCCCTGCTGTCGGCCGTGGTAGCGGATGGCATGGCCGGTACGCGCCACCGTTCCAATCAGGAACTGATCGGGCAGGGCGTTGCCAACCTGGGCTCGGCGTTGTTTGGCGGCCTTCCGGCTACCGGCGCGATTGCACGCACGGCGACCAATATTCGTTCGGGCGCGAAGACGCCGGTGGCAGGCATCATGCACGCCATCTTCCTGCTGCTGTTCATTCTGTTCGCTACCGATCTCATGGCGTTCGTGCCGATGGCGACCTTGGCTGCGATCCTCTTTATGGTCGCCTGGGGCATGAGCGAATATGAGCGGTTCCTCACGCTGCTGCGCATGCCCAATGGCGACCGGGCGGTCCTCCTTCTGACTTTCGGCCTGACCGTACTGGTCGATCTGACGGTCGCAATTGGCGTCGGTGTCACATTGGCATCGCTGCTGTTCATGGCTCGCATGGCCGAAGCGGTAGAGGTCGACGCCAGCGGCAGGCAGGATATCGATCTCGATTCCGAAGACGTGCACCAGCGCGATACCCTGCCCAAGGGTGTTGAGGTGTTCCGGATCAACGGTCCCTTCTTTTTCGGCGTCGCGGGTGAGCTGCTCGATACGCTGCGCCGGCTCGGCGAGTCTCCCAAGGCCATCATCTTGCGCATGCGGCTGGTCCCGCTGCTCGATGCAAGCGGACTGCGGACGCTCGAGGAATTCATCGAGCAGGCACGGGTTGCCGGCGCGAGGGTCATCCTGTCCGGTGTGCAACCGCAGCCAAGGTCGATGCTTGCTCGCATTAATCTCGATGAGGGCTCCGGAAAGATCGTTTTCGCGGCCGACTACGCCAGCGCGCAGTCGCTCGCCCGGGATCTCACCGACGGTAACTCCGACGCCGTTCCAGCGTGATTGGGAGCCAAGCCTCGACATCGCTCGGGCTGCCTTGCTCGCCCTCCAGGCCTGGTCGATCGAGAGGAACCACTCTGCCTGATGAGGCGGGTCCGAAATTGCAAGGAGTGCGTGATGAGTGACGAAGACAATGTTTTCGATGAAGAGTCCGGAGACTGGGTTCCCGCCAGTCAGCTGCGTCAAACGGACGCGGGCACGGGTGTGGAAGTGCGCGATGCGGTCGGAAACCTTCTGTCCGACGGCGAGTCTCGCTCGTATAGAATCTCACCGTCAAGGGAGCGGGCCAGACGTTGAAGGGCTCTGAGTAGCAACGGAACAGAAAACCGACACAAGACCCTTCGTGCCCTCTCGGGTCCACAACAAACCTCGGTTTGTTGGACGTGTCACACCGAACGATTGTGACACCGGCGTCGGTATATCGGCTTTGCGCCTAAGCTGGCCTTAGTGAAAGAAGGTAAGGATGCCCCGGGTAAGTGGATTGGCCGGATCGGCCAGCAGTTTCGCGGTGAGCGCCAAGGACATGACGATGAGGAGCGGCCGCGCGACGCCCGCCCCAAACCGCATCGCGGCATGAGCGCCGACTTGTCCGCCGGCGACGCTGGCCAGCGCCATGCCGAAGCCGGTGACCCAGAGTACGTGACCGCCGAGCATGAGCACGATCAGCCCCGCGAGATTACTCGCGAAGTTCAGTAGCTTGGTGTGCGCCACGGCGCGGATCAGCCCCAGGCCGAACAGGGCGACGAGCGCCGTCGTGAAGAACGAGCCGGTACCCGGCCCGAAGAAGCCGTCATAGCAGCCGATCGCTAGCGCCACCGCGACCAGCAGCGCGGGTCCCGCGCGGCTGTGCCGGTCGTCGTCGCTCGTCCGGGGCGCGACGAGGAAGTAGATGGCCATAGCGATTAGCAGGACCGGCAGGAACGCGGCCAGAAAGCCGGGATCGACCTGCGTGAGGATGTATGCGCCCA
>DASWWL010000069.1:0-5319 GCA_036400975.1 Novosphingobium sp. | reverse complement strand
TGATCGAAGCGGTCTTCCTCCACCTCGCCCAGCGGCATGACCTCGATCAGCGTCACATCGCAGCCCCGGCCATGCGCCCAGGCGATCAGCTCGGGTATCTCGTTTTCGTTCACGCCCTTCAGCGCGACGGTGTTCAGCTTGACCCTGAGCCCCGCTTCCCGGGCGGCGGCGATGCCGTCCAGCACCTGCGGCAACGAATCACGCCGGGCCAGACGGGCGAAGGCTTGCCGGTCCAGCGTGTCGAGCGAGACATTGATACGCCGCACTCCGGCAAGGGCCAGATCGTCCGCGAATTCGGCAAGCCGTGTACCGTTGGTGGTGAGCGTCAGCTCTTCCAGGCCATCGCCGACCTTGCGCCCCAGTGCCCGCACCAGTTCGATCATGTCGCGCCGCACCAGCGGCTCGCCACCGGTCAGCCGCAGCTTGGTGATCCCGCGCTCGATGAAGCCGAGCGCCAGCTTGTGTAGCTCTTCCAGCGTCAGCACATCCGCGCGAGGCAGGAAGACCTGGCGTTCAGGCATGCAATAGGCACAGCGCAAATCGCAGCGATCGGTTACCGACAGGCGGAGATAGGAAATCCGCCGGGCAAACTGGTCGATCAGGAGCGGCTTCTGCGTCATTCGCTCAGGATAATACCTCACCCGCGCCACTACCATCAAGCGGCAGCAATTGCCCGGTCACACCCGGCGCCGAATCGAGATAACGGATCGCCGCCGCGATGGCGGCCTCGTCATCGCTTTCCACGGCATTGATCCGCAGCGGCGCATGCTCGCGCGCCAGTCCCTGGACCGCCGCAAGCCGCCAGCCGCGATGTTCCGGCCCCGCCGGCGCAAAGGCAAGTACGAGGCTTCCCGGCGCACTCGCGATCTCCGCAAGCACGCGCGGCAGGACCTCGGCATGGAAACGCGCTGCCGCCGCCGTCGCCTCATCAGGCAATTCCCCGACGCAAAGCTGCGTCATCAGCGCCTTTCCCGCGTAAGCGTGATGCCGATCTTCTCGCCGTTCTCGCTGATCGCCAGCTTGACGATCTTCACCGTCACAGCCTCGATCCGGCCATCCTGCAGGAACAGCGTCTCGCAGATGTGATCGGCCACGGCCTCGATCAGCTTGAAATGCAGCCCCTCGGGCAGCGCCTCGGAAGCCGCAAACTTCAAGTCCATGTAGTTCTTGCTGGCGCTGAGCGGGGTTTCAGGCGCGTAGTGGTCCTGAACCTTGATCCGCGCCTGGATCGTAATCCTCAACGGCTGCGGATTGCCCGTCTCCTCGGAATAGATTCCGGTGAGGACGTCGACTTCGAAATCGGCGACTTCAAGGATCAGGCTGTCGGCCAATGGCGGTTTCCTGCGGGAGATAAGGCGAATAGCCGATGGCACTTCCCCGCCCCGCTGTCCACCCGGAGGGTACAATTCAATACAACTCGCCGGTTTGGTCCACTGCGGCGAGTTGCTAACATGGCGTGTGGAAAGAAGACCTGGCACATCAAAACCGCAATGCGGACCAAGCCCGGATCAAACGATGGGGGAACGGACACCATGAAAAGGAAGATCCTGGGCACATGCGCGGCAGCCGTGATACTCGTCAGCCTGCCGCCTATCGCGGCGGGGCAACAAGTCCCGCGCAACCTTGCGGCGGCAGTGGCCAGCGCCGAACGGCCCGAGGCCGACAAAGCGCGCGATGCTGACCGCAAGCCAGCCGAGATGCTGGCCTTCGCCGGAGTCCGCCCCGGCTGGAAGGTGGCCGAGCTTGCCCCCGGCGGCGGCTATTTCACCCGATTGCTGAGCCTGATGGTGGGCGAACGTGGCTATGTCTATACAACGACCACGCGCCCTGCCCCGGCGGTTACGACCTGGGCACAGTCCCATCCCAACGTGAGTCTGGCGAGAATGATCCCGGGCGAGGCGCTGGCGCCCGAACCGCTCGACCTAGTCTGGACCACACAGAACTACCATGACTTCAAGAACCAGACGGTTGGACAGGACGACGTCGCAGCGCTGACCAATCGGGCCGCCTTCGCCGCGCTCAAACCCGGCGGCGTCTACCTGATCGGCGATCATCAGGGAGCACCGGGAACGGGAGCGACGGAAACGAAGACGCTGCACCGGATAGAGGACGCGACGGTCATCCGCGAAGTCGAGGCCGCGGGATTCCAGTTCGTACGGCGTGGTACGATGCTTCGTCACCCGGCGGACGATCATACGCAGAAGGTCTTCGAGACCGGCGTGCGCGGAAAGACCGATCAGTTCGTCCTTCTGTTCAGAAAGCCGAGGACGACGCGCTAGCGTAGAGCCTAGGAAGCGCGCCACCGCGCAAAGATAGCCGTCGGCAGCAGGCGTCCGGCCCCATCCTCGCGCACGGCGAGATCGCCATGCTCGATCGTGCCCGGCAAGTCGGTGAAGACTTCCGCGAGCAGTCCCGCGATGGCCAGCGACGACATACGGACTGCATAGACGGTAAGGAACAGGAAGCGGCTGTCGGCATCAAGCAGGCGGCGACAGCCCGCGACAAGACCAGGCAGATGCTCCTCAAGCCGCCAGACCTCGCCCTCCGGGCCACGTCCGAACTTCGGCGGATCGAGGATGATCCCGTCATAGCGCCGTCCACGCCGCACTTCGCGCGCGGCAAACTTCGCGGCGTCATCGACGATCCAGCGCACGGGGCGATCTTCCATCGCCGACAACGCTGCGTTGGCGCGCGCCTGAGCCACCGACTTCTTGGAGGCATCGACATGCGTGACCTGCCCGAAACGCGACAGCGCCAGGGTGCCCACGCCGGTATAGCCGAAAAGGTTTAGCGTCGCGGCGTCAGCCTTGTCCGCAAGCCGTTCGCCCATCCAGTCCCACACGGGGGCCATGTCCGGAAAGAAACCGAGGTGGCGGAAAGGCGTGCATTGCGCGGTGAAGCGCACATCGTTCCATGCCAGCGGCCAACCTTCGCGCGGAACCGGCCCGTCGAAGCACCAGCGGCCACCGCCATCCTCGTCCGATCCGGGAACGAACTCGCCGTGCGCCTGCCAGTCGGACAAACGCGGCGTCCACAGCGCCTGCGGCTCCGGACGAACGAAGCGATAATCGCCATAGCGTTCCAGCTTGCGGCCATGTCCCGAATCGACGAGGCCATAATCGCCCCAGCCCTCGCCCGTCAGAACGAGGGGAGTGGGCGCGAGGTCCGCCATCAGCCCTTCGGGACCGCATGGGCGGACACGTAATCCGCCACTGCATCGTAACCGCCGGTCAGCTCCGCGCAGCGCTCCTTGCGGTCGAACAGATCGCCCACGCGGGCCGGCAACGCTGGACACTGGCCGGTCGCGCGCTCGACGGCGTCACGGAACTTGGCCGGGTGCGCGGTCGCCAGCGTCACCATCGGCACATGTGCAGGCAAGCCCGATGCGCGCGCGGCGTGAAGCCCGATGGCGGTATGCGGATCGATCAGTTCGCCGGCATTCTCCCAAGCCCAGCGAATCGCCTCGCTCATCTCGTGGGCATCGGCGCGGCAGCTTGTGAAGAGCGCGGCGGCACCTTCGCGCTGCGCGTTAGTGAGCTGCATGGCCTTGCTTGCCTCGAAGCCCCCCATCTGCGCGGCAAGCGCCTTGCCGTCGCGGCCGCCGACATCGAACAGCAGGCGTTCGAAGTTGGACGAGACCTGAATATCCATCGAAGGCGCGGCGGTAGGCGTGACCGTACCTTGCGAATAATCGCCACTCGACAACGCGCGGTGGAGGATATCGTTCACGTTGGTCGCGACGATCAGCCGCGCAACCGGCAGGCCCATCTTCGCCGCGACATAGCCGGCGAACACATCGCCGAAGTTGCCGGTCGGCACGGCGAAGGCGACTTCACGTTCCGGCGCGCCAAGCTGCAGTCCGGCGGCGAAGTAATAGACCACTTGCGCCATCAGACGCGCCCAGTTGATCGAGTTCACCGCACCGATGTTGAAGCGGCCGGTCATCGCCGGATCGCCGAACATGCGCTTCACCATCGCCTGGGCATCGTCGAAAGTGCCCTCGATCGCGATGTTGTGGACGTTCGGCGCCAGCACCGTCGTCATCTGGCGACGCTGGACGTCGCTCACCCGGCCCTTCGGATGAAGCATGAAGATATCGACCTTGGCGCGGCCCGCCACCGCATCGATCGCCGCCGAGCCGGTATCGCCCGAAGTCGCGCCGACGATGGTCAGGTTCTGGTCGCCCCGTCCGAGGAACTCCTCGAACAGCAGGCCGAGAAGCTGCAACGCCACGTCCTTGAAAGCCAGGGTCGGACCGTGGAACAGTTCGAGCAACCATTGCTGTTCGTCGAACTGCTTGAGCGGCGTCACCGCCTTGTGCGCGAAGCGGCCATAAGCAGCGCGGGTCAGCTCGAGCAGTTTTTCCGGGGTGAGACTGTCACCCACGAAAGGCTGCATGATGCGCTGCGCCAGCTCGGCATAGGGCAAGCCCGCCATCGCGGCGATTTCGGCTTTCGAGAAGCTCGGCCATTCGCGCGGCACGTAGAGCCCGCCATCGGAAGCCAGGCCTGCAAGCGTCGCTCCGGCGAAATCGAGCGCCTGCGCGCCGCCTCTGGTGCTGATGTATTCCATGGGGAGGTGCGGTTAGCGGTGTGCGTGAGCGAACACAACATGCAAGGCCGAATTGGGCCTCCCGGCTACGTCCTTGAAAGCCGCTTCCACAAGGCAAGGGCATAGATCGTCAGGGCGGTGGCCGCGAACAGGAACCACTGCACCGCATAGGACAAATGATTGTTGGGCAGCTCCGCCGGATCGGGCGATACGTTGGCGTCGAGCCCCGCCTGCGGCGGATCGGCTACGAGGCGCGGGCCCGGTGCAATCACGCCCATCACCTCGCCGCCGCGCCAGTCGGGGGTCGAAGGTTCCCGTGACCAGCCCAGCACGACGTCCGCCTTGCCGCCGCCCGCCAGTTCGCAACTGGCGTAGTGGGCAAGGCCGGATTCACCCTTCGAGTTAAGACCAGCCTTAGTCGTCGCCCCGGTCACTGCGCGGCAATCGATCCGAGCGTGACGGTAAAGCAGCGGCTCGGCCGCGGTCGCCGACTGCGGGAACGGCACATCCGCCGACATGCCCTTTGCCGCGGTATAGCTGACCAACAGCGCCTCTTTCTGGTGCATGCGGTCAAGTTGCCAGAAACCGAGACGGATCATCACGGCCACGGCCGCCAGCACCAGTAGTGTCGCAAGAACGGGAATCCGGCGCATCAATCGTCCTTCAGGCGCCCCTCGCCCGCGCTTTTCTGGTATTCCGCCGCGAGCAGCGCCGCCTTGCCGGCACGCAGTCCGCCGATCACCGCGAGCGTCGTCAGCGGCACCCACA
>DASWWL010000068.1:0-15210 GCA_036400975.1 Novosphingobium sp. | reverse complement strand
CGGCACGACCCTGAGGTGCGGGGCGCTGGCGGGACGGGCTCGCTGCCTTGCCGCCTTGCGTCGGGGCATACCCCGAGGTTTCGTCCATGCCGGTGTGGCATTCACCGGCCTGTCCATCCGCCGCATCCCGTGGCGGCCTTTTCCGGACCGCGCGGGCGCCGACCGCACTACGGGAGACAAGAGAAGCGAAGGCCTTTCGCGCCTCCCGCACCCGTCGCGGTTTTGTCAGTCTGGAAACCTGACAGAACGGAACGTATGAAGAACATTCCTACATGTCAAGCGCATGGCGCGGGGTTTTCTTCGCGCCAGCTTCAGCGCGTGCCCTTCAACCGAAGGGACCAGCGCGCACGCCAGTCCCAAAGGTTCACCCTGCTAATGAAAAGGTAAGCGCAGGAAGCATTACATGTACAAGCAACGGGAGAGCCACCCACAGGCCATCTCCCGCGCGCTGTCCAATCAGGTCAGCCCCTTCACATAGGCGTCCACCGTGCCGGCGCAGGTGATCTTGTCGCCGCCGGGGAGATCGGCGTAGCGGGTGATCTCATCGCGGATCGAAGGGCTGTGCGAGCCGCACTCGCACTTGTCGTAAGTAATGAAGATCTTGTCGCCTGAAATCACGCCGTTCCACCGTCCGTCGAGCGAGATGTCGAAGAAGCCGGCGCGGCCTTCCACTTCGCCCATGCCTGGTCTCACGTCGATCAGGTTGTCGCCGTTCTGGTCCAGCAGCAGGCAGATCAGCCACGGGGGCAGGTGATAGCGGCCCGCCTTGCAGCGTGGCATGCCGGTGGCTAGTTCCTGCATCGAATAGTGCTGGCCGATGCGCGTCGGCGAAAGGTTGAACGTCTCGAACACGAATTCGCGGTAATTCGGCGGCAGAACCGCGCCCTTGAGACCGCCAGCCGAGAAGAACATGTTCTCCGGATTGAAGTCCTTCGCGCTGTAGCCCATGTTGCGCACTTCCTCGGCCACCTTGTAGAGGGTGCCCCACATGCCCTGGATGAACAGCGGATCGTGCCGCGCCTCCACCAGCGCGCGGGCCGAGATGCCGACGGCCGCGTCGACCTGCGCCTGACGCGAAGCGGAAGTCGCCTCGAACTGCGCGATCTCCTCGGGCTGGGCGACGCCATCGGCCACGCGCTTGCGCAGCGCGACCATGCTGGTGACCGCGCCGAGCGTGATCGGCGGCACCGGATAGCGGAACAGTTCCGCGTCGGGTTTGCCGAAAGTATTCTGTACGACCTCGCTCGACTTCAGGTTGCGCACGGTGTCGGTCACGGGAGCGAGGCCGAACAGGCGGTACTTGCGCTCGGGCTTCACCCCGGCGCTCCAGCTGAACGACGAGATGATGTTCTTCGTCGAACGCTCGATATCCGCCATCGAGGCGTTGAGCATGGCCGGCTTGCCGGTCGTGCCGCTGGAGCACGAGAGGTATGAGCCGACCGTCTCCAGCCGCTTGATCCAGTCGTCGACATCGTTGACGCCGTCGAAATCCACGCCGGTGACGCGGTGGGTGGACATCGTATCGACCCACTTGGTCAACATCGGCCACTTCTGCTCGGTCAGCCAGGGCTCGGGGTAGGACTTGTAGGTGGTGTGCGCGAAGAGCAAGCCGACGAGATCCTCAAGCCCGCGAATTTCGGTTACGCCCACTTCCTCGGCCCGGTGGCCCAAAAACTTGATCGCGGTCTTGCGATGCTGGAACAGCTCGTTCGCCGCCTTGAGCTGAAGGTCCGCCACTTGCGCGTGCGGAATTTCATAACGGTTATCGTCGTTGATGACGTCTTTCAGCTTCTGGACCGTTTCCACCATCGCTCTCCTCGATCATCGCGGCCCTCGGTAAAATGGCACCGCTTTCGTATCTTTTATACGCGGGTGGAAGAGCGGCACAAGCGGGGATTGGCGCGCGGGGGCGATCTATGTGCCCGGCCGCGTCTCGCCCGGCCCCAACGCGCGCTGCATGTAGAGCACGTCGATCCAACGTCCGTGCTTCCAGCCGACCGCCGCGAGCCGCCCCGCATCACTGAAGCCCGCGCGGGCATGGAGCGCGGTTGAGGCCGGCTCCGTCCCCGCGATCAGCGCGATCATCTGGCGGAACCCCGCCGCCTCCGCCGCCTCGATCAGCGACTTGAGCAAAACCGTGCCGATGCCTTGCCCCAACCGGTCGTGGTGCAAGTAGATGCTGTCTTCGCACGCGAAGCGATAGGCCTCGCGCGCATGGAAACGTCCGGCATAGCCGTAGCCTAGCAATAGGCCGTCCGGGTCGCGCGCCGTCAGCCACGGGCCGCCGCTCGCCGCGACCTTTTCCATCCGCGCGGCGATCTCGGCAGCGTCAGGCGGCTCGGTTTCGAAAGTCGCGGTGCCGTGCAGGACATGATGCGCGTATATCGCCGCGATCTCCGCCGCGTCGGCGGGAGTGGCGGTGGCGATGCGAAAGGCGGCGGTCATGCGGCGCAGGATGCCTCATGCGCCTGCGCAAGCCAAGCCGTTGCTCCCGCAGGCCGTAGCGCGTAAGCCCTTGGCGATGCATGGGCGCGACATCGACATCGCCATTCTCGGCGGCGGGCTCGCGGGCGGACTGATCGCGCTCGCCCTGGCCCGGCTGCGGCCCGAGCTGCGGCTGTTGCTGGTCGAACAGGGCCAAACCTTCGGCGGCAATCACATCTGGTCCTTCTTCGCCAGCGATGTGGCGGAGGAAGACGCCTGGCTGATCGAACCGCTGATCGCCGCGCGCTGGGACCAGGGCTATGAAGTGCGCTTCCCCCGCCATGCGCGCACGCTGGCTACGCCTTATCGCGGCGTGACGAGCGAGCGGCTGGACGCGGCCCTGCGCGCCGCGCTCCCGCGCGAAATGCTGCTGACAGGCGTCGCCGTGACCGAGGCCGGGCAGGACTATGCCATCGTCGCCGGGGAAATGATCCGCGCGGGTGGCGTGATCGACGCACGCGGCGCGGCGGGCCTCGCGCACATGGCCGGCGGGTGGCAGAAGTTTCTCGGCCGGATGCTGCGGCTAGATGCTCCGCATGGGCTGGACCGGCCCATCGTCATGGATGCGCGGGTAGAACAGGCGGACGGCTATCGCTTCGTCTATTGCCTGCCGTTCTCCGAAACCGAGGTCTTCGTAGAAGACACGTATTACGCCGACGGGCCTCAGCTCGATGCGCCGGCGGTGCGCGACCGCATCGCCGACTATGCCCGCGCGCATGGCTGGCGGATAGCCGAAGTGCTGCGCGAGGAAACCGGCGTGCTGCCGGTGATCGCGACGGGGGACTTCGCCGCGTTCTGGCCCGACCCCGCGACCGCGACTGCCCGCGCCGGCACGCGCGCGGCGCTGGTCCATCCGCTTACTTCCTATTCGCTGCCCGACGCGGTGCGCTTTGCGAGGCATATCGCGGGGCTCGGCAATCTTTCGGGTGCGGCGCTCGCCAAGGCGAGCTATGCATGGGCCGGGTCGCATTGGCGGCGAAGGGGTTTCTACCGGATGCTGACACGCATGCTGTTCGGCGCGGCGGAGCCCCGGCACCGCTATCGTTTGCTGGAGCGTTTCTACACTTTGCCCGAGCCCCTGATAGAACGCTTCTACGCCGGCCGTTCGACCCCGACCGACCGCTTGCGCATACTGGCCGGAAAACCGCCGGTTGCGATCGGTGCGGCGATCGCCAGCCTGATGGGGCGCGGACGCCCTCTCGCCCCGCTGGGAGCCAAGGCATGAAGCGCGCCTGCGTGATCGGATCGGGCTTCGGCGGCCTCGCGCTCGCTATCCGCCTGCAATCCTCGGGCGTGGCGACGACAGTGGTGGAAGCGCGCGACAAGCCGGGCGGCCGCGCCTATCACTGGGAGCGCGAGGGTTTCACCTTCGACGCAGGGCCGACCGTGATCACCGATCCGGACTGCCTCAGGGAACTCTGGCGCCTGTCCGGCCACGACATGGCCGAAGATATCGAGCTGATGCCGGTGTCGCCGTTCTACCGGCTCAACTGGCCTGACGGCACGAACTTCGATTACTCCAACGACGAAGCCGCGCTCCGCCGCGAGATCGCGCGCATGGCACCCGGCGATCTCGGAGGGTACGAGGAATTCCTGGACTATGCTGCGGGCGTCTATCAGGAAGGCTACGTCAAGCTGGGCAGCGTGCCGTTCCTCGACTTCGGCAGCATGGTGAAGGCGGCCCCCGCGCTGGCCCGCTATCAGGCCTGGCGCTCGGTCTATTCGATGGTGTCGAGCTATATCGAGAGCGAGAAGCTGCGCGAGGCGCTGTCGTTCCACACCCTGCTCGTCGGCGGCAATCCGATGACGGCGAGCGCGATCTACGCATTGATCCACAAGCTGGAAAAGGACGGCGGCGTCTGGTGGGCGAAAGGCGGCACCAATCGCCTGATCGCGGCCATGGTGAAGCACTTCCAGCGGCTGGGCGGCACGATCCGGCTGCACGATCCGGTGCTCCACATCCACACGCTGGGCGACCGAGCAACCGAGGTGGAGGCCGTAAGCGGCTGGCGCGAGCGGTTCGAGGCGGTCGCCAGCAACGCGGACGTGATGCACAGCTACCGCGACCTGCTCTGCGACAGCCAGCGCGGGCCGCAGATGGCGCGCAAGTTGGCGCGCAAGCGCTTCAGTCCCAGCCTGTTCGTCGTCCACTTCGGCGTCGAGGGCACATGGCCCGGCATTCCGCACCACATGATCCTGTTCGGCCCGCGCTACAAAGGCCTGCTGGAAGACATCTACGACCATGGCGTGCTGCCGCAGGACTTTTCGATCTATCTGCACCACCCGACCGTGACCGATCCTTCGGTCGCGCCACCGGGCAAGAGCACGTTCTACGCGCTGATCCCGGTCGCCAACCTCGGCAAGCTGCCGATCGACTGGGAACAGGTCGGCCCGCTGATCGAGAAACGCGTGCTGGACGAGGTCGGCCGTCGCCTGATCCCCGACATCCACGACCGCATCGTCACCAGCTTCCACTATGCCCCGCGCGACTTCGCGCTGGACCTCAACGCCTATCAGGGCAACGCTTTCAGCCTGGAGCCGCTACTGACGCAGAGCGCCTGGCTGCGCCCGCACAACCGCGACGACAAGATCCGGAACTTCTACCTCGTGGGCGCCGGCACGCATCCGGGCGCCGGGATTCCGGGCGTCGTCGGCAGCGCCAAGGCGACGGCGAAGCTGATGATGGAGGACCTGTGGTGAAGCGTCTTGCGGTCTATTGCGGATCGGCCACTCCTGCCGACGCGCGCTATGTCGCGCTGGCAGCGTGGGTCGGCGCGGAACTGGCCCGGCGCAACATCGGCGTGGTCTATGGTGGCGGCAGGCTCGGGCTGATGGGTGCGGTGGCCGAAGGCGCGCTGGCGGCGGGCGGCGAGGTTATCGGCGTCATACCCGAGGCGCTGGTCGAAGCCGAACTGGCCAACCCCGCCTGCACCGAGTTGCGCGTGGTCGAAGGCATGCACGCCCGCAAGCTCGCCTTCACCGAACTGGCCGACGGCTTCCTGACCCTTCCCGGCGGCGTCGGAACGATGGACGAATTGTGGGAGGCGGTGAGCTGGGCGCAGCTCGGCTATCACGCGAAGCCGGTAGGGCTGCTCAACGCCTTCGGCTTCTTCGACCATCTCCTCGCCTTCAATCGCCACATGGCAGAAACCGGCTTCATCCGTCCCGCGCACCAGGGCATCATCATGGCGGAGCACGAGCTGGACCTGCTGCTGGAGCGGATGGCAGCGCACGAAGCCCCGGTGCCGATCGTCTCGATGAAGGCCGAGGATCTGTAATCGATACGTGGACCGTGAAAACCTCCCGGAACGCGTCCGGCGTGATCTTGTCCTCGCCCACGCGCGCGCGTCGATCATGCGCGGATCGAAGAGCTTCGCTGCCGCCAGCCGTCTGTTCGACCGCAAGACGCGCGAACGGGTCTGGCTGCTCTACGCCTGGTGCCGCGCCTGCGACGACCTTGCCGACGCGCAAGACCACGGCGGCGGGCTGGGCGATCAGTCGGGCGCGAAAGAGCGGCTCGAGACGATCCGCACGCTGACCGTAAAGGCATTCGCGGGCGAGGCGACGGACAATCCGGCTTTCGACGCGCTGGGCCTCCTTTCGCGCGAGACGGGGCTGACCGAAGCGATGGCCGGCGACGTCATCGCCGGCTTCGCGCTCGATGCGGCGGGATGGCGGCCCCGCACCGAAACCGACATGCTGCGCTATTGCTATCACGTGGCCGGCGCGGTCGGTGTCATGATGGCGGTGGTCATGGGTGTCGCCCCCGATGATGACGACACCCTGGATCGCGCCTGCGACCTCGGCCTTTCCTTCCAGCTCGCCAACATCGCGCGCGACGTCGCAGAGGACGATGCGGCGGGGCGGTGCTACCTGCCCGGCGAATGGCTGGCGGCGGCGGGTATCGCCCCCGATGCGCTGATGACGGACAAGGAAGCGCTGGCAAAGCTCACCGCCCGCCTCGGCGCGATGCAGCGGGAGTATGAGGTATCCGCCCGCATCGGCGCGGCGCGCCTGCCTTTCCGTTGCCGCTGGGCGGTTCTGTCGGCGGCCGGCATTTATGGCGCGATCGCGCGCGGCGTAGAGCGCGACGGCGTGCTGGCGCTGGATCGGCGAGTGACGACGTCCGGTGCGGCGAAGCTGGGCTTCGTGGCGAAGGGACTGGCCGACTGCTTCGTCCGGCCGGCCAATACTCCGGGTCCGCAGCCCTCGCGGCGCGATCTCGCGGCCTACCCGCCTAGATAGTCCGCCAGCGCGGCCTGTTGCGCCGCATCGAGCCGCAAGCCGAGCTTGCTCCGCCGCCATAACACGTCCTGCGCCGTGCGCGCCCATTCCTGCGCCACCAGATAATCGACTTCCGCCTGGCTCAAACCGGCACCGAAATCGCGTCCCAGCTCATCGCGCTGCGTCGCCTCTCCCAGCCACCGCACAGCCCGCGTGCCATAGGCCCGGACGATGCGATCGGCATCGCGTTCCGATAGAAACGGCCGACCGGCGCGCAGGCCGGACGCCAGAACGGGTAATCCATCGAGCGGGAAATCGCCGCCCGGCAAAGTTTCCCTTTTCGTCCAGCCGGCGCCCGCCAGGGCCGAAACGCGTTCTCCCAGAATATCTACCGCTTCCTCTGCAAGATGACGGTAGGTGGTGATCTTGCCGCCGTAGACGCTGAGCAACGGCGCGCCTTCGTCCGGTTCCGACAGTTCCAGCCGATACCCGCGCGTTGCGGCTTCGGGCCGGCCCGAACCGTCATCGATCAGCGGGCGCACCCCGGCATAGCTCCATACGACGTCCGCGGGCGTGGTCTGCTTCGCGAAGTAGCGGTTCACCCCGTCGCAAAGATAAGCGATCTCCTCGTCGCTCGCGCGGATGTCGGCCAGCGACCCCTGATGATCGACATCGGTCGTGCCGATCAGCGTGAAGTCGCGCTCATAGGGAATTGCGAAGAAGATACGACCGTCGGCAAGCTGGAAGAAGTAGGCATAAGCATGATCGAACAGCTTCGGCACGACGATATGCGATCCGCGCACCAGCCGCATCCGATAGTCGGGCGCCTCGCCCGCGAGCCGCAGCACGTCGAGCACGGCCGGGCCCGCCGCGTTGACCAGCGCGCCTGCATGGAACGTGCCCATGGGGGTATCCAGCGCCCACCCCATACTGTCGCGCCGCGCGGCGATGACCGGCGTGCGGGTGAACACATGCGCGCCGCGATCCGCCGCGTCGCGCGCGTTGAGTACGACCAGCCGGGCATCGTCTACCCAGCCGTCGGAATATTCGAACCCGCGCGAGAAACCGGACCGGAGCGGCGCGCCCGCCGGATGGCGCGCCAGGTCCACCGTCCGCGTCTTGGGCAGCTTGCGCCGTCCGCCGATGTGATCGTAGAGGAACAACCCCAGCCGCAGCAGCCATGCCGGGCGTAAGCCTTTCGCATAAGGCAGCACGAAACGCATCGGATGAATCACATGCGGCGCGATGCCCCACAGCGTCTCGCGCTCCGCCAGCGCCTCTCGCACCAGCGCGAACTCGTAGTGCTCGAGATAGCGCAAGCCGCCGTGGATCAACTTGGTCGAGGCCGAGGATGTGCCTCCAGCCAGGTCGCCCGCCTCCAGCAGCAGCACCGAAGCGCCGCGCCCCGCAGCATCCCGCGCGATGCCGGCGCCGTTGACGCCGCCGCCGATCACCGCGAGGTCGAAGCGCCCGCTCACGCCTGCGCGACTTGCCCGTGGAGTCGGCGGAACAGCCGTCCCCGCTCGCTGAACAGGACCAGCAGCAAGGTCAGGACACCCACCACGCACAGCGTCAGCGCCAGCGGCACCGCTGTTCCATCATAGGCCTGCCCCACCAGCGCGCCGATGACCGATGCCAGCACCATGCGCACGAAGAGCTGGAGCGAGGCCGCCGCACCGGCGATCCGCGCGAATGGCTGCAGCGCGATCGAGCTGAAGTTCGCGCCGATGAAGCCCATCAGGCAAAGGTTCAGCGTCATCACCGGCACGAACTGCCAGATCGTCTGGTGCCCGCTGGACGCGAGGTACAATTGCAGAGCGGCAAGGCCGATATAGGCGAGCACAGCCGTATGCGATACGCGCCGCGCGCCGAAACGCTCGACGATACGCGAATTGGTGAGATTGGCCGCCGCCATCGCCAGCGCCATCGCCGCGAAGATCAGCGGGAAAGCCTCGCCCGCGCCGAAATGCTCGGCGACGAGTTGCTGGCAGGAATTGATATAGGCGAACAGTGCCCCCTGCACGAAGGCCATGCCGAAGACGTAACCCACCGCCGAACGGTTGAACAATGCCGTCCCCATGTTGCTGAACACCGGCCCCAGACTGATCGATTGCCGATATTCGGGATGCAGCGTCTCGGGCAGCCGGAAGTAAACCCAGATGCTCACGACCGCGCCAAGCCCCGCCATGATCCCGAAGATCCAGCGCCAGCCGGCGAACAGCAGCACGCCCTGACCCAGGCTGGGCGCGATCATCGGCACCGCCATGAACACCACGCCGACCATCGATTGCAACCGCGCCATGCGATCGCCCGAGAAGCGGTCGCGGATGATCGCGGAACTCGTCACGACAAGGCCGGCGGTGGTGAACCCCGCACAGAAGCGCATGAGCAGCAGCGCGTTGAAATCCCGCACGAGCGCTGCCGCCAGGCTGAACACGAGATATCCGGCAAGGCAGGCGAGCATGACCGGCCGCCGGCCGAAGCGATCGGCGAACGCGCCGGGAAACAGGGAACCAAGCCCGCTGGCGAGCAGGAACACGCCAATCACGAACTGGCGCTGGTTCGAATCGCCGACGCCGAGATCGTGCGACATCACGCCGAGCGCGGGCAGCATCGCGTCGATTGCGACCGCTTGCAAAGCCTGCAGCATCGCGACCATGCAAACGAGCTCACGCTCGCCCATGGCAAAGGATTTTTCGGTTTGGGGAAAGGACATGCATGGTTCTTGGGGGATGGCGAGCGCGATGGCCAGTGCAGAATGCACCACGTCCCGGGCGCAAATCGGAACGGCAATCAGACCGGCGCGCCGGGCAGAGTTCAATGCTAGGATCGGCGTATGGTTTCCGCCGATCCCAGTGATGACGACGAAGCAGCCATCGGCCTGAGGAAGATCATCCATATCGACATGGACGCCTTCTTCGCCAGCGTGGAGCAGCGCGACGACCCGTCGCTGCGCGGCAAGCCCGTGGCGGTCGGCGGCTCGTCCGAGCGCGGCGTCGTCGCGGCGGCGAGCTATGAGGCGAGGCGTTTCGGCGTGCGATCGGCCATGCCCTCGGTCCGCGCGGCGCGGCTTTGCCCGGACCTGATCTTCCGCAAGGCTCGCTTTGACGTCTATCGCGAGGTCTCGCGGCAGATCCGCGCGATCTTCCACGAATATACCCCGCAGGTCGAACCGCTCTCGCTGGACGAGGCCTATCTCGACGTCACCAACGACCTCAAGGGCATAGGCTCGGCCATTCGCATCGCCGAGTTGATCCGCGCGCGCGTTCGCGACGAGACGGGTGGTCTCACGGCCAGCGCCGGGGTTTCGTACAACAAGTTCCTCGCCAAGATCGCCAGCGACCAGAACAAGCCCGACGGGATCTGCGTGGTCAGACCCGGCGAAGGTGCGGCTTTCGTCGCGGGTCTTCCCATCCGTCGCTTTCATGGCGTCGGCCCGCGCGGGGCCGAGAAGATGGCGAAGCTGGGGATCGAAACCGGCGCGGACCTCGCAGCCAGGGACATCGCCTTCCTGCGCGCGAATTTCGGCGCGATGGCTGACTACCTCTACCGTGCCGCCCGGGGCATCGACTTGCGCCGCGTGAGCGCTCACCGCGCGCGCAAGTCATTGGGCGGAGAACGCACCTTCGACCGCGATCTGTCTTCGGGCGCTGCTCTGCGCGAGGCGCTCGACGCCATCATCGACATCGTGTGGGACCGTATCGAACGCGCGGAAGCCAGGGGCCGCACCGTGACACTGAAGCTGAAGCACATCGATTTCACGACCCACACCCGCGCGAAGTCGCAACCACAGTCGGTCTCCGACAAGCAGGAGTTCGCTCGGCTCGGCCATATCCTGCTCGACGAAGCCCTGCCGCTGCCCCAGCCGGTTCGGCTCATGGGCCTGACCCTGTCGGGGCTCGAAGGAGAACGCGCCGAGGCAGACGCTGACGCTAGCGACGGACAGCTTTTGCTGCTCTGATCCATTCGGGCAGATCCGCCGCCAGATGCGCAGGCATCTCCGCCGGCAGCGCATCGGGCGCGAAGAACCGCGCCTCGATGATCTCCCGCCCGTCGGGGCAGGGCGCATCACGGGTTCCCCCGGCGATGACATGAACGCGGTTTCCGGCGCCGTGCAGCCGCTCCTCCACTTCGGCGATCTCCATTGCGTCCTGCAGGGCGCAGCCGGTCTCCTCACGAAGCTCGCGCAGGGCGGCCGTTATCGGGCTTTCGCTCCGCCCGATCCCGCCGCCGGGAGGCATCCACTTGCCCGAGCCATAGCTGTGCCGGACGAGCAGCACGCGTCCTTGCGCATCGAAGGCCAGCACGCGGCATCCGTGGAGCCGGGGTTTGCGGATGCGCCACCAGCAACGGCGCAACACATGCGCCAGCCTGAAGAGGCCGCGGTGCAGCGCCGGCGGGATCAGGCGAAACATGTCACCGGCTGACTGGCGGCACGCAGCAGCCGCGCGACCGGTAGGTCGTTGCGTTCCGCTGCCGCATCCTCGAACACCGCGCGCTTGTCCGCGCCCCGGATCACGAACAACAGGGCGTCGCTGTCCAGCAGGGCGGGGATCGTCAAGCTCAGGCGGTCGAACGGCGCCTCGGGAGGCAGCGGATCGGGGGTCAGCCTGCGAAGCGGTAGAGGATCGTCGATGCGCGGATTCGTGTTGGGAAACAGCGAGGCGATATGCCCGTCACTGCCCATGCCCAGCCACACCAGCGCGAAATGCGGCGGCGCGGCATATTCGGCCAGCGCCACCACTCGCGCTCCGACCTGCTCCAGCAGAGCGCGGATACGACCGACATTGCTGGCGGGATGGTTTTCCTCG
This sequence comes from Novosphingobium sp., assembly GCA_036400975.1. Classification (GTDB taxonomy): domain Bacteria; phylum Pseudomonadota; class Alphaproteobacteria; order Sphingomonadales; family Sphingomonadaceae; genus Novosphingobium. Next base: position 3,691 of record DASWWL010000068.1, on the reverse strand, counting down.
ACGACCCGGTCGTCCCCCGGCCAGACGGTGATACGCGCCCAGTCGAGCGGTGCTCGGGCCAGTTCAGCGAGAATGGGAAACGGCGTGGTGCCGCCCGGAACCGAGATCGCCACCCCGCCTTCCATCGCTACCAGCGCCCCGGCAAGGCGCGCCTCGATCCAGCGGGCGACGGCGGAGTCATCCGTATTCTCGACAATCTCTATATTGGCCATCGGACGAAGCTAGCATGCTCCGCAACGCGGCGGGAGAGTTCACGCACGTCCCAATCCGCGCAATACAACATACAGCGCGACACCCAGCAGAACGATTCCGATTGCCCGACGGATCATGCCTATGCGCGCATCATTCGCCGCCATGGGCGCCATCCAGGCGAGCGCGATCCCCGCCGCGCCGCCGAACGCGCCTCCCATCCCCGCCGCAACCGGCGCGCCCGTCGCGACCGCGATACCGAAGACGAGGAAGCGCGCGGCATCGGTAAGTTGCCGGGCAAGCAGCACCAGCGCCAGCGCACCGAGCGACAGCGTCGGCTCCTCGGGCTTGCGCAGTCGCCCGGACAGGAGCAGCGATTCCCCGCCGGCGAATGCCAGCGCCATCGCGCCCAGCACCGTGCGCGCGTCGGCCGCGAGCATCGGCGCGACGAACGAGGCCGCCCAGGCCGTGATGACGGCGGTGGCGATGCTGCTGGCGATCCCGGTGACGAGCACCCCCGGCCGCGCGCCCTGCCGCTCGACCAACCCCGCCACCGCCGAAAGATCGCGCGCGCCGACGCAGGCGAGCAGTACGGCAAGGAAGGCGAAGAGGAAGCCTGACATGGCCCGCGTTGCTACAGCAAGCTCGCGCCGAAGCGAAGTGCGCCTGACGCCGGTAAGATTCCCCCGATCCTCCCGTATCCAATCTCCACTTGCACAGCAGCCCCCCCGCCGGTAAACGCCGCCCCCTGCCGAGGGCAGGCCGCTTTAGCTCAGTTGGTAGAGCACATCATTCGTAATGATGGGGTCACGTGTTCGAGTCACGTAAGCGGCACCATCCCCGCCACGGCGAAATCCACATCACCTGCCGACAGGGCGCCACGACGACACCTGGCACGCGAGATCGTATTCGGCACGGAGCGTTTGAGCGATCTCATCGACGGGCAGGATTTCCTCCACGAAGCCGATGCCCTGTCCCGCGCTGAACAGGTTCTTCCACGGCTCCACGCCGGGCGGCAGATGACCGATGCCGCGCGCCGCCGGGATCGGCAGGTCGTCCGGATCGAGGCCGTGGCTGCGGAGCGACTCCTTGAGCCACATCGCCGGTACACCGTTGACGCTGGCGGTGTAGACGAGATCTGCGGGCGTCTGATCGACGAGCATGCGCTTGTATTCCGGCGGAGCGCCGGATTCCTCCGCCGCGATGAAGCGCGTGCCCATGTAGGCAAGGTCCGCGCCCAGCACTTCCGCCGCGCGGATCGCCGCGCCGTTCGCCACCGCGCCGGCCATGACGATCACCCCTTCGAACATCCGGCGAAGCTGCGGCACGAAGACGAGGTGGCTCAGCGTGCCGGAATGCCCGCCGCCGCCCGCGCCGATCGCGACGAGGCCATCGACGCCCGCCGCGATCGCCTTTTCCGCGAACCGTAGCGAGGTCACGTCATGGAAGATGCGCCCGCCCCACTCGTGGACCAGCCGCGAAGCGTCGGCGGGATCGCCGCTGGCGGTGACGATGATGTCCACGCCATGCCGCCGGCAGGCATCAAGCGCGTTCATCCATGTCACGCGATCCGTGCGAATGGAGATATTGGCTGCGAGCGGCCCGATGATCCGGCCATGCTCGGTGTCTGCTGCCCGATCCAGCGCGGCCCGGACCGTGGCGAGCTGTCCGTCGAACTCCTCATCGCTGGAGCAATGGTTGCGCGTCAGGCTGCCGACGAAGCCCTGCAGGCACGACGCCACAGCAAGATCGACGCTGCTCACCAGGAACATGGGCGCGACCATGACCGGTAAAGTGAGGCGTTCTGCAATGCTGATCGGAAGCGACATGAAGCAAATCTCCAGATGCAGGCGGCGGACCCGCGACGGACTATCCCGTCCGGAACTGCACCGCCCGAGCGATCATTGCCCGTCCTGCTTGAAGCCGCCCCGTCCGCTCTGCGACACTGCGCGGCGACGACCAGGAGCACAAGGAGAGACGTAATGGCCCGGCCCGCAAGCCCCATATTCTTTCACGTCGGCCTGGCAACACGCGATATCGATCGCGCGGTCCGCTTCTATACTTCCGCGCTCGATTTCGAGCATTACCGCACGGTAGGCGCGGGGACGAAGATCGAAGGCCTGACTGCACCGGCATCCCGGCGCAAACCGGTGGAATTCCTGACGCGCGGCGACTTCATGATCGAACTGACCGCGAACGGCGTGGACGAGACTGCCGGCGCGGGCGGCGCGGCGGGATTGCACCACCTCAGCTTCCTGGTCGAGAACCTGGACGAAGCGATCGCCCGCATCCGCGAGCATGGCGGCGGCGGCGATCCGGCGGGGAAGCTCGATACGCCCGACGGGCCGATGGTGTTCTGTACCGATCCCGACGGCGTGAAGCTGGAACTGTGGGAGCGGATGGACTTCCCGCCGCCCGATCAGCCTAAGTAGTCGACCCACTCGGCGATCTTGCCATCCTTGACGATGAACACGCCGATCGCCGTGGCCTTGCGCTCCGGCGCGCCGGGCTTGATCAGCGTATCGGTGCGTCGCGCGACGACGACCGGGCCCGTCGCGTAGATATCCTCGATCTTCGGTTCATAGATCAGGTCGAGATCGACATACTTGCGCGCGCCGGCGGCGGCGGCCGCCGGGCCGACGATGACCTTGCTTTCTTCCCACTGCACTTGGGAGTCCGATGCCGATTCCCAGCGGATCCGGCAGTTATCCGCCATGTAGCGATGATAGCGGATTTCGGGATCTAGCTTGCCCATCGTTTCGATGAAGCCACGCACGATCGCGACGTTCGCCTGTTCTCTTTCGCCCAGGTTCGCGGCTTCGGCTTCGGACATCGTCATTCTCCCTTTCACGACCGCTTACCGAAGCGACCCGGTTTTACCAAGCGCGGCCCGCGCTGCTGAACACCTGTCTCTCAACGCGCCTGGTACGAATACCATACAACTGTCTCACTTGGCGGACGCCAGCCTTGACGCTGGCAAATGGATCAGGGAGCCCTTTGCCCATGACAGGCGAAATCCGGCTTCGCCGCCGGATCGGATCTCGATGATTATCATCGTTCCCTCGATCGCGTCATGATCGGCAATCATAATGGAGAGGATGACATGGGTATTCTGGACGGCAAGGTCGCCATCGTAACCGGCGCCAGCAAGGGATTGGGCAAGGGCGAGGCCTTCGCGCTCGCCAAGGAAGGCGCAAAGGTCGCCGTGCTTGCGCGCAGCTACGACGGCTGCGTCGAAACCGCCAGGGAGATCGAGGCTTTGGGCGGAGAGGCCCTGCCCATCGCTTGCGACGTCTGTCAGGAAGCCGACATCAAGGCGGCGGTCGCCAAGGTCGTCGAGAAATGGGGCACTGTCGATATCCTGGTCAACAACGCGCAGATCATGTTCGCGCCGCACCCGATCGAGGACTGGACCTGGGACGAAATGGATCAGATCTTCAAGTCCGGCCCCTATGGCACCTGGGCTTTCATGGTCGCTTGCCTGCCCTACATGAAGGAGAAG